>NZ_MPBM01000077.1:0-162902 GCF_001907715.1 Pseudomonas sp. BTN1 | reverse complement strand
GGTTGGAATGCATTTCAAATGTGGGAGCGGGCTTGCTCGCGAAGACGTCCTTCCAATCGATACAGAAGCGGGATCAGAGAAACATCTCCCTTACCAACCCATGCCGCTGCATCTTCTCATTGAAGGTACGGCGCGGCAGTTGCAACTCGGCCAGCACCGCCTTGATATCGCCCTTGTGACGCGTCAACGCGGCCTTCAGGCAGTGTGCCTCGAACGCTTCTTGCTGCGCTGCTAACGACTGCCCGGCCTCGATCCCTTGCGGTTCCGGCTCGTCCAGCCCCAACACCTGGCGCTCGGCGACGTTGGCCAGTTCGCGCACATTGCCCGGCCAGTCATGGCTGAGCAGGCGCCCCAACTGTGGCCCACTCAAGGGCTCGACCTGGCGGCCCAGACGCTCGGCGGCGCTTTGCGCAAAATGCTCGTACAGCAGCGGAATATCTTCGCGACGTTCACGCAATGGCGGCAGGCGCAGTTGCGCGACGTTGAGCCGATAGGCCAGGTCTTCGCGAAAGCGCCCGGCACGGGCTTCTTCCAGCAGGTCGGGCTTGGTGGCAGCGATGATGCGCAGGTCCACTTGGATACTCTGGTTGGAGCCCAGTCGCTCCAGCTTCTGTTCCTGCAACACGCGCAGCAATTTCACTTGCTGGGCCAGGGGCATGCTTTCGATTTCATCCAGGAACAAGGTGCCGCCGTGGGCATATTCCAGCTTGCCGATACGTTTGCCCTGGGCGCCGGTGAAAGCGCCGCTTTCATGTCCGAACAGTTCGGCTTCGAACAACTGCTCGGGGATTGCCGCGCAATTGAGGGCCACGAACGGCTTCTTTGCGCGTGGGCCGAAGTCGTGCAGGCAGCGGGCGACCAACTCCTTGCCGCTGCCGGTTTCACCGCGAATCAGCACATTGACCGGCAAACTCGCCAGGTCCAGCACTTGGCGGCGCAAGCTTTGAAGGCCCTTGGACACACCCAGCAGGCTGGACTCCAACTGCGCGCGATGATCGGCCTGTTGATGCAGGCGGCGGTTTTCCAGGATCAGGCCACGCTTGTCCAACGCCCGGCGCAGGCTGTTGAGCAAGGCGTCGGGGCTGAAGGGTTTTTCCAGGAAGTCATAGGCGCCGTCACGCATGGCTTCGACGGCCATTGGCACGTCGCCATGGCCGGTGAGCAAAATCACCGGCAAATCGGCATCGCGGCGCTGCACCTCGGCCAACAGTTCAAGGCCGCTGAGCCCCGGCATGCGCACGTCGCTCAGAATCACCCCGGCAAAGTCCTTGGGCAGTTGCGCCAGGCACTCTTCGGCGCGGCTGAACAACTGCACGTCAAACCCCGACAGGCTCAGCCATTGCTCGACGGCCGTGCGAATACTGGCTTCGTCATCGACCACAATCACCGCGTTCAACATAGGTCTGGCGTCTCCAGGGCGATAGGCAGGGTCAAGGTGAAAGTCGCGCCATCGCCACGGTTAGCGGCACTCAGGCGTCCGCCCAGTTCATGCACGATAGCGTAGGACACCGCGAGTCCCAAACCGAGCCCGTCGCCCACCGGTTTGGTAGTGAAAAATGGGTCGAACACGCTGCTCAAATGTTCTTCGGCAATCCCGCCGCCGCTGTCGCAGACGCTCAACTGCCACAGCTGCTGATCGGCGTGCAGGCGGATTTCCAGGCGCTTGCGCGGTTTATCGGCCATGGCGTCGAGGGCGTTGCGCAACAGGTTGATCAGCACCTGTTCCAGGCGGATCGCGTCGCCACGTACCCAGGCCGGGCGGGTGAGGTCCAGCACCACACCGATGGCTTCGTCACGCAGGCGCGCGTCGAGCAGGTGCAAGGATTGGTCGACCACCGTCGCCAGGTCCAGCTTTTCGCGCAGGCCACTGGGGCTCTTGCGCGCGAACGTCTTGAGGTGGCCGGTGAGCGCGGCCATGCGCGTGAGCATGTCATCCAATGGCGTGAGCGCCTTGTAGGCATCGTCCACGCGACCATGGTCGAGCAGCAGCCGCAGCGTCGCCAGTTGCATGCGCTGGGCGGTCAGCGGCTGGTTGATTTCATGGGCGAGGGCGGCCGACATTTGCCCCAATGCCGCCAGCTTGGCCGACTGCACCAGGCCATCCTGGGCGGTGCGCAGCGCCTGGGTGCGTTCTTCGACCAATTGCTCCAGTTCTTCACGGCTGCGCTGGCGCAAGCGGGCCAGGCGCCAGCGCTGGCTGAGGAACAGCACCAAGAACACCAATGCCAGCCACGAACCCGCAGCGGCAAGGCCCGCGTTACGTTGGTCTTCAAAGGCAAACTGGGGTTTGCGCAACAGGTGCAGGGTCCAACCTTCGCGCTTGAGCGGCAGCGACTCCCAGATGTAATTGGCGTTGCCGTCGGGGCCGCCGACGCGAATCAAGTGGCTGTTTTCGTCAAAGCGTTGCAGGAGCTGGGTGTCCAGCGGCTGCAGTTGCTTCTTATCGTATTGGCGGGTGGCCTTGAGTTCAGCCAGGTCATTTTCGGACAACGGCCGCAGGTTGCGATAACGCCAGCCCGGCTGGTTGGCGATAAACACGATGCCTCGCGCATCGCTGACCAACAGCAGGTCATTGCCCTGGGCCCACTCGCGCTCCAGCTCGGGGAACTCCAGCTTGACCACCATGGCGCCGAGGAACTGCTCGTGCTCATCCACGACCGCACTGGAAAGAAAGTAGCCCGGAATACCCGTGGTCACGCCCACTGCATAAAAGCGCCCGGTGCCGTGGCTCAAGGTCTGGCTGAAATACGGCCTGAACGCGTAGTTGTGGCCGACATAACTGCTGGGCAGGTTCCAGTTGCTGGCGGCCACGGCCAGGCCGGTGCGGTCCATCAGTTCCAGGGTCGAAGACTGCGCAGCGCCGTTGATGCGCTCCAGCTTGCGGTTGAGCCGGTCTTGCGTGGTGGCGTCCAGCGGGCCCTTCAAGGCGCTGATCATCTCCGAATCCAGCGCCAGCACGGCGGGCAGGGCACGGTAGCGTTCGATCAGGGTGTGCAGCGAGTTGGCATACAGCGCCAGCTGCTGATTGGCACGGGCGGCGTCGTCCACCAAGGCCTGGCGTTCGGCATGGCGCGTGGCCAAGGCGGCAGCCAGCACCGCACCGGCGATGATCAACAGAGAATAGAAGGTCAGGCGCAGGGGGCGAGGGATCACGATCATACGATGATGAACAGGCACGGTAAGGGGCGAGCACCATAGCATGGGCAGCTCATATCTTGTGACCAAGGAGCTTGTGTGGGAGCTAGCCCTCTTGTTTCAGGCAGAAAAAAGGCGACTGGGCCATGGGGCCGCAGTCGCCTTTATTCTTTTGGAGGTGGTGCTTACTGCACTTCTACCGCCAGGCTGTCACTGATCTTTTTCTGCCAGATGGCAGGACCGGTGATGTGGACGGACTCACCTTTGCTGTCCACTGCAACGGTGACCGGCATGTCTTTGACGTCGAACTCGTAAATGGCTTCCATGCCCAGTTCGGCGAAGGCAACCACGCGCGACTTCTTGATGGCCTGGGCCACCAGGTAAGCGGCGCCGCCCACGGCCATCAGGTACACGGCCTTGTGGTCCTTGATCGCTTCGATGGCGGTCGGGCCGCGCTCGGATTTGCCGATCATGCCCAGCAGGCCGGTTTGCTCCAGGATCTGGCGGGTGAACTTGTCCATCCGCGTCGCAGTGGTCGGGCCCGCTGGGCCAACCACTTCTTCGCGCACCGGATCAACCGGGCCGACGTAGTAGATAAAGCGGCCCTTGAGGTCCACCGGCAAGGTTTCGCCCTTGTTCAGCATCTCGACCATGCGCTTGTGCGCCGCATCGCGACCGGTAAGCATCTTGCCGTTGAGCAGGACGGTTTCGCCCGGCTTCCAGCTCTGCACTTCTTCCGGGGTCAGGGTGTCGAGGTTGACGCGGCGGGCCGATGGGCCAGCTTCCCAGACGATTTCCGGGTAGGCGTCCAACGATGGCGCTTCCAGCGACGCCGGGCCCGAGCCGTCCAGCACGAAGTGCGCGTGACGGGTGGCGGCGCAGTTGGGGATCATGCACACCGGCAGGGACGCGGCGTGGGTCGGGTAGTCCATGATCTTCACGTCGAGCACGGTGGTCAGGCCACCCAGGCCCTGGGCGCCGATGCCCAGTTGGTTGACCTTCTCGAACAGCTCCAGGCGCATTTCTTCAATACGGTTTTGCGGGCCGCGCTTTTTCAGCTCGTGGATGTCGATGGACTCCATCAACACTTCCTTGGCCATTACCGCGGCTTTCTCGGCGGTACCGCCGATGCCAATGCCGAGCATGCCCGGTGGGCACCAGCCGGCGCCCATGGTCGGAACAGTCTTGAGCACCCAGTCGACGATCGAGTCGGACGGGTTGAGCATGGCCATTTTCGACTTGTTCTCGGAGCCGCCACCCTTGGCCGCCACGTCCACTTCCACGGTGTTACCCGGGACGATGGAATAGTGGATGACCGCAGGGGTGTTGTCCTTGGTGTTCTTGCGGGCGCCGGCCGGGTCGGCGAGGATCGAGGCGCGCAGGACGTTTTCTGGCAGGTTGTAGGCGCGACGCACGCCTTCGTTGATCATGTCGTCCAGGCCCATGGTGGCGCCGTCCCAGCGCACGTCCATACCCACGCGCACGAACACGGTGACAATACCGGTGTCCTGGCAGATCGGGCGATGGCCGGTGGCACACATGCGCGAGTTGATCAGGATCTGGGCGATGGAGTCACGGGCTGCCGGCGATTCTTCGCGCAGGTAGGCTTCGTGCATGGCCTGGATGAAGTCAACGGGGTGGTAGTAGGAAATGAATTGCAGGGCGTCGGCAACGCTCTGAATCAGGTCGTCTTGCTTGATCACGGTCATGAGTCGCGCTCCTCTATAAGGGAACATTCAATAAAGATGGCCTCAGTGTTGCATCGGTCGGCTGAAGCCATCTTTCCAAGGCACGCCAGAATGGTGCAGGCGCGACGCTAAAAAGGCGCGGCAGTATAACCCGGCACGGTGGCCGATACACCCGACTATGGTCAAACTGTCGCAGGCATGATTCCCTGTGCGCGCTCCTTATGATCGAGTCTTTATATGCCTGAACTGTATGTCGGCGAACGCCACTGGTCGGTCACCCCCGGCAGCAACCTGCTGGATGCCTTGAATCAGGCCGGTGTGGCCGTGCCCTTCAGTTGCCGGGCCGGCAGTTGCCATGCGTGCCTGGTGCGTTGCGAGGGTGAGGTTGACGACCAGCAGCCCGAAGCCCTGAGCCCGACGCAGCGCCAGCAAGGTTGGCGCCTGGCGTGCCAGTGCCGGGTCATTGCGGACCTGAAGGTCGACGCGTTTGATCCCCAGCGCGATGGCTTGCCCGCCCAGGTGGTGGGCGCCGATTGGCTGAGTTCGACGGTACTGCGCCTGCGCCTGCAACCAGAACGTGCCCTGCGGTACAGGGCCGGGCAGCATTTGGTGCTGTGGGCAGGGCAGGTGGCACGCCCTTATTCCCTGGCGAGTTTGCCCCAGGAGGAGCCGTATCTGGAGTTCCATATCGACTGCCGTCAACCCGGTGCCTTCAGCGATGCCGCGCGACAGTTGAAGGTCGGTAATCCTGTATGCCTGGGCGAACTGCGGGGTGGAGCGCTGCACTATGATCCTGACTGGCAATCACGACCCTTGTGGCTGCTGGCCTCCGGTACTGGCCTGGGCCCCTTGTGGGGCGTGTTGCGCGAGGCACTGCGCCAGGATCATCAAGGCGAGATTCGCGTGATTCACCTGGCCCATGAGGCCGAGGCTCATTATCTGGCTGAACCCCTGGCAGCGCTTGCCGCGCAACATGGGCACCTCACCGTGGAGCTATGGACCGCGGCGCAGTTGCAGCCGGCATTGGCGCAACTGCGGCTGGTTTCCCGGCACACCCTGGCCTTGCTTTGCGGGCACCCTGCCAGCGTCGAGGCCTTTTCCAAGCGCTTGTTCCTGGCGGGACTGCCGCGTAATCAATTGCTGGCGGATGTGTTCCTGGCTCGCCCTTTTACGTTATGAAAAGCCTGGTCAAGTCGGTATCGGAGCTTATCGTCCGGAGCCGATGACGCCATCGCAGGCAAGCCAGCTCCCACAGTAAACCGAGTTGTCTGACTATTGAGGGAGCTGGCTTGCCTGCGATGAGGTGCTGAAATTCAACACAGTGGCCTGCACTGAAATGCAAAAAGCCCCGCCATTCACAGGGCGGGGCTTTTGTTTTTCAGCTTGTCACTCAGACCTGTGGGTCGCCCACATGCAGGATCTTCATGCCATTGGTGCCACCGGTGGTGTGGTAGCTGTCGCCCTTGGTCAGGATGACCCAGTCGCCTTTCTCCACGACGCCGCGTTTGACCAACTCGTCGATCGCCTTCTGGCTGACTTCGTTCGGTGCCAGCGACGCCGGGTCGAACGGGATGGTGTACACGCCACGGAACATGGCCGCGCGGGCCTGGGCTTCGCGGTGTGGGGTGAAAGCGTAGATAGGCACCGAGGAACGGATGCGCGACATGATCAACGGCGTGTAGCCACTTTCGGTCAAAGCGATGATCGCTTTCACGCCCGGGAAGTGGTTGGCGGTGTACATGGCAGCCAGGGCGATGCTCTGGTCACAGCTTTCGAAAACCTTGCCGATGCGGTGGCTGGAGGTCTTGCTGGTCGGGTGCTTTTCGGCACCGACGCAGATACGCGCCATGGCCTGCACGGCTTCCAGCGGGTACGGGCCGGCGGCACTTTCAGCAGAGAGCATCACGGCGTCGGTGTAGTCGAGCACGGCGTTGGCCACGTCGGACACTTCGGCACGGGTCGGCATCGGGTTCTGGATCATCGACTCCATCATCTGGGTCGCAACGATCACCGCTTTGTTATGACGGCGTGCGTGCAGGATGATCTTCTTCTGGATACCGATCAGCTCGGCGTCACCGATTTCCACGCCCAGGTCGCCACGGGCAACCATCACGGCATCGGAAGCCTTGATCAGGCCGTCGAGGGTTTCATCATCGGCCACGGCTTCAGCACGCTCGATCTTCGCTACCAGCCAGGCGGTACCGCCGGCTTCGTCGCGCAGCTTACGGGCGTATTCCATGTCGGCGGCGTCGCGCGGGAAGGACACGGCGAGGTAGTCCACTTCCATTTCGGCGGCGAGCTTGATGTCAGCCTTGTCTTTTTCAGTCAGGGCCGGCGCCGTCAGGCCACCACCGCGACGGTTGATGCCTTTGTGGTCGGACAGCGGGCCGCCGATGATCACGGTGCAATTGAGTTCGGTCGGCGTGGCGGTGTCGACGCGCATGACCACACGGCCGTCGTCCAGCAGCAGCTCGTCACCGACGCCGCAGTCCTTGACCAGGTCCGGGTAGTCGATGCCCACCACGTCCTGGGTGCCTTCGGTCAGCGGGTGGCTGGTGGAGAAGGTGAATTTGTCACCGATCTTCAGCTCGATCCGCTTGTTGGTAAATTTGGCGATACGGATTTTCGGGCCTTGCAGGTCGCCCAAGAGTGCAACGAAGCGGCCATGCTTGGCGGCCAGGTCACGCACCAGCTTGGCACGAGCCTTGTGCTCGTCCGGGGTGCCGTGGGAGAAGTTCAGACGGGCGACGTCCAAACCAGCCAGAATCAGCTGTTCGAGGACTTCCGGCGAGTTACTGGCCGGGCCAAGGGTGGCGACGATTTTGGTACGACGGACGGACATGCACGGACTCCTGAGTTCAAGCGCTGGGGAAGGCTACTATGCTCTTTCGTTGTAGTCATTGTTCGTTTGCACTACTTATCGACGATTGGCTTGTTTTGGCTGCGGTTGAATGGGTAAACGCCTTGAAGATTTTCGACCAGGGGTCGATACACTGCACAAGACAGGAGAACCCCATGCGAATTTTGCTCGTTGCTGCCCTGGCCGTCAGTGTTGTCGGCTGTACCCGCTGGTCGATGGACCACCATTTGAACAACGCTTACCGCGCCTATGGGGTCGGTGATTGCCAGCGTGTCACCCTGGAGTTGTCCCAGGTCGATCGCGAGAGCCGTACCCGCCGCTACGTGCAACCGGAGGTTTCGATGTTGCGCGGGCAGTGCCTGGAACGCCAGAAACTGTTTGTCGATGCCGCGCAGACCTATCAGTTCATCATCGGCCACTACCCGTCTAGCGAGTACGCCTATCGAGCCCGCGCGCGGCTCGATACCTTGCAGCAACTGGGGCATCTGCCGGCTGCAGGCCTGGCAAAACCAAGGCCTGCGTCGTTGTAATGGTATTTGTCATTTTATAGCTGGCCTGTCGCCAGTCTTGGGCTAATCTTTGAATGTCTGTTTGTGCAGTTTCCCATTCGAACGGATGCAAGGCCCGGATTCGGCATTTGTTTGGTGACAAGCGGTAGGTTTTGTCACACCGAGATCCAGGGAGAGCGAGCGATTGCTTGTTCCGAATCACTGGCACGGCCAGATTTTTGGCTATTGGATGGCGACTTCACCATGTTTACCGAACGACGGATCGAGCGGCATCAACTGCCGTATTTTCTGCAGGTGTTCAATCGTATTACCGACAAGCCAATCGGCTATCTTGGAAATGTGTCTGAAAACGGTCTGATGCTGATCAGCTCGTTACCCATGATGACCGAGGTGGATTTCGAGCTGCGCTTGAAAGTGCCGGTGGCGCAAGGCGAGTTCAAGGCGATTGACCTCACGGCAACCTGCTTGTGGAGCCACGAGGATGTCACCCCGCAGCATTACGACTCGGGGTTCAGCGTGCTTGAGGCGCCCGAGGAATACCGGCACCTGATCAACGCGCTGTTGCAGTACTTCAGCTTTTATCCTTTGCAGGCCTCTGTCTGAATTATGCGTGGGGTCGTGGCCGTTTCCTGGCCATACCCCTGCGCAGTCATCCTCAGAATACCCCGGCCTTTTTCCACTCCAGATAGCGTGTGACCAGCCCGGCACCCAGCGCCGATGGCAAGGTATCGAGCACCGACAGCCCATGGGCACTCAAACGATCATGGCGTTGGTTGCGGGTGTTGAGGTAATCGATCGTGCCGCTGTAAGCCAGGGCTTCGGGCAATGTCTGCACAGGCGTCTGACGTAGCTGGTCGAGGACCTCTTCCCTCAGGCTGGCCACCAGTACCCGGTGATGCCTGCCGATACGCTGGACGGCAGCCATCAGCGCTTCATCCTCCTCATCCCGCAGGTTGGTGACGATGATCACCAGCGCCCGGCGTTTTTGACGTGCCAACAACTGGCTGGCGGCCGCCTGGTAGTCGGCGGTTTTTCGCGTGGTCTGTAGGTCATAGACCGCATTGAGCAACAGGTTCAATTGGCCACTGCCCTTGACCGGCTTCAGGTAGCGCGGCTGGTCGCTGGCGAACGTGCACAGCCCTACGGCATCGCCCTGTCGCAAGGCAACGTAGCTCAGCAGCAGGCAGGCATTGAGCGCGTGGTCAAAATGTGACAGTTCGTCATCCTGGCTGCGCATGTGCTGGCCGCAATCGAGCATGAACACGATTTGCTGGTCGCGTTCGTCCTGGTATTCCCGGGCAATGGGCGTTCGTTGGCGGGCGGTGGCTTTCCAGTCGATCTGACGCAGGCTGTCACCTTCACGAAACTCGCGCAGTTGGTGAAATTCCAGGCCCAACCCTCGCCGCTGATGTTGGCGCACGCCCAGTTGGCTCAGCCAGTTATCCACACCCCGTAACTGCGCACCGTATAAGCGCGCGAAATCCGGGTAAACACGGGTGGAATCGCGGGTGTCGACCCATCGTCGTGCCGACCACAGCCCCAATGGGCTGGGCAGCAGCAGCTCGCAGCGACTGAAATGGAAGTGCCCGCGCCGCAAGGGGCGCACGCGATAGCCCAGCTCAGCACGTTCACCGGGGCGTAGTTGAATGAATTGAGGCAGGTTCTCCACAGCCAGGCCATCGGGCACGTGATCGAACACCTGCACGGTCAGAGGTTGCGGGTAGTCGTGCTCCAGGCACAGGCGTATTTCTTCCCAGCGCCCCAGCGCCAGGCTACCAGGCAATGTTCTGTACACGCGGGTCGAAGGGCGGCGACGCAAGCGTGCAGCATCCAGCAACGCCAGCAGCAACAGGGCCAGCAGCAGGCCCCAGGCTACCGAATGCAAGGTGGCGGGCACTTTGAACTGCAACGCTGCCGAAGCGCCCAACAAGATGTTCAAGCCGAGCAGAACGCCCAGCCAGGTCAGCAGCAGACGAGTCGGTTTCATGGCCGCGTCATTGCCTTGGTGCCGCAATCTGGTCGAGTAACTGCTGGAGCACCTGGTCGACCTCCAAGCCGTCGATGTCCAGCTCTGGTGCTATGCGTACCCGGTGACGCAGTACCGCCAGGGCGCAGCCCTTGATGTCATCGGGGGTGACGAATTCGCCACCGCGCAACAGCGCACGGGCACGGGCACCGCGTACCAGAGCGATGGAGGCCCTGGGGCCGGCACCGATGGCCAGCCCCGGCCAACTGCGCGTGGCACGGGCCAGGCGCACGGCGTAGTCGAGCACCTGCTCATCCAACGGCAAGTCACTGGCAATTTGCTGCATCCGTACCACGTCCTCGGCTTGCAGCACGGTACGCAACGGCTGCACCTCCAACATGTCTGCCTTGGACGAGCGAGTCACTTCGCGGACCATATCCAGCTCTTGTAGAGCATCCGGGTAGTCCATTCGCACCTTGAGCATGAAGCGGTCCAGTTCGGCCTCGGGCAGTGGGTAGGTGCCTTCCTGTTCGATAGGGTTCTGGGTCGCCAGGACCATGAAAGGCTGGCCGATGGGCAACGCCTCGCCCTCCAGGGTCACTTGGCGTTCCTGCATGGCCTCCAGCAGCGCTGCCTGGGTCTTGGCGGGTGCACGGTTGATCTCGTCGGCCAGCAACAGGTGGGTGAACAACGGCCCCTTGCGCAGTTTGAACTGTTCGGTCTGCAGGTCGTAAACGGCGTGGCCGGTGACATCGCTGGGCATTAGGTCCGGGGTGAACTGGATGCGGGCGAAATCACCGCCAAAGCAGCGGGCCAGGGCCCGTACCAGCAAGGTCTTGCCCAGGCCAGGCACGCCTTCAAGCAGGACGTGGCCGCCTGCGATCAGGGCGGTGAGCACGTCGTCAATCACAAGGTCCTGGCCAATCACGGCCTTGCGCAATTCCACGCGCAGCGCCTGGGCCTGCTGGCTGGCCTGCTGAAGGTTTTCGGCGGTCAGGGCGGTGGCCAGTGGAGAGTCGCTCATAAGGCATTCCTGAGGGTTTGCAGGTGCGCCACCTGACGGCTGAAGTCGGCGCTGGAAAGCCGCTTCAGCGCAACGGGCTCAAGCGCCTGGCTGATGATGTGAGGGGGTTGTCGCGTAAGGTGTTCCAGCACTTGGCGTTGCTCTGACGCATCGAGGTGTTCGAACCCTGGATGGCGTCGCCGGGCTGCGCGCAGGATGTCGTGTCGCAAGGCTTGCAACAACGTGCCCTGGCCGCTGCGGCGCAATAGGAAGTCCGCGCTGGCCTGCAAGTGTTCCTGCAGCTGGCGACGTGCCTTGGGCGCCGGTGTCTGGATCGGGCCCTGGCGCATGCCTGCCTGCCACAGCCCCAAAGCAAGCAGCGCAACCAGGGCGACGAGGGCCTGGGGGAAATAACGGAGCAACAGAGTAAACAGATCGTCTGTGTCGCTGTTGAACAGCAGGGTGACGTCAGTGCCCTGGTTCAGGTACCACAGCAACCAGGCGTTATCATGGTTGCCGATATCTGTGGTTTTCCATAGGTCGCTGTCGGTGATCACCGTGACGCGACCTTGCCCCAGGTCGAGTTGCATCAGGTGGCTGGACTGGGCGCTGTTGGCGGAAAACTGCGCCAGGTGCTTGGGGTCGGTGAGGTTGAAGTAAGTGTCAAAACTAAAGTACGCCGGTGCGGTTTCGTTGTCGACATAGAGCTTGGTCAGATCCGGTTTGGTTTTTTTACGCGGTGGCACGGGTTCGTCGAAGGTGTCGCTCAAGGTTTGGCGGATAGTGAGGCGATCAAGCAGCAGGTCACCGCTTGTGCCGGCTTCTTCATCCCATAATGCCTCGGCGACCAGGAGCAGGTGGCCACCGGCTTTTGCCCAGCCCAGCAGTTGGTCGACCTGGCGTGGGGTCATGTTGCTGCGCTCTCCCAGCAACAACAGGCTATGGCCTTTGGCGGGCAGTTCGGCGAGTCGTTCAAGGCCCTTGGCGTGTGCCACGACCAAGCCGTGCTGGCGTAGAAAGTGCTCGGCGGCCAGATAGGGATTGGCGCGAGCCTCTGGCGACGAGCCCCGGTCAACCACTTCCTCGTAGGGAATTGCCTTGTGCCAGGCATATAAGCCGCCCGCACCCACCAGGCACGCCAACAACAGCGCTGTCCACAATAGCGCGCGATTCATTGGCCCGCTCCGTCACTGAAAAGAGCACGCCAGTCGCTGCACAGTTTTTGTTGGGCTGAAGAAGGCGGCAGACGGTGACCATAGGCCAGGTTTTGCCAGTGGCGTGTCAGTTCGTCGCTGAACGCCAGTAACTGCGGTTGTTGCAAATGATGAACACGCTCCAGTACCTGCCCCTCGGTATCGGCGCTTGTCAGTGGCAGGTCGAACTCGTGCAACAGCCGGCTGAGCAACCCGCGATACAGCAGGCCAAGGGCTTCCCGTGGGTGGGTGGGCCATAGTTGTTCGGCGGTACTGGCGATGTCTTCGGGCAATGTCTCGGTGCCCAGTTCCAGCCCGAACAACTGAGCGGGAACGGGCGAGGGAGCGGCCGTGCGAGTAGGCCCAAGGCGGCTGACGAACGTGCGCAACCATTCACGGTAACGCCAGCACACCAGGGCCAGGCCGCCAATCACAAGGCTCCAGAGCAGTATTTCCAAAGTTTTGGCGACGTATTTGAAGGTGTCGCTGTTAAGGTTGTCGAGCAGTGCCTGGAGCCAGCCAGGTAATTTGCCGTTGCCCGTGGCCTTGTTTTTAACCGGCGCTTTTTCTTCGCCAAACCGATAGCGTGTGACGGTTTCCGGGTTCTTGAAAGGTGGCTTTTCCAGCAACGCCTGGATGGATTGGCTGGCGGCCTGGGTGCTAAGTGGCTTATGGGCTGTGGTTTCATCTGCCATGGTCGGTGGGCTGATGTGTAGCAACCCCAGGCCAACCACCAGCAACAGCAGCGGTGCAACATTGCTCAGGCGCTGGCGCAGCCGACGGAATACCAGTTCCAGGTCCCAGGCCTCCAGCACTGTGCGGCGGTTGAGGTACAGGCTGAAGCCACAGGCGACGTAGATGGGTTCCCAGAACACCAGGACCAGGGCATAGAAGGCATTGCTCAGGTGCTCAAGCCAAAGCACGTCCGAGGCTGACGCGAATATTAGCCGTTGCCAGTCCCAGTCCAGTTCAACCTGTTGCGGGATGAAGAGATAGAACAGGGTCATGCCGCCAAACCAGAGGCCGATTTCCATGTGCACACCGATGGTCGTCAGCCAGCGTGCGGCGCCAGCGTTACGTTGCAGCAACACTCCAAGGCGTCGTTGACGTGCGTCACCGTCCAGGCCTTCCAGTTGGCTGACGGGCAGGGTGAAGCTGCGGCTCATGCTCAGCCGCCGCCACGTCAGGCTTGCGAACAGTTGCCCCTTGAGCAATTGCGGCCACTGGCGAACGGCCTGTTTGAGGCTGGGGGGCTCACCAAACAGGGCCTTGGACAGAATGTACAGCGGCAAGCGGTCGAAGGCCGGCTTGAGCCACCAGAACAGGAACATGACCAAAGACGGGTAATTCCAGAGCAGCACCGTCAACAGGCTGAATACCGGCAAGCTTACGAGCGCCCAACTGCCCATCAGCAGGACACGGTGTTCCCTGGCCATCAGTACGCCCAGGTCCATGGCTTCCCAGGAAGTACGCGGGCGAATCACCACGCTGGCGTCAGTCAGGCGCATGGCGACTCCGCCCGGCCAGGGACAGGTAAACGGCCACCAGCAGCCAGAGCGCGGCGCCTACTGCGTATTTGATCCAGGGCTCAATGCGAGTGGTTGAGGACCAGTAGGCTTCGATAAAGGCTGCGATCAACAGGAACACCATGACACCGCAAAGCATCCGTACGCTTTTGCGGGCGGCCAGGCGCAGGGCCTCGCTGCGTGCCAAGCGCCCGGGGGCAACCAGTGACCAGCCCAGTTGCAAACCTGCGGCACCGGCCAGCGTGATGGCGCTCAACTCGAATGCGCCGTGACCAATGACAAACGACCAGAAGGTCTGGCCATAGCCAATGTCGGTAAGGTGCCCGGAGACTGCACCTATGACCAGGCCGTTGAAAATCAGGAAGAACACACTGCCCAGGCCGAACAACAGGCCGGCGGCAAAGGTCTGGAAGGCGATGCCGATGTTGTGCATCACGTAATAGCCAAACATCATCCAGTCTTCGCTGGCGGCCCGTTCGGCAGCACGGCCCAGACGGCTGGCGTCGGGGTTGTACATGCCCTGCATGTCGGCCACCTGCTGGGGGCTGATGATGCTGTAGATAAGATCGGGGAACAGGTACACCAGCAGGGCTATCCCCACCAGGCTGCCAAAGAATAGCAGGCCAGCGATCAGCACGAAGCGCCATTGTTCGCGTACCAGGCGCGGGAAGTCGGCGAGAAGAAACGCCAGTATGTTTGCCGTCAGTTGGCTGCGATGGCGATACAGTTGTTGATGGCCGCGCAGTGCCAGTTGTTGCAACGTGTCGACCAGGTAACTGCTATAGCCGCGTTGCTGAGCCAGGGCCAGATGTTGGCACAGGCGTCGATATTGATGCGGGAAGTCGGCAACATCAGCGGCCTTGGCTTTACCTTGCTCCAGTTGTGTCAACTGCTCGGCGAAGGTATGCCATTGGCGCTGGTGGCGGCTTTCAAAAAGGCTCTGCTTCATGTCGGCCCCAACAAACCACGGGCTACCCCGTTGAGTTGCTCCACGGCGCGCGGCGCAGACACCTGCAGGGGCTCTGCGAGGATGGCGGCCAGTTCATGCACCCGTTCGGCCGAGAGTTCGGCCTGGCGTTCGGCGAAACCGAGGATGGCCCTCTGTTCGCTCAACTCCAGTGCGAAGGGTAGGCGCAGGGCGGGCGCTTGAGGGATGCTTGGGCGTACCAGCGGCAATTCCCGGTAGACCACCAGCGTACCGGCGGCCAGGTCGCCGAGCCGCTTGAAGTGCGGATGTTGCAGGCAACTGATCGCGCCCAGGAAATAACCGAAGGGCAGCATGTCGACGAAACGCAGCAGGTTGCGGATCAGCGATGCCGACCAGCCAATGGGCGTGCCGTCATCTTGTACCACGCGCAGCCCCATGACCTGCTTGCCTGGCGAGCAGCCCTGGTTGAGCACTTCGAACAACACCATGTACCACCAGCTCACCAGGAACAGCAGCAGCGAACCCAGCCCGATCCCCACATTGCCGAGCAGCGCCAGCGGCACCAGCAGGATACCCATGATGATCCCGCGCACGCCCAGGTCGAATGCAAACGCCAATGCCCGGGAGGGCAGGCCAGCAGGGCGCAGGGGCAGGTCGATGCCCTCGGGCGTTTCTATCTGATAGTGGGTATCCAGAGGGGTTGATGGCATTGCGATCCTTGGCACTGCGAGGCGACTTGAGAGACACGGATGCTAGCAGTGTCGAGGATGGAAGCAACCACCCGAGGTTTTTCTGGATATTTATACAGTAAGGTATCGCTGGCCCCGGACGCCTTGCAGCGCCTAGACTTTGTCGGTCTTCAGCACAGGAATAGCCCGTGACCTCGATTTTCTGGTACGACTATGAAACCACCGGCATCAACCCGCGCAACGATCGCCCGCTCCAGGTAGCCGGTATCCGCACCGACCTTGAGCTCAATGAGGTCGGTGCGCCGATCAACCTTTATTGCCAGCCCAGCGACGATATCCTGCCTCATCCGGCAGCGTGTGCGATCACGGGTATTACGCCGAGTATCCTCGCTGAGAAGGGCCTTGCCGAAGCCGATTTCATGACTCGGGTGCACGCCGAATTGGCCGCGCCAGGTACCTGCGGCGCCGGCTACAACACCCTGCGATTCGACGATGAAATGACGCGCTACAGTCTGTACCGCAATTTTTTCGACCCCTATGCGCGCGAGTGGCAGGGCGGCAACAGTCGCTGGGACTTGATCGATGTGATGCGCACCGCCTACGCCCTGCGGCCGGAGGGCATCAACTGGCCCGAGCAGGAAGGGCGCGTGACCCTCAAGCTCGAACGCTTGACAGAGGCCAACGGCATAGACCACGGCCAGGCCCATGACGCGTTGTCGGATGTGCGTGCAACCATCGCCCTGGCGCGGTTGGTCCGGGAGAAACAACCGAAGTTATATGAATGGTTGTTTCAACTGCGCAGTAAACAACGGGTCATGGATCAGGTGCGGTTGCTGCAACCGATGGTGCATATCTCCGGGCGTTTCTCCGCCGAACGCCATTACCTGGGCGTGGTCTTGCCCCTGGCCTGGCACCCACGCAATCGCAATGCCTTGATCGTCTGTGACCTGGGGCTCGATCCACAAGGGCTGTTGGACCTGGATGCGGCGACCCTGCGCCAGCGTCTTTACACGCGCCGCGATGAGCTGGCCGAAGGTGAGCTGCCGGTTCCGCTCAAGCTACTGCATATCAACCGCTGCCCGGTGGTTGCGCCGTTGAAGGTGCTGCGCCCGCAAGATCTTGAGCGCCTGCAACTGGATAAGGAGGCTTGCCTCGCGCGGGCGCTGCGACTAACTGACGCACAGGAAGTTTGGCGGGACAAGTTAGCGGCCATTTATGCCGAGGAAGACTTTGCGTCGAACGCGGACCCGGAGCAGCAGCTCTACGAGGGTTTTATTGGTGATCGTGACCGCCGTTTATGTGAGCAAGTTCGCATGGCAGAGCCCGCGCAATTAGCCCGTCAGCAGTGGCCGTTCGATGATCATCGTTTGCCGGAATTATTATTTCGCTACCGGGCGCGTAACTTTCCTGAAACCTTGAACAATGACGAGCAACAACGCTGGAAACTTTTCTGTCAGCAACGTTTGTCGGAGGCGCAGTGGGGGGCGCCGAATACCCTGTTGGCATTTAAGCAGGCGCGTGAGGAGTTGGCGGTTAGTGCTACATCGTTTCAGTGCCAGGTGCTGGCGCAATGGCAGGACTATGTGGATTCATTAGCGGCGCGCTTGAGTCTGTAAGCGCATAACTACAGAATATTCAGACAATAAAAAACGCCAGCAAGCTGGCGTTTTTCATGTGTGACGTATCGGGTGAACGTCCGACCGGGCTTAGCCCAGCAGGGTTGCCCAACCTTCAACTACGTCACCGCCCCACTTGGCTTTCCACTCTTTCAGAGTTTTGTGGTTGCCACCTTTGGTTTCAATCACTTCGCCGTTGTGTGGGTTTTTGTATTGCTTGACCTTGCGAGCACGCTTGGTGCCGGTAGTTTTCACAGCGCCGCGCGGTGCTTTAACTTTCGACTCTGGATCCAGCAGCGCGATGATGTCACGCAGGGATTTGGAGTATTCACCCATCAGGGTGCGCAATTTGCCTTCGAATTCCAGCTCGGTTTTCAGCTTGTCGTCTTCGGACAGGTTCTTCAAACGGGCTTGCAGCTCTTTGATAGCTTCTTCGGTGGCGCGGTATTCGTTGATCAGTGACATGTGGACTACCTTATGTAGAACGCTGATTGACAGGGTGAGTGGCCTAATAATAGTCAGGCAATTTCATCAAGTAAACATTTAAGACGTTATTCAGGTGAATGACATTGAATGTGTGTGAGAAAACCTGGCCGATGAGTTAATTAGTCAGCGTTAAGCGCAAAGATAATCGCGTTAATTTTTTGCTACTGACCTCAGCATGCCGTTGTACCGTCATATAGCGGTGGTAAAACCTTACACGGTTAAGGGGTGTTACCACGGCCATGCCTCAAGATAAGGTGCAAGGGAATACTGCAGTTTTTCTGCGTAATCGCTAGAATAGCGGCCTTTGTGAAGTTCTGGAGTTTTCCCCTAATGCGCACTTTTCGGCTGGTGATTGCTTGCCCGGACCGGGTTGGCATCGTTGCCAAGGTCAGTAACTTTCTGGCTTCCCATAATGGGTGGATCACCGAGGCGAGCCATCACTCGGACGATCTCAGTGGTTGGTTTTTCATGCGTCACGAAATCCGTGCCGATACGCTGCCCTTTGGCCTGGAAGCATTCCGCGAGGCGTTTGCGCCGATTGCCGAAGAGTTTTCGATGACCTGGCACATCACCGATACAGAGCAGAAGAAACGCGTGGTGCTGATGGCCAGCCGCGAATCCCACTGCCTGGCAGACCTGCTGCACCGCTGGCACAGCGACGAACTCGATTGCGAGATTGCTTGCGTGATCTCCAACCACGATGACCTGCGCAGCATGGTCGAATGGCATGGCATCCCTTATTACCATGTGCCGGTCAACCCACAGGACAAGGAACCGGCATTTGCCGAGGTGTCGCGTCTGGTCAAGCAGCATGATGCGGATGTAGTGGTGCTGGCGCGCTACATGCAAATCCTGCCACCGGAACTGTGCCGCGAATACGCTGGCAAGGTGATCAACATCCACCACAGCTTCTTGCCGTCCTTTGTCGGTGCCAAGCCGTATCACCAGGCTTCCCTGCGTGGCGTGAAGCTGATTGGTGCAACCTGCCACTACGTGACCGAAGAGCTGGACGCCGGCCCGATCATCGAGCAGGACGTGGTGCGCGTCAGCCACAGCGACAGTATTGAAGACATGGTGCGCTTCGGCCGTGACGTCGAGAAGATGGTGCTGGCCCGTGGCCTGCGCTATCACTTGGAAGATCGCGTGTTGGTGCACGGCAACAAGACCGTGGTCTTCTGACCCGGCGATTGTGATTGAAAGACACCGGGGCCTGGAGGTAAAACTCTCCAGGCCCTTTTTTATTTCTGTTTCAGGAGATTCCCATGAGCGACCCGCTGGATAAAGCCACCTCACGGGCGCCTGCTACCTTGGGCGAGGGCTGTTTGAGTCGTTACGACCCGGACGCGCTGGATGCCGAGGATGGTACTGATTTTCCAGGCGCGGCGCGTTTATGGGAGCAGACACAGGCGCAGGACCAGCCGCCTGCCGCCCCTGAAAAAGACGCTTGAGCAGCGGTTTGCCGACCATCAATAGAAACACTGGCGCACCGGCCAGCAAATAGAAGTAGTAGGTCACCGCGCGCCAGATCAGAATTGCCGCAGCCGCTGTGTATGTGCCCACCATGGGCGCCAGCAGTGCCGCTGACGTCAATTCCGCAGCGCCGGCCCCACCAGGCGCCAGGCTGAACTGCCCCGCAGTCAGGGATAACATCTGGATCAGAAAGCTCCAGGCCCACTGTACCTCGCCCCCCAACCCGCGCAGCGCCAGGTACAGCACGCTGTAACGCAGCAGCCAATGCAGGCTGGTCAGCGCAAAGACCCCAAGCAAGGTGCTCCGGGGTAGTTTCAGGGTGGCGCTGAACGCCGCAAGAAAACGCAGCAACCGGCGTGCCCAGCGTCGGCGGGTGGTAGCACTGACCTTCATGGCCTTGAGTGCCAAACCCGCCAGGCGAATCAGCCGCCGGTGAACATGCACCACGGCCCAGCCACTGATTACCCCACCCACCATCGACACGGCGCTGAGCCCCAGCAACCACTCCAGACGCGGGCTGAGGCTATGGAACAGCGCATACAGCAAGATCCCTACCAGTGCGCAGAGAAAAAACACCAGGTCGCTCAACTGGTCCATGGCGAACACCGCGCTGCCATGGGCGGGGCGGATACCGTTGCGCGCCAGCAGGGCCATCAGGGTCAACGGCCCGCCGCTGCCGCCGGGAGTTGCACACATGGCGAATTCAGTGGATATCACCACGCCAAGGCTTTTGAGCGGCCCTAACTGGCCGCGATGCTCGCCAAGCAACAGGCGGATGCGCAGGCTGTTGATCAGCCAGCAGCCGATGATCATGGCGAACATCCCCAGTAACTGGGGCAACGGAAACTGGCGCAGGCGCGCAATGCTTTCGCCGCCGCCCAGCCACAATGGAATCACCAGCGCCACCAAGAGCGCCAACACTAACCAGATCAGTCGGCCCATGGCTGCGTCGCCAGCCAGGCGGCCTTGGTTTGGGGGACGCGCCCCGCGTTGAGCAGGCGTTGCAGGGTGTCTAGCCAATAATCGCGGGAAAACCTGTGGCGCATGTCCACCGGATGCAAACCCAGTCGGATCAGCGGGGCGGCCTGCCATCGCTGTTCACGGCGATCAGTGAGGATTTTGGACAATCCCCGGCGCCATGCACTGCGGGCGCTCCACACCAGGCCAGGGGCGTTGATAGGCGTGAAGTCCGGTAGGCGATAAAAATGTTGTGGGTCGCTGGTGTAGCTCAGCGGCAACTGGCGCAATGCCTGCCGGGTGCCATCGCTCATCAACCAGGCTGGCGCAACAAAGCCATGCAGCGGCCAGCCATTGCGCTGGAATACCTCAATGCCGGCGGTCAACCGCCGCAACGCCTCGGCTTCGGACAGCTGGTAAAACTCGCCTTCGTGGGTATAGATGCGTCGCATAAACCATTCTTTTGGCGTACGCGGCCGAGGTTGGTCGTCACAATGGTAATAACCATGCAAGGTGAGTTCATCGCCCTTGGCGACACGGCTATCGAGCAGGCGCCGAAAATCGCGGTGGGCGGCTAGGTCGTCATGGTGATGGAAGTCCGGCACCACCAGCCAAGTGATGGGCACGTCGCCCAGTGCATCGACGGCCTCGACGAAGGGCCGGTAGTCGGCCCAGGTGTGCGGTGCCACGTCGTGCAGTACCAGCATCAGCGCGCGCTCAGCCATGGGCGAGCATCGGTTCATGGCTGCCCAGCACGGCGCAGTAATGCCCCAGCAGGCTGTCGACTACTGTGTCCCACGCATAATGCTGCTCGACATGGCGCCGAGCCTGAGCACCCAGGCGTCGGCTGTCGGTACTGAACAACTCGCGCACCGCATCGGCCATGGCCTTGGGGTTGTTTGGCGCACACAGCACGCCACAACGCTCGTCGATAATCTCGGTAAAGGCCCCGGCCGCCACGGCGACCACTGGAATACCGCAGGCCATGGCTTCCAGGATCACCAGGCCGAAGGTCTCCTGGTCGCCACCATGCAGTAAGGCGTCGGCGCTGGCCATCAGCCGAGCGACATGTTGGGCGGGCCGGAATCCGTCAATCACGGTGACATTGTCTGGCACGCTGGCCGGCATGCCGGAGCCCACCAACAGCAAGTGGTAGCCTTCCCCCAGGCGTTTCATGCAGTTGAGCAGCACCGGCAGGTTTTTCTCCTTGGAGCCGCGCCCGGCGAAGATCAGTAGTCGAGTGTCTTCGCCAATCCCCAGTTCGGCGCGCAGGCCGGGGTCACGTACCTCAGGGGTGAAGGTTTGCAGGTCTACACCCAGGGGTTGCACGAAGACATTTCTGACGCCAAGCCCGGTGAGCTTGTCGGCCATTACCTGGCTGGGGGCGAGCACTCGGTCGAAATTCCCATAGAGTTTGCGCACATAGGCTTCAACATTGGGGGTAAACCAAGGCCCCATGCGATTGCTCACCAGCAGTGGCAGGTCGGAGTGGTAAAAGCCGATGACTGGCACATCCAATTGGCGTCGGGCATCCAGTGCGGCCCAGGCGGTCAGGTAAGGGTCGCCAACTTCGATCAGGTCAGGCTGTAAATCGTGCAGGACATTTCGCCAAGGCGCCAAACGAAGGGGGAAGCGATAGCCTTTGCCGAAGGGCAGGGCGGGCGCCGGTACTTTGAAGATGCCGTCCTGCTCGCTCAAGTGTGCACCGGGTATCAACAGGCTGTGGCGAATGCCCGGCTTGAGCGCCAGACGCCGGTGCTTGGCGTCAAGGTAAGTGCGTACGCCACCGCTGGCCGGGGCGTAGAACATGGTTATGTCAGCGATATGCACGATGAACATCCCTCCGATCCATTGCTCTCCCTAGATGGACCTGAGGTAAGGATAGATGTTCGATTGGGATTGGTGTGTTATGCCGGTCTGTTAAACGCAGGTCCCCTGTGGGAGCGGGCTTGCTCGCGAAAGCGGTGAATCAGTCAGTACATCTTCAACTGATAGACTGCTTTCGCGAGCAAGCCCGCTCCCACATTAGATCGCATTGCGTTCGCTGTAATGGTCGGTATTGCCCCTCAGATCCGGAAGCTGCCCACCAATTGCTTCAAACGCGAGGCCTGTTGTTCCAGGTCCGAGCAGGCGCGCAAGGTCGATTGCAGGTTTTCCACCCCTTCCTGGTTGAGGGTGTTGATCTCGGTGATGTCCATATTGATCGACTCCACCACCGAGGTCTGTTCTTCAGTGGCGGTGGCGACCGACTGGTTCATACCGTCGATCTCGCCAATGCGCTGGGTCACGCTGTTCAGGCGCTCGCCGGCCAGGTTGGCGATTTCCACGCTGTCCAGGCTGTGGCGTTGGCTTTCGCTCATGGTAGTCACCGAGTCCCGGGCGCCCACCTGTAGCTCTTCGATCATCGTCTGCACCTGTTGCGCCGACTCCTGAGTGCGATGAGCGAGGTTGCGCACTTCATCGGCCACGACCGCAAAGCCACGCCCGGCTTCCCCGGCGCGCGCCGCTTCGATCGCCGCATTGAGCGCCAGCAGGTTGGTTTGCTGGGAAATGCTGGTGATCACTTCAAGGATCTGGCCAATATTCACCGTTTTGCTGTTAAGTGCTTCGATATTGGTGCTTGAGGTGCTGATCATGCTGGATAACTGCGTCATCGCCTTGATATTGCGTTCAACCACCTGCTGGCCGTCTTCGGCCAAGTGCCTGGCATCGCTGGCCTGACTGGAGGCTTGGGCGGCGTTGCGTGCGATCTCCTGGGCCGCGGCCCCCAGTTGGTTGATGGCGGCGGCGACGCTGTTAGTGCGGTTGGCCTGTTCGTCGGAGTTGACCATCGACGAGTTGGAGGCGCTGACCACCCGCAGGGCCACTTCATTGACGTGCTCGGTGGCTGAAGACACTTCGCGAATCGAGGTATGAATGCGCTCGACGAAGCGGTTGAAAGCATTGCCCAGGGTGCCGAATTCATCATTGTTCTGGATGGTCAGGCGGCGGGTCAGGTCGCCTTCACCGTCGGCAATGTCCTGCATGGCTCGGGTCATCAGGTGCAAAGGTTGCAGCAAGACGCGGATGAGCATGCCGAGCAGGGCGATGATGATCACCACCGCGATGATCGTTGCGATCACCGCCGAGGTGCGAAACTCACTGAGCATGGCGAAAGACTTGTCTTTATCCACCGAAACGCCCAGGTACCAGTTCACCGAGGGCAGGCCCTTGATCGGTGTGAACGTCACGATATTGGTCTTGCCGTTGGCTTGCACTTCGCTGAAATCGCCGCTGATCTTCGGCGTGTCTTTTGGATAAACGTCCGCCAGGGTCTTCATCACCAGGGCTTTATCCGGGTGCACCAGCACTTTGCCGTCGGCGCTGACCAGGAACGCATAACCCATGCCGCCAAAATCCAGCGCGCCAATGTTGTCCACCAGGGTCTGCAGGCTCAGGTCGCCGCCGACTACGCCGATGCTCTGGCCACCCTTGGCGCTGGGCGTGGCGACAGAAATGATCAGTTGCCCGGTCGCCGCGTCGATATAGGGTTCGGTCAGGGTTGAACCGTTGCTGGCCTGGGCGCCCTTGTACCAGGGGCGAACACGCGGATCGAAGCCGTCGGGCATCTTGGTGTCAGGACGAATGGTGAAGGTGCCCTGGCTGTCACCGACGTAGGTGGCCATGAATGACGAGGTCAGCGCTTTCTGTTCCAGCAGGCTGGCGACCACGCTTTGTTCAGGGTTGATGGCGATGTTCTGTGCGGCGTTTTCCACCAGGGCGATACGCCCGGTGAGCCAGGTCTGGATGTTGCTGGCGGTGACGTCGCCCATCTCATGCAGGTAGTTATTGAGGTCGTCACGAATCGCGTTGCGCTGCAGGTAGTCGTTGTAGAGGGTAAACAACGCGAAAGCGGCGATGACGATAAGGGAGGCTGCAAGCAGGATCTTGTGGCTGAAGCGCAGATTTTTGTTCATGGCTTGAAGGGTCCGCTAAGGTCTTAATATCCGAGGCGCATCCTATGCGGGAGGCGCAAAATGGCAGCGTCAAAAAAGGTGTGGTATTTCTGGTGATAGCTCCGTTGGTCCATATCGGAATTATCTGACCGTTTTTTAGTCTTTGTCGGGCTTACATCCGTCTATATCGACCTCGCGGCACTAAAGATTAACCATAGGTGACGAAATGCCTGACTCCACACAACTGCTTATCGGTGCTGGCCTTGACGGCCTGCCCATCGCCCAGTCCATGCGCCTGGCCAACCGTCATGGGTTGATCGCTGGCGCCACGGGCACCGGCAAGACCGTCACCTTGCAGCGCCTGGCGGAAGCCTTCAGTGATGCGGGTGTGGCGGTGTTCGCTGCCGACATCAAAGGCGACCTCTGCGGCCTGGGCGCCGCCGCCAACCCCCAGGGCAAAGTGGCCGAGCGCATCGCCGGTATGCCCTTCCTTAATTACACGGCCCAGGCGTACCCGGTCACCCTGTGGGATATCCACGGCCAATCCGGTCATCCGTTGCGCACCACCATCAGTGAAATGGGCCCGCTCTTGCTCGGCAGCCTGTTGGAGCTCACCGACAGCCAGCAATCGGCGCTCTATGCGGCGTTCAAAGTGGCCGACCGCGAAGGCCTGTTGCTGCTGGACCTCAAGGACCTCAAGGCACTGCTCAATCACCTGCGCTATCACCCGGAACTACTGGGCGAAGACGCCGCCTTGATGACCACCGGTTCCAGCCAGGCCTTGTTGCGGCGTCTGGCAGTGCTGGAGCAGCAGGGCGCCGAAGCCCTGTTTGGCGAGCCGGCCCTGCAATTGGAGGATATTTTGCAGCCCGCCAGTGATGGGCGTGGGCGCATCCACCTGCTGGACGCCAGCCGCCTGGTGCATGAAGCGCCGAAGGTCTACGCGACCTTCCTGTTGTGGCTGCTGGCAGAGTTGTTCGAACAATTGCCGGAACGCGGCGATGCCGACAAACCGTTGCTGGCGTTGTTTTTCGATGAAGCGCACTTGTTGTTCGCCGATACGCCAAAAGCCTTGCAGGAGCGCCTGGAGCAGGTAGTGCGCCTGATCCGGTCCAAAGGCGTCGGCGTGTATTTCGTCACCCAATCGCCGGGCGACTTGCCGGATACGGTGCTGGCGCAACTGGGCCTGCGCATCCAGCACGGTTTGCGCGCGTTCACTGCCAAAGAACAGAAGTCCCTGCGAGCGGTGGCGGACGGTTTTCGTCCCAACCCGACATTCGATACCTTGTCGGTGCTTACAGAGTTGGGCACTGGTGAGGCCTTGGTGGGAACCTTGCAGGAAAAGGGCACGCCGGAAGTCGTCCAGCGCGTACTGGTTGCTCCTCCGCAATCGCGGATCGGGCCGCTCACCGAAGCCGAACGTAAAGCGTTGGTTGCCAGCTCGCCGCTGTTGGGGCGCTATGACAAGCCGGTGGATCGTGAGTCTGCCTATGAAGTGCTGATGGCCCGCAAGGAGCTTGGGCCTGCCGAGCAGGCTGCTCCGGCCGCCGAAGAGCCGAGCTTTACCGACAGGGCCGGTGCCTTCCTGGGGACCACGGCGGGCAAGGCGTTGAAGTCAGCCATGCAGCAGGCCGCCAATCAGATGGGGCGCCAGTTGGTACGTGGTCTGCTGGGTTCGTTATTGGGCGGCAGCAAACGCAAATAACGTTTCAGGCTTTGGGCCGGGCATGGGCGGCCAGCCGTTCCAGGGCGGCGCGCAAGCCCGGGTCGTTGATCCCTTCGGCGGTGGCCTGAAGGGTTTCGGCGGCCGTTTCCGACAGGTCCAGGGTATGCCCCACTGCGCCTTGCGGCACGGTGGGTGGCTGTACCTTGAACTGAATGCGCGTCAAGCCGGCGAATTCTTCAAACGCCATCAACTGGCGCTGCAAGCGTTTTTGCTGATAACGCAAGCGCGTGGCCCAATGACCATCGGTGACGATTAATAGCAGATTGCCTTCTCGCCAGGACGCCACATGACAGTGCTCACGTGCGGCAGGTTGCAGCTGGCTTTCCAGCAGGCGTTGCAAATGGCCCAGGCGTTTGGCATGGCCAAAGATGGCTTTCAACGGCTTGGCTTCGCGAAGCAACACGCCGGGCGCGCGGGCTGTAAGAGGGCGAAATGCCATGTTTAGACACCTTAGGTAACAGAGCGGTTATCTTAACAGAAAGCGCCGGTACACCCCGCGGCCGTGCCTCGGCTGGGCTTTGCCCATGAAATCAATAAGTAACTTCTGCGCTCCATGGGTTGAAGTTCGCGCAAAAGCCCTTATTTTAAACAGGCCCTCTCACAGCGCCGTGCCTGCCTCGGGGAACAACGCCACTTTCCTCACCCACGATTCCGGGTAGAATGCGCGTTCGCAATGCGGCCGTGAGGGCTGCTCGGGCCACTCACGGTGCGCCCTCCATCCCTATGTGTGGAAGAACCTGCCGATATGTTTGCGCCTTTGTTAAAGAAACTTTTTGGAAGCAAGAATGAGCGCGAAGTCAAACGCATGCTCAAGACGGTGCAGCTGGTCAATGCCTTCGAAGAGCAGATGGTTGCTCTGTCGGACGAGCAATTGCGCGCCAAGACCCAAGAGTTCAAGGCCCGCATAGCCAAAGGTGAAACCCTCGACAAGCTGCTGCCCGAAGCCTTTGCGGTCGCCCGTGAAGCCGGTAAGCGCGTCATGGGCATGCGCCACTTCGACGTCCAGTTGATCGGCGGCATGACCTTGCATGAAGGCATGATTGCCGAAATGCGCACCGGTGAAGGCAAGACCCTGGTGGCAACCCTGGGCGTTTACCTCAACGCACTGTCCGGCAAGGGCGTGCACGTTGTGACGGTGAACGACTACCTGGCTCGCCGGGACGCCAACTGGATGCGCCCGCTGTATGAATTCCTCGGCCTGACCGTCGGCGTGGTAACGCCGTTCCAGCCGCCGGAAGAGAAGCGCGCCGCGTACGCCTGCGACATCACCTACGGTACCAACAACGAATTCGGTTTCGACTACCTGCGCGACAACATGGCGTTCAGCATGGATGAAAAATTCCAGCGTGAACTCAACTTTGCCGTGATCGACGAAGTCGACTCCATCCTCATCGACGAAGCCCGTACCCCGCTGATCATCTCCGGCCAGGCCGAAGACAGCTCGCGCCTGTACACCGAGATCAACAAGTTGATCCCGCGTCTTGAGCAGCACATCGAGGAGGTGGAAGGCGTGGTGACCAAAGAAGGTCACTTCACCATCGACGAGAAGACCCGCCAGGTCGAACTCAACGAAGCCGGTCACCAGTTTGTCGAAGAGATGCTGACCCAGATCGGCGAATTGGCCGAAGGTGAAAGCCTGTACTCGGCGCACAACCTGGGCCTGTTGACCCACGTGTACGCTGGCCTGCGCGCCCACAAGCTGTTCCACCGCAACGTCGAGTACATCGTGCAGGACGGCCAGGTGGTACTGGTTGACGAACACACCGGTCGTACCATGCCCGGTCGTCGTCTGTCCGAAGGCCTGCACCAGGCCATCGAAGCCAAGGAACACCTCAACATCCAAGCCGAAAGCCAGACGTTGGCGTCCACCACTTTCCAGAACTACTTCCGTCTGTACAACAAGCTGTCCGGCATGACCGGTACGGCCGACACCGAAGCGTTCGAATTCCACCAGATCTACAACCTGGCCGTGATGGTCATCCCGCCGAACAAGCCGTTGGCGCGTAAAGACTACAACGACCTGGTGTTCCTGACCGCCGAAGAGAAATACGCGGCGATCATCAATGACATCAAGGATGGCATGGCCAAGGGCCGTCCGATCCTGGTGGGTACCGCCACCATCGAGACCTCCGAGCACGTGTCCAACCTGCTCAACAAGGAAGGTATCGAGCACAAGGTACTGAACGCCAAGTTCCACGAAAAAGAAGCCGAGATCATTGCCCAGGCCGGTCGCCCAGGCGCATTGACCATCGCCACCAACATGGCCGGTCGTGGTACCGACATCCTGCTGGGCGGCAACTGGGAAGTGGAAGTGGCCTCGCTCGACAACCCGACGCCTGAGCAGATCGCCCAGATCAAGGCCGACTGGCAGAAGCGTCACCAGGCTGTGCTGGAATCCGGTGGCTTGCAGGTGATCGCGTCCGAGCGTCACGAATCGCGCCGTATCGACAACCAGCTGCGTGGCCGTGCCGGTCGCCAGGGTGACGCCGGTTCCAGCCGTTTCTACCTGTCGCTGGAAGACAGCCTGATGCGTATCTTCGCGTCGGACCGGGTGAAGAACTTCATGAAAGCCCTGGGCATGCAGTCCGGTGAGGCGATCGAGCACCGCATGGTGACCAACGCCATCGAGAAGGCCCAGCGCAAAGTAGAAGGCCGTAACTTCGACATTCGTAAGCAACTGCTTGAGTTCGACGACGTCAACAACGAACAGCGTAAAGTGATTTATCACATGCGTAACACGTTGCTGGCCGCCGACAACATTGGCGAGACCATCGCTGATTTCCGTCAGGACGTGCTCAACGCCACTGTCAGCGCCCACATCCCGCCACAGTCCCTGCCTGAGCAGTGGGATGTTGCCGGCCTGGAAGCGGCATTGAAGAGCGACTTCGGTGTGGACTTGCCGGTTCAGCAATGGCTGGACGAAGACGATCACCTGTACGAAGAAACCCTGCGCGAAAAACTGATGGCCGAGCTGCTGGCGGCGTACAACGAGAAAGAAGAGCAAGCGAGTGCCGAAGCACTGCGCACCTTCGAAAAACAGATCGTATTGCGCGTGCTGGATGATCTGTGGAAAGACCACCTGTCGACCATGGACCACCTGCGTCACGGTATCCACCTGCGTGGCTACGCCCAGAAGAACCCGAAGCAGGAGTACAAGCGCGAGTCGTTCACGCTGTTCTCCGAATTGCTGGATTCGATCAAGCGCGATTCGATCCGCGTGCTGTCCCACGTTCAGGTGCGTCGCGAAGACCCGATCGAGGAAGAAGCACGCCTGCGTCAGGAAGCCGAAGCACTGGCGGCGCGCATGCAGTTCCAGCATGACGAAGCGCCGGGCCTGGATGAGCCTGAAGCATTGGGTGAAGAGGTCGATGTGGCCCTGGCCCAGACCCCGGTTCGCAATGACCAGAAGCTGGGCCGCAACGAGCTGTGCTACTGCGGTTCGGGCAAGAAATTCAAACACTGCCACGGCCAGATCGAATAAGATTTTCGCCTGACGCTGCAACACCCCGCGCCGCGACCGGCCTTTGCCGTCGCGGCGTTTTGCCATTAATTCCCACCGTCGATAGCGACGGCACAGACATCACCTATTTTTAAGGAGCGCATTCATGGCTGTTGGTCTTGGTCCTTTGCCCACGTTGCACCCGGTTGCCGGTTTTGAACTTGGTATCGCTTCGGCCGGCATCAAGCGCCCGGGGCGCAAGGATGTGGTGGTGATGCGCTGTGCTGAAGGCTCGACCGTAGCGGGCGTGTTCACCCTCAACGCATTCTGCGCCGCGCCGGTGATTCTGGCCAAGCAGCGCGTGGCCGGGTCGATTCGCTACCTGCTGACCAATACCGGCAACGCCAACGCGGGCACCGGAGAGCCGGGCCTGGTGGCGGCGGCGCGCACCTGCGCCAAGCTGGCCCAGTTGACCGGCGTCGATGCCAGCCAGGTGTTGCCGTACTCCACCGGTGTGATCGGTGAGCCGCTGCCGGTGGAAAAAATCGAAGGCGCCCTGCAAGCCGCGCTCGATGATCTGTCTGTGGATAACTGGGCGGCTGCGGCCACTGGCATCATGACCACCGACACCTTGCCCAAAGGCGCGAGCCGCCAGTTCGTGTATGAGGGCGTGACCATCACCGTCACCGGTATCAGCAAAGGCGCAGGCATGATCCGCCCGAACATGGCCACCATGCTCGGCTATATCGCCACCGACGCCAAAGTTTCCCGTGATGTGCTGCAACGCCTGATGCTGGACGGCGCCAACAAGTCGTTCAATCGCATCACCATCGACGGTGACACCTCCACCAACGACTGCTGCATGCTGATCGCCACCGGCCAGGCCAACCTGCCGGAAATCACCTCCACCGAAGGTCCGTTGTTTGCGGCGTTGAAACAGGCGGTGTTCGAAGTGTGCATGGACGTGGCCCAGGCCATCGTGCGTGACGGCGAGGGCGCGACCAAGTTCGTCACGGTTGAAGTCAACGGCGGCGGCAACCATCAGGAATGCCTGGATGTGGGCTACACCGTGGCGCACTCGCCGCTGATCAAGACCGCGCTGTTTGCTTCGGACCCGAACTGGGGCCGTATCCTCGCGGCTGTCGGCCGTGCCGGCGTGCCGGACCTGGACGTGAGCAAAATCGACGTGTTCCTGGGTGACGTGTGCATCGCCAGCCGTGGCGCCCGCGCCGAAACCTACACCGAAGCCCAGGGCTCGGCGGTGATGCAGCAGGAAGAAATCACCATCCGTATCGAACTGGGTCGTGGTGACTGCAGCGAAACCATCTGGACCACCGACCTGTCCCACGAGTACGTGAAGATCAACGCGGAATACCGTACCTGAAAATGACCCTCCCCCTGTAGGAGCGAGCTTGCTCGCGAAAAACTCAAGGCCACCGCGTTTATCCAGGATGCACGCGTTATCGTTGACGTTCTTCGCGAGCAAGCTCGCTCCTACAAAGGGCTATAACGAGAGGAAGCAGTGGCGTGAAACGAGTGCATGTAGCAGCAGCGGTGATCCGCGGTGTCGATGGCAGGATCCTGCTGGCGCGCCGTGCCGATACTCAGCATCAAGGCGGCCTCTGGGAATTTCCCGGCGGCAAGGTGGAGGCTGATGAGTCGGTTGCCACGGCCTTGTCCCGTGAATTGCAGGAAGAGCTGGGCATCCAGGTCACCACGGCGCGGCCGCTGATCAAGGTGCAACATGACTATCCGGACAAGCAGGTATTGCTGGATGTCTGGGAAGTCTCGGCTTTTACCGGCGAGCCCCATGGCGCTGAAGGGCAGCCTTTGGCGTGGGTGGCACCGCGGGACTTGGTCAACTATGAATTCCCGGCGGCGAATGCGCCGATTGTCGCCGCGGCACGCTTGCCCGCCGAGTACCTGATCACCCCTGGCGAGCTGGAGACCCCGACGCTGTTGCGCGGTATCCAGAAGGCTATTGCCGGTGGCATCAAGCTGGTTCAACTGCGTGCGCCCAACGGCTATGACCCCAAATACCGTGACCTGGCGGTGGATGCGGTGGGCCTGTGTGCTGGCAAGGCGCAACTGATGCTCAAGGGGCCGTTCGAGTGGCTGGGGGATTTCCCTGCTGCGGGATGGCATATGACCTCGGCGCAGTTGCGCAAATACGCGAGCAAGGGCCGGCCGCTGCCCAAAGACCGCTGGTTGGCGGCGTCTTGCCACAACGCGGAAGAACTGGCGCTGGCAGAGTTGATGGACGTGGATTTCGTCACGCTGTCGCCGGTGCAGCCGACTCAGACCCATCCGGATGCGCAGCCGTTGGGTTGGGAACAGGCGGCTGAGTTGATCGCCGGGTTCAGCAAGCCGGTGTTTCTGTTGGGCGGGGTTGGGCCGGCGCAGCGGGAGCAAGCTTGGGAGGCTGGTGCGCAAGGTGTGGCAGGTATTCGGGCGTTCTGGCCGCAGGTGTGATGAGCGTTCCCACGCTCTGCTGATCGTGCTGATCGTTCCCACGCTCTGCGTGGGAATGCCTCCTGCGACGCTCTGCGTCACGCTTTGGGACGCGGAGCGTCCGTTGATGCATTCCCACGCAAAGCGTGGGAACGATCTGCTCAGTGTGGCTTGGCCGCTGCCTGCCACAACACTTCCGTAACACCTTGGCGTTTGGCAATCACCCTGGCCGCCACAAACAGCAAATCCGACAACCGATTGATGTACGCCAACCCCACACCCTCCAACGGTTCCACCGCATTCAGGTGCTGACAACGGCGTTCGGCGCTGCGCGCCAGGCTGCGGCACACATGGGCTTGAGCGATCAACGCTGAACCGCCAGGCAGGATGAAGTTCTCCAGCGGCCCAACCTCCTCATTCCAGCGGTCAATCGCCGCTTCCAGCCGATCCACTTCTGCGGCATTCAATGCCTTGTACACCGGCATGGCCAGCTCACCGCCCAAGTCAAACAGACGGTGCTGGCAAGGCGTGAGCACTTCAATCACATCCTTCAACCCCGGATGCTTGCCGCTTTGTTCTTCAAGGTTAGCCAACAGCAGGCCGAGTTGGCTGTTCAGCGTATCCACCTCGCCAATCGCTTCCACGCGTGGATGGTCCTTGGGCACGCGGCGGCCGTCGCCGAGGCCGGTCTCGCCTTTGTCGCCGGTACGGGTGTAGATCTTCGACAGGCGAAAGCCCATGGTCAGTGCTCCAGTTGGGTAAGTTCAGTGGGGGGCAATTGGCTGCCGGCCAAAGGCAGGCGCAAGGTAAAGCAGGTGCCCTGGCCCAGGGTGGAATGCACTTCCATCTGGCCCTTGTGGTTGTTGGTGATGATGAAATACGACACTGACAGCCCAAGCCCGGTACCTTGGCCGATTTCCTTGGTGGTAAAGAACGGTTCGAACGTGCGTTTGCGCACGTTTTCGCTCATGCCGATGCCGTTGTCTTCCACCTGGATTTCCGCCCACGGCGGGTTGAGGCGGGTGCGCAGGATGATGCGCCCCGGCTCGCTGTCGTCCTCGCGCAGGTGAATGGCCTGGGCAGCGTTTTTCAGCAAGTTGAGCAGCACTTGCTCCAGCTCGTTGGCGGTGCCGGGCACCGGGCCCAGTTGCGGATCGAACTGGCGGATGATCGCCTGGCCCTTGAAATCGAAACCGATGGTCAGGTCAAAGTCGTTACCGGCGATTTCCACGGCCTGGTCGATCAGCGCCGGCAAATCACAGGGCGCCATCTGGCGATTGCTGCGGCGGCTGAAGCTGAGCATGTGGGTAACGATTTTCGCGGCACGCGCCCCGGCCTGCTGAATGCCGTCGAGCAGTTGCGGGACTTCGCGGCCTTGCAGGTATCGGTTGACCGTCTCCAGCTCGATGCCCACCTGTTCGGCAAGTTCAAGGTTCTTGGGCAGCTCGGGGGACAGGCGCCGCCGAATGTTCTGCACGTTATGCAGGATCGCGCCCAACGGGTTGTTGATCTCATGGGCCATACCTGCGGCCAGGCCGCCCACGGAGAGCATTTTTTCCGATTGCACCATCATTTCTTCCAGGGACAGGCGCTGGGTGATGTCGTCGATTCGGATCACCACACCGCGCCCGGCGCCGCCCATCAACGGGTAGAACGTCAGCGCATAATGCTTGGGCTCGTCGTCCTTGATCCAGGTGACCCGTTCTATCCGCTCCACTGTGTGCTGCTCCACGGTGGCCTTGATCTGTGGCAGGTACGGCTTGAGCGGCTGGAAGGCCAGGAACACCGGCTGGTTCAGGGCTTCGTCCAGACGCGTACCGGAGAGGGCGGTAGCTTCCTGGTTCCACTGGGTGACATAGAGTTGTTCGTCCAGGGCGATCAGCGCCGAGGGCATCGAGTCAATGATGCTGTTCAGGTAGTTCTGGAAGCCCGTGAGCTTTTTCTCGATCTTGCTGCGTACCTGGACTTCCAGTTCCAGCTTGCGGTTGGTATGCCGGGTTTCTTCGGCCAAACCCTGGGCCTGGTCATACGCGGCCTGAGAGTCGTCGCGCGCGCGTTTGAGCTGCTGCTCGCGGGCTTCGATGCGCGACAACATGGTGTTGAACGCTTCGGCCAGGCTGCCGATTTCATCACGGTTGCCACGCCCGGCGCGTAAAGCGTAGTTCTCCTCGCGGGTCACCTGGCGGGACAGTTCTTCAAGTTCATGAATCGGTCGTGTGATCAGGCGTTTGATCTGCCGGGCGATGACCAGCCACAGCAACACACTGAAAATCAGGATGCCCAGGCTCGCGGTCAGCGTGCCGGTATAGAACGCCACCGGCAGCTCACTGCTGGCCACCAGCAACAAATGCCCCGAAGGCTGAGTGCCACGGGGCAGGTTGATGATCTGGTTGCTGCGAAATTCGGTGAGGCGCCACGCTTCGATATGCCGGTAGTGGTCCGGCAGGTGCAGGCGGTCGCCGTGCTGCATCTGCGCCAGGCGGTTGCCTTCGCCGTCGTACAGCGCGGCGGCGCGCAACGGTGAATAGCTGGTCAATTCATTGAGCAGCGCCTCGGCCTTGGTCGGGGACTCAAGCGCCTCGGCGGCGAGCGAGGGGTTGGACACCAGTCGACCAATAGCCTGCAAGGCCTGGGGGGCCATGCTTTCCTGGGAGATCCAGTAGGCGGCGCTGATAAACGTCAGGTTGGCCACCAGCAATACGGTGGTGAGAAGCACCAGCAGGGCCGCCAGCAGTTTTTGTCCTACTGGTAGATTTTCAAGACGCTGGCGCAGTGGCATCAGAGTTTTCCCCGGTGATAGACAGGTAGGCAGAGTAGCGCGTGCCTCAGTCGCTGGCCAATCCGCGTGCAAGCAGATGCGCCACCAACCGCGTGTGTACCTGTTGCAGGTGCGGCGCTGCCAACTGATGGCGGGCCGCGGCCTGGCAAGCGTAGCCCAGCAGGTAACTGATCTCGGTGCGTCGGGCGTTGGCGACGTCCTGGTACATGGAGGAATAATTGGCGGCGGTGGCCTGGATCACCCGCTCGACTTCGCTGTGCAAGTCCTGTGCAGCCGCAGGCTGGCCACAGCGCTCCAGCAGTTCGGCCAGTTCGGCGCAGAGCGTGGCGACCTCGCAGTGGTGGGCGCTCAAACCGCCGTTGCGGCAGTGGTACAACACGGTCAGTGGGTTGATGGCGCAATTGAGCGCGAGCTTGCGCCACAGGCGCGTCAGGATATCGGTGGCCCATTCATGGGGGATGCCTGCCGCTTGCAAATCATCCAGCCACAGCGGCGGGGTGGGATGGCTCGCGTCCCCCAGCCAGGTGTAGCCATGGCCGGCAAATACCACCCGCCAATCGCCATCGCGAAATGCGCCCTCGGTGCTGGAGGCAAAGATGCAGCGCGCCGACGGCCATTGCGCAGCCACGGCGTCCTGGCTGCCGAGGCCGTTTTGCAGCAGGATCAATTCGGCGTCCGGCGCCAGTCGATGCTGCAACTGTGCGATGGCGCTTTGAGCGTCGTAGGCTTTGCACGCTACCAGCAGACGCCGAATCGGCTCCGAGCTATCAGGCGTTTCGCCGATGACCGGATAAGTCTGTTCCACGCCGTGCTCCACCAGGGTCAGCCCTTTGCCTGCGCGATAGCTGGCCAGGCGCGCCTGGTTACGCAGGATCAGCCTGACGGGCACCCCCGCGCGTGCCAGCCGCGTGGCCCAGAGGGTGCCCAGGCTGCCAGCGCCAAGAATATGCCAGGGGGTCGACATCAGTGTGTACTCCATAAGGTCGCCAGCGGTGAACGGCGCGAAAGAACCGCTATAATGCCCCGGCATTTTAGCTCGGGCGCGCTCCATCTCTACTGAGCCCGCCCCTTATATTGGAGAAATCACATGCCTTCGTTCGACGTGGTATCTGAACTGGACAAACACGAAGTCACCAACGCCGTCGAGAACGCCGTCAAGGAACTGGACCGTCGCTATGACTTGAAAGGCAAGGGCAGCTTCGAATTCAAGGAAAAGGAACTGACCGTCAACCTGACCGCTGAAGCCGATTTCCAGCTGGAAGCGATGATCGAGATCCTCAAGCTGGCCCTGGTCAAGCGCAAGATCGACGTGCAATGTCTGGAAGTCAAAGATGCCTACGCCTCCGGCAAGCTGATGAAGCAGGAAGCCGTGCTCAAGGAAGGCATCGACAAAGAGCTGGCCAAGAAGATCGTGGCGCATATCAAGGACGCCAAGCTCAAAGTCCAGGCCGCCATCCAGGGCGAGCAGGTTCGCGTCACCGGCAAGAAGCGTGATGACCTGCAAGAGGCTATCGCAGCTCTGCGCGCCAAGACTTTCGACATGCCGCTGCAGTTCAATAACTTCCGCGACTGATGGCACTTTGGGGAACCTGTGGGCACTTTTGACGTCCCACGCCCCAGCATCAGTGCCTACAATTGAGCCCTTCGGGGCTCAATTGCGTTTTCAGGCAGTCAATACAGCCTTATCGCCGCACAACAGGAGAAAGTAGATGGATTTGAACGCTGAAATGGATCACCTGATCAAGACCTCCCAGTCTTGGCTCCCCATGATCATGGAATACGGCAGCCGCGTATTGCTGGCGTTGGTCACCCTGGCCATCGGCTGGTGGCTGATCAACGTCTTGACTCACCGCGTGGGCCGTCTGCTGGCCATGCGTAACGCAGACTTGGCACTGCAACACTTCATCACCAGCCTTGCGAACATCGCGCTCAAAGTCATGCTGGTGGTCAACGTGGCCTCGATGATCGGTGTGGCAACCACCTCGTTCGTTGCGGCGATCGGTGCCGCTACCCTGGCTATCGGCCTGGCCTTGCAAGGCAGCCTGGCGAACTTTGCCGGCGGCGTGTTGATTCTGTTGTTCCGCCCGTTCCGTATCGGTGACTGGATCGAAGCCCAGGGTACCTCGGGTACCGTCGACAGCATCCAGATCTTCCACACGGTGCTGCGTACCGGCGACAACAAGACGGTGATCATTCCCAACGGCAGCCTGTCCAACGGCCTTATCACCAACACCAACCGCCAGCCGACCCGCAAGGTCGTGTTTGACGTGGGTGTGGACTATGAGGCGGACCTGCAAAAGGCCCGTGAAGTATTGCTGGCTCTGGCCGAAGACCCGCGTGTACTGAAGGACCCTGCCGCCGTGGCGGTGGTGTCGACCTTGGGCGACAGTTCCATCACCATCTCCCTGCGTTGCTGGACCAACACTCCGGATTATTGGGACGTGATGTTTATGCTCAATGAACTGGCGCGTGACCGTTTGAAAGCGGCCGGGATTGATATTCCGTTTCCGCAACGGGTTATTCGGGTGATGCAGGAAAGTGCGCCGAAGTAACTTGGCGTGATGCTATCGAAGTTGGCCGAAAGGTCAGCTTTGAAAAAACTAGTTACTTAGCTTGCTAGTTGTTTTGTTGGTTGAAGTAAAACTGCAATAAAAAAGCCGCTCCCTGTTTAAACAGAGGAGCGGCTTTTTGTTTAAGGCCGAGGCCTCAAGTCATCGTTGTAATTGAACCGGCAACTACAAGATGTTCAGCGGGTAGTTGGCGATCAGACGCAGCTCGTCGATCGACGGCGAACCGTAGTACACGCCATCACCGGAACGGTAAGTCGCTTGACGCAGGCGCAGGCTCAGGTTTTTCGCCGGGCCGCTCTGGATCACGTACTTGGCTTCGATGTCGCGTTCCCACTCTTTGCCGTTCGAGGTGGTGCCGGTGTTGGCGCCGCTACCGGTGACGTAACGGGTCATGAAGCTCAGGCCCGGAATGCCAAAGGTCGCCATGTTGATGTCATAACGCGCCTGATAGGACTTTTCGCCTTCGGCGTTGAAGTCGGAACGGGCGATGGAGTTGGCCAGGAACACAGTGCCGCCGCCGTCTACGCCGTAACCGTAGTCGCCGTCACCGGTGACTTTCTGGGCTGCCAGGGTGAAGGTGTGAGCACCGATGGTGTACGCACCCTGCAAGCTGAAGGCGCGGTTGTCGAGCTTGGTCACGCCATCTTTCTCTGCGCGTTGCAGGCCGGCGCCGTCGCTCTTGGTGTCGTAGATGTTGAAGTCCAGGGCGAACGACTGATCATCGCTCAGGGCGTGGGTCCAGTTCAGGTTGCTGTAGTACTTGCGGAAGTAATCTTCGGTTTTCGCGTAGTACAGGCTGCCGGTGACTTCTGGAGTGAAGGCATACACACCGCCGACAAAGTCGGTTTTGGTCAGGCCCAGGCTGTCGTGGTAGGTCTGGTTCTGCGCGACGCTGGAAGTGAAGTGACCGCCTTCAAGCTTCAGGCCCTTGATTTCGTTGCTGGTGATGGAGATACCTTGCGGCAGCTCTGGCAGCAGGCGGCTGTCGTCGGAGGCAAACACTGGGGCTGTGGTGTATTGGTCACCGATTTTCAGCACTGTGTTGGAGATGCGGAACTTCACCGCGCCGCCGCCTTTGGAGTAGTCGTCTTGCGAGCGACCATCGGAACCGGTTGGGAACAGGCCGGTGCCGGCGCGGCCCTTGCCGCTGTCGAGCTTGACGCCCATCAGGCCGATCACGTCGACACCGACACCAATGGTGCCCTGGGTGAAGCCAGATTCGTAGAGGGCATTGAAGCCCAGGCCGGTTTCTTCAGCACGGCTCTTGGAGCCTGGGCCCGACGGGTTGTTACGGAAGTCACGGCTGAAGTACAGCGCGCGAGTATTGATGCTGAACGTGCTGTCTTCAACAAAGCCCTTGGAATCGTCCTGGGCGGACGCCATTGCGAACTGCGAGGTGCCTGCTGAAACAGCCAGGGCGATCATGCTCCACTTCATCACGCGCATCGTGATTTGCTCCTTTGGTTTTAGGAAGAGTACTGCCGTCCCACCTGTATTTTTATCTGGGCGGCTCTTTCTTTTTGTGTCGGCGCAAAGTTAGCTCACGCAGACCCTATTGACGATACTTACTCAACTATCCTTTCAGCTTCTTTACGAGGCTGTCGTAAATCGCTAGATCCATGTCGCAAATTCACAGCCCAAAATGTATCCAGGCTGACAACTTCAATGCTGTTTTCAGACTTCTTTCAAAGTTTGAACACTTCCCTGATACACATTGAAACGCCACTATTTTTATCGCGAAACACCTGTGTCCAAACGGGTGCCGTTGCCGACGATATGGGGGTGAATGCAACAAGCGTGCTCAAACCGCTGACCGAATGTCATTTTTTCGTGAAAAGTGTGATGAACCTGTAAAAACCGCATAAGCACGGGGGTTTTACGCCATTTGGGTTGGGCTTGACGCCAGGGTGTTACCCCGGTTCGGTGGTACCTGAATCCTGTACCTGGGTAAAACGTTACCGGTTGACCCTTATCAGTGGGTAATCGGCGGATCCCTTTGAGGCACAGGTGGGTCATTTTGGTGCATCCCGTTGAGGCCCGGCCTAGCGTTGCTCTCTTGAGTTACTGCCTCTAAAGGGTGCATTTTTTTGCCCGGCTGCCTCAAGGCCGCCAGCATTGCCCGTGAAGCCTTGGGCATTCGAAGGTATGCTGGGCACCTGTTACCGACCTGCCGAACGGAGTGCCACGTGTTCGCCTTAGATCAACGCCTGCTACAAGATACCTTGGCCATTGGGGACTTCCCGCTCTGTCGTCTGCTGCTGTCCAATGACGCCAATTACCCCTGGTTCATTCTGGTGCCACGCATCGACGGTATCAGCGAAGTGTTTCAACTGGATGTCGCCGATCAACAAACCTTGTGGCAAGAAACGACAGCCTTGGCGCAGTTGCTCAACGAGGGCTTGGCGGCCGACAAAATGAACATCGGCGCGTTGGGTAACGTGGTCAGCCAGTTGCATGTGCATGTGATTGTGCGCAAGCGCGACGACGCCGCCTGGCCAGCCCCCGTGTGGGGCAAGCACCCGGCCCAGCCCTATACCGAAGAGCAGGTGGCCGCGATTCGCAGCCGATTGCGTGAGCTATTGCCTGCCGACTTCATCTTTACCCAGGACTGAACCATGGACCTGCAAGAACGCGTCACCGACCTGGAAAGCCGCCTGGCCTTCCAGGACGACACCATTGAAACCCTCAATGACATTCTGGTCACCCAGCAGCGGGCCGTCGAACGCCTGCAATTGCAGATGACTGCACTGCTCAAGCGCCAGGAAGAAATGGGCGGGCAATTCGAGTCATCCGAAGAAGAAGCGCCGCCGCCCCACTATTGACTGCGCACGCAATAAAAAACCGCGACCCAGCCAAGGCTGGATCGCGGTTTTTTTTGCTGCGAAAGCTGGGGAATCAGCGACGCGGCAGGGCAGCGATGACGTCTTCGGCTTGCAGGCCCTTGTCACGGTTCATCACCGAGAACTCCACGCGCTGGCCTTCGACCAGTACGCGATGGCCTTCGCCACGAATGGCTCGGAAGTGGACGAAGATATCGTCGCCCGAATCGCGGGAAATGAAGCCGAAGCCCTTGGAGGTGTTGAACCACTTGACGGTCCCGGTATCCCGGTTGGTCATGTCATAGTTTTGCGACGCGGCCGCTGGAGACGAGCGGTAGAAGCTGATGGCCAGGTGAAGAACGATGGCGACCACAGCAATCACCAGGCTGAGTAGGATGGCCGGATGGCCCCCGACTTCAGGCATGGGCGCCAGGAGGGTAAGGGTTTGTACGACAACAGTCAGCACCAGCAGCGCACTGACCAGGTTTTGCAGTTGATGACGCGTGCCTTTGTTCCAGTAAGGGATTACCGGTGCGAGCGTCAGGTTAAGAAGGCCGAACAAGGCCAGGTACAGGGCGTCGTGTTGTTCCAGGTAGGGCAGGCTTTCAGGCTGCAGGCTCGGAATAAAGGACAGCAGCAACGCTGCAACGCCCGTTAGCAGGTGGACGATTTTCAACATTTTGGTTAACTCACGTTAAGACGGATCACAAGGAAGAGCTGACTGGCACGGTTCGCTTCTGAACAATGGGAGGCGTTGAGCACGTGCGCGGGTATCAGCCTATGTGACGTGCCGCAGGAATAAACGGCAGCCACACCGCGTCTATTTAACAGCAAAGGCTGTGCCTACTCAAATCAAGCATTTCGGGGTGTTGCCACGGCCACGGCATTTCTGCGTCAAACGCTTGTCCTAGACAGGTGCGGGATTTTTTCAGTGGCAGCCAAGACCCTTCCTACAGGTAAACAGGCTTGCCAACTCAGATCTCGCAGGCGGTGCGGGGCGATTTGCCGCATGCCGCCCGAGTGTGTCGGGCTGCACGTGGCGCACTCTCTTGCTAGAGTGGAGCTGCACCTGATCAATGAATGCTCGTCAATTGAAGGGGAAACACATGGCAATCGATATTGGTATCAGTGAAGAAGACCGTAAATCCATCGTCGACGGACTTTCCCGCCTGCTCTCCGATACCTATGTTCTGTATCTGAAGACCCACAATTTCCATTGGAACGTCACAGGCCCCATGTTTCGTACGCTGCACCTGATGTTCGAAGAGCAGTACAACGAGCTGGCGCTGGCAGTGGACTCCATTGCTGAGCGTATCCGTGCCTTGGGCTTCCCGGCGCCGGGTGCCTATTCGATTTACGCCCGCCTGTCTTCCATCAAGGAAGAAGAGGGGGTGCCGAGCGCCGAAGAGATGATCAAGCAGTTGGTGGCCGGTCAGGAAGCAGTCACGCGTACCGCGCGGGGCATCTTCCCATTGCTCGACAAAGTCAGTGATGAGCCGACGGCGGACCTCGTGACCCAGCGTATGCAGGTTCACGAGAAAACCGCGTGGATGCTGCGCTCCCTGCTCGAAAACCAGTAATCGTCGAACCCTGGCGGCGCCTTTTGGGCGCCGCCTGCTGGTTTCCCTGCGCTTCCTGGCGTTGTCCTACGACTAACAACTCCCCGTCTTCTGGCTGCTCTGTGCTGGCTGCTGTTTTATAGGCCCATCGTCCAATGGGAGAAACCTGTTGGCTGTTGTTTGGCAATGGAGTGTCAGCTGTATGTCACGTGGAGTGAGTAAGGGAGCGATGGAAACCTGTGGTTTTCACAAGATAAAGGTCGACCCTTTTGCCAAGGGTTTTGATATGGGGCTGGCCAAGCCGCTGTCCCGGTCGGTCAGGCTCAATGGGTTTTCTACCTGCCTGCGGCTTGAACAGATCTATTGGAACATCCTGACGGAAATCGCCAGGCTCAATACCTGTTCGGTCAGTGCGTTGTTGTCCTACGTCGATCGGGAAGTGCATTTGCGTTACGGAGGCGTGAAGAACTTCAGTGGGCTGGTGAGGGTGGTGTGCGTGGTCCATGTGCTCAAAGGCCGTGGCGCCCTCACGTGCGGGGACACGCTTGCGCAGTAGTCCGGTGGTCGGTCCGTCATCCCGGCGGGCCGGGCCCTGAGCACAAAGCCGGCTGCGCTGTGTTGATTTACCAGATATAATCCCGCGCTTTGCTGCGCATGCCGGGCTTTAAGCACAGGGCAGGGCGTGGCGCTGTAACGATCTGATCGCCGAGACATCTCCATGCCCATGTACGACTATCAATGCGCTTCCTGTGGTCATCAGTTGGAAGCCATTCAGAAGATCAGCGCCGCGCCGCTGGTCGATTGCCCTGCCTGCCAGGCACCTGAGTTGAAGAAGATGTTGTCCATGCCGGGCTTCCGCCTGAGCGGCAGCGGCTGGTACGAGACCGATTTCAAGACCGGCGCCAAGAAGAACCTGGCGGGCGGCGACAAAGCAGACTGAGTTGAACTCTACGCGCAGGCTCCTGCATTATCCGTCCCCTGCTTTAATGTACGGTGACGAGGCGGGCCTGCCACCGAATTTCGAATTACGAGAAGTGAAACCACGACCATGATGCGCAGCCACTATTGCGGCCAACTGAACGAGACCCTGGAAGGTCAGGAAATCACCCTTTGCGGATGGGTTCACCGTCGCCGCGACCACGGCGGGGTGATCTTCCTCGATATCCGTGACCGTGATGGTCTGGCCCAGGTGGTGTTCGACCCGGACCGCGCCGAGAGTTTTGCAGCCGCCGACCGCGTGCGCAGCGAATACGTCGTCAAGATCACCGGCAAGGTACGCCTGCGTCCGGCCGGTGCCGTGAACAAGAACATGGCGTCCGGCGGCATCGAAGTACTGGGCTATGAGCTGGAAGTGCTGAACGAGTCGGAAACCCCACCGTTCCCACTCAACGAATACTCCGATGTGGGCGAAGAAACCCGCCTGCGCTACCGCTTCCTGGACTTGCGTCGTCCGGAAATGGCCGAGAAGCTGCGCCTGCGTTCGCGCATGACCACCAGCATCCGCCGCTTCTTGGATGAAAACGGCTTCCTGGACGTCGAAACGCCGATCCTCACCCGGGCCACCCCGGAAGGCGCGCGTGACTACCTGGTACCGAGCCGTACCCATGCCGGCAGCTTCTTCGCCTTGCCGCAATCGCCGCAGCTGTTCAAGCAACTGCTGATGGTGGCCGGTTTCGACCGCTACTACCAGATCGCCAAGTGCTTCCGTGACGAAGACCTGCGCGCTGACCGCCAGCCGGAATTCACCCAGATCGACATCGAGACCAGCTTCCTCGATGAAAAAGAGATCATGGGCCTGACCGAGCAGATGATCCGCAACCTGTTCAAGGAAGTGCTGGACCTGGAGTTCGGCGAATTCCCGCACATGACTTTCGAAGAAGCCATGCGCCGCTACGGTTCCGACAAGCCAGACCTGCGTAACCCGCTGGAACTGGTGGACGTGGCCGACCAGCTCAAGGACGTCGACTTCAAGGTGTTCAGCGGCCCGGCCAACGATCCTAAATGCCGCATCGCCGCCCTGCGTGTGCCTGGCGGCGCGAGCATGCCGCGCAAGCAGATCGACGACTACACCAAGTTCGTCGGCATCTACGGTGCCAAGGGCCTGGCGTACATCAAGGTCAACGAGCGCGCCAACGGCGTCGACGGCCTGCAATCGCCGATCGTGAAAAACATCCCTGAAGCCAACCTGAACACGATCCTTGATCGCGTCGGTGCGGTTGACGGCGACATCGTGTTCTTCGGCGCCGACAAGGCCAAGATCGTCAGCGAAGCCCTGGGCGCGCTGCGGATCAAGCTCGGTCACGACCTGAACCTGCTGACCTGCGAGTGGGCGCCGATGTGGGTTGTGGACTTCCCGATGTTCGAAGAGAACGACGACGGCAGCTTCAGCGCCTTGCACCACCCGTTCACCGCACCGAAGTGCTCCCCGCAAGAGCTGGAAGCCAACCCTGCAGGCGCGCTGTCCCGTGCCTACGACATGGTGTTGAACGGTACTGAACTGGGTGGCGGTTCGATCCGTATCCACCGCAAAGAGATGCAACAAGCGGTATTCCGCCTGCTGGGCATCAACGAAGCGGAACAGGAAGAGAAATTCGGCTTCCTGCTCGACGCCCTGAAATACGGCGCGCCGCCGCACGGTGGCCTGGCGTTCGGCCTGGACCGTCTGGTGATGCTGATGACCGGCGCCCAGTCGATCCGTGAAGTGATCGCCTTCCCGAAAACCCAGAGCGCTGCGGACGTCATGACCCAGGCGCCGGGTGTTGTGGATGCCAAGGCCCTGCGCGAGCTGCACATCCGCCTGCGCGAGACGCCGAAGGCTGAGTAAGGCTGCAGCGTGAAAGCGCGATAAGGTTGTACGCAGTCAAAAAGGCGCATCTTCGGATGCGCCTTTGCGTTTAAAAGAGGGAAATCTCGCCTGGGGCGAGATTGATAAGGTTTCTAGAGAATTCGGAGTTGTGTTATGGCTGGCCATTCCAAGTGGGCGAACATCAAGCACCGCAAAGAGCGTCAGGATGCCAAGAAAGGCAAAATCTTCACCAAGTGGATTCGCGAACTGACCGTCGCGGCCCGCCAGGGTGGCGGTGACCCGGGCTCTAACCCGCGTCTGCGCCTGGCGCTGGACAAGGCGCTGGGCGCCAACATGAGCCGCGACATCATCGACCGCGCCGTGGCCCGTGGTGCTGGTGCGGCCGACACCGACGATATGGTCGAGCTGACCTATGAAGGCTACGGCCCGGGCGGCGTGGCGGTGATGGTCGAATGCATGACCGACAACCGCAACCGTACCGCGGCAGCCGTACGTCATGCGTTCAGCAAGTGCGGCGGCAACCTCGGCACGGATGGTTCGGTGGCCTACCTGTTCGAGCGCAAGGGGCAGATCACCTTCGCACCGGGCACCGATGAAGACGCGCTGATGGAAGCCGCAATGGAAGCGGATGCCGATGACGTCGTGACCAACGAAGACGGCTCCATCGACGTGTTTACCTCGTTCGCCAGCTTCTACGCCGTGCGCAACGCCCTGGAAGCCGCTGGTTTCAACGGCACCGACGCAGAAATCGTGATGCTGCCGACCACCAGTGCCGAACTGGACCTGGACGGTGCGCAGAAGGTGCTGAAGCTGCTGGACATGCTTGAAGACCTGGATGATGTGCAGAATGTGTATTCGAATGCCGACATCCCTGAGTCTGTGGCCGAACAGCTCACTTAAGAACGATGAATATCCACCGTGGGAGCTGGCTTGCCTGCGATAGCATCACCTCGACTTGACAGAAGCACCGAGGTGCACGCATCGCAGGCAAGCCAGCTCCCACAGGGGTTCTATGCTGTTACACAAATGTGTGCCTGGCACATACCGTTGTAAATCCAACCCGCAGGCGTTATGACTTTAATCCTAGGTATCGACCCCGGTTCGCGCATCACCGGATTTGGCGTGGTGCAGCAGACCCCACGTGGCTGTGTGTACGTCGCCTCGGGCTGCATCCGCACTGGCGCAGGGGAATTGGCCGAACGGCTGCAGATCGTCTATCGCGGCGTGCGTGAAGTCATCCAGACCTACGGCCCGGTCACCATGGGCATCGAAAAAGTCTTCATGGCCAAGAACGCCGACTCGGCGTTGAAGCTCGGCCAGGCCCGTGGCGCTGCCATCGTGGCGGGTGCCGAGGAGGGCATGGAGATCGCTGAATACACCGCGACCCAGGTCAAGCAGGCCGTGGTCGGCACCGGTGGCGCCAACAAGGAGCAGGTGCAGATGATGGTCATGCACATGCTCAAGCTCACTTCAAAGCCACAGATCGACGCCTCGGATGCCCTGGCCATCGCCATTTGCCATGCCCATACCCGCTCCAGCCTGTTGCCTCACGGCTTGGGCGCAGCACGTAGTCGTGGCGGGCGCCTGCGTCTCTGATAGCATCAGCGCAATCGTTATTTTTGCGGTCAGGCTCCGATCTGACCCCCCAGCTTTAAGGATCTGAACCGTGATTGGACGCTTGCGCGGCACCCTGGCTGAGAAACAGCCGCCGCACCTGATTCTGGATGTGAATGGGTTGGGTTATGAGCTGGAAGTGCCCATGACCACCTTGTATCGCCTGCCGTCGGTCGGCGAGCCGATAACCTTGCACACGCATTTAGTGGTGCGCGAAGACGCGCAACTACTCTATGGTTTCATCGGCAAGCGCGACCGCGATTTCTTCCGCGAGCTGATTCGTCTCAATGGCGTGGGGCCCAAATTGGCCCTGGCCTTGATGTCGAGCCTGGAAGTGGATGAGTTGGTGCGTGCTGTATCGGCCCAGGATACCTCGGCCCTGACCAAGGTGCCGGGCGTCGGCAAGAAAACTGCCGAGCGCTTGCTGGTCGAGCTCAAGGACCGCTTCAAAGCCTGGGAGGTGGTGCCGAGCATGTTCGCCCTGGTACCGAACCAGCCGGATATGCCGGCGGCCCAGGTCGCCAGCGCCGAAAGCGATGCGGTCAATGCGCTGATCTCCCTGGGCTACAAGCCTCAGGAAGCCAGCAAGGCCGTATCGGCCATCAAGGACAAGAACCTGAGCGCTGAAGACATGATTCGCCGTGCCCTGAAGGGAATGATTTAAGTGATTGAAGCCGATCGTCTGATCGCGGCCACCGGCCCGCGTGACCGTGAAGAAGTCCAGGACCGGGCCATCCGCCCGTTGAGCCTGGCCGAATACATCGGCCAGCCCACCGTGCGCGAACAGATGGAGTTGTTTATCCAGGCCGCGCGCGGGCGCAGTGAGTCCCTGGACCACACCTTGATCTTCGGCCCGCCCGGGTTGGGCAAGACCACCCTGGCCAATATCATCGCCCAGGAAATGGGCGTGTCGATCAAGTCCACCTCCGGCCCCGTGCTGGAGCGTCCTGGAGACCTGGCGGCGCTGCTGACCAATCTTGAACCCCATGACGTACTGTTTATCGACGAGATCCATCGGTTATCACCGATTGTCGAGGAAGTGCTGTACCCGGCCATGGAGGACTTTCAGCTCGACATCATGATTGGCGAAGGCCCTGCGGCCCGCTCGATCAAGCTCGACCTGCCGCCATTCACCCTGGTGGGCGCGACCACCCGTGCGGGCATGCTGACCAACCCGCTGCGAGACCGTTTCGGCATTGTTCAACGTCTAGAGTTCTATAGCACCGCCGATCTGGCGACCATTGTCAGCCGGTCGGCGAGTATCCTTGGCTTGCCCCTGGACCCGGAAGGCGCCTTTGAAATCGCTCGACGCGCTCGCGGTACGCCACGAATTGCCAACCGTTTGCTGCGCCGCGTGCGAGACTTTGCCGAGGTGCGTGCCAAGGGCCACATCACCAAGGCCGTGGCGGACCTTGCCTTGAACCTGCTGGATGTGGACGAACATGGTTTTGATCACCAGGATCGACGCCTACTTTTGACCATGATCGAGAAATTCGACGGTGGCCCGGTGGGCGTGGACAGCCTGGCCGCAGCCATCAGCGAAGAGCGCCATACCATTGAGGATGTGCTGGAACCGTACCTGATTCAGCAGGGCTACATCATGCGAACCCCGCGGGGCAGGGTGGTGACGCGTCATGCTTACCTGCACTTTGGGCTAAACATTCCGTCACGATTGGGAGAGATGCCCGTGGTAGACGAATTCCTCGATGCGGTAGACGATTAAAAAGCTTACGCCGGACGATTTATCTGAGCTTTGTGCTGTCCCAGTGTCTGGCGTCGTCATTTGATTCACTGCAAAAGCGTTCAGGAATGAAAAAACAGTTGCCCAGCCAATTGGCAACCTGAGGAGTAAGCACTAGAGTATGCGCGCGCAAAACGGGGATCAGTCGTTCGCACATCGCTGTCGCGTTTATTACGAGGACACCGATGCCGGCGGCATCGTTTATTACGTCAATTACCTGAAATTCATGGAACGGGCTCGAACCGAGCGGCTGCGGGAGTTGGGTTTTGCCCAGTCCGAGCTTGTAGGCGAGGACCTGTTATTCGTCGTGCATTCCAGCGAGGCGCGGTATTACGCGCCGGCGCGACTGGACGATGAGTTGCTGGTCAGCGCTGAAGTCATCGAATTGAACCGTGCCAGCCTGCGTTTCAAACAGCAGGTCAGGCGGGCCACGGATGCAACGCTGCTCTGTGAGGGGCAGTTCCTGGTGGCGTGTGTGCGCACCAACAGCTTGAAACCTCGGGCCATTCCCGAAACTCTACGCGCGGCCTTTGCCGCCGTGAGCGGCGCGGGTCAACAATCAAAGCAGGAGATTTAGCGTGGAACCTACCGTCGTCGACCATTCCTCCATGTGGAGCCTGGTCAGCAATGCCAGTGTCGTGGTTCAACTGGTCATGCTGACACTGGTAGCCGCATCGGTTACCTCTTGGGTCATGATTTTTCAGCGCAGCAACATGTTGCGCGCCGGTCGACGTGCCCTGGAGAGCTTTGAAGAGCGCTTCTGGTCGGGTATCGACCTGTCCAAGCTGTACCGCCAGGCCGGCAGCAACCCGGACCCGGATTCGGGCGTCGAGCAGATCTTCCGTGCCGGCTTCAAGGAGTTCTCGCGCCTGCGCCAGCAGCCGGGTGTCGATCCTGAAGCGGTGATGGAAGGTGTGGCCCGTGCCATGCGCGTGGCCATCTCCCGCGAAGAAGAGAAACTTGAGCAGGGCCTGCCGTTCCTCGCCACCGTGGGTTCCGTCAGCCCGTATATCGGCCTGTTCGGTACCGTATGGGGGATCATGAACTCCTTCCGCGGCCTGGCCCAGGCGCAGCAAGCCACACTGGCCACCGTGGCCCCGGGTATTGCCGAAGCCCTGATCGCCACCGCGATCGGCCTGTTCGCCGCTATCCCCGCAGTAATCGCCTACAACCGTTTCGCCGCAACCAGCGAAACCTTGATCGGCCGTTACTACACCTTCGCCGATGAATTCCAGGCGATCCTGCACCGTAAAGTGCACACCAGCGAAGAATAAGCAGGTAATTCCCAATGGCTTTAATCGCTCGAGCTCGCAAAAAGCGCAAGCCGGTCGCCGAGATGAACGTAGTGCCTTACATCGACGTGATGCTGGTGCTGCTGGTGATCTTCATGGTGACCGCGCCGATGCTCAACCAGGGCGTGAAGGTTGATCTGCCCAAGGTTTCCAGTGAAGCCTTGCCGCAGGACAACAACACTCAGGTCCTGACCATTTCGATCAAGGCTGACAAGACCTATTACTGGAACCTTGGCAGCGAAGTCGACACGCAAAAGCAGCAGGACAAGGCCCTGACGTTGCCGGCCATGACCGATGCTGTGACCAAGATCATTCGCTCCGGCAACGAAGGCGGCAAGCACACCCAGGTGTTTATCCGGGGTGACAAATCGGTCGACTACGGCTCCGTCATGGGCGCCATGGGCGGGCTGCAGAAGGCCGGCGTCGGTAACGTTGGCTTGATTACCGAGGCGCCCTGATGCAGCAACAGCGAGAGCCGTCCGCCTCGGAAAGCTACTTCTGGCCTGGCGTGTGGGCAATAGCCCTGCACGTCCTGGTGTTCGGCATGCTGTTTGTCAGCTTTGCCATGACCCCGGACCTGCCGCCAGCCAAGCCGATCGTGCAGGCGACCCTGTATCAGCTGAAATCGAAAAGTCAGGCCACCACCCAGACCAATCAGAAGATTGCGGGTGAGGCCCAGAAGTCGGCTGCGCGCCAGACTGAAGTCGAGCAGATGGAACAGAAGAAGGTCGAGCAGGAAGCGGTGAAGGCTGCTGCGGAACAAAAGAAAGAAGAGGCGGCTCAAAAGGCCGAGGAATCGAAAAAGGCTGACGAAGCCAAGAAAGCCGACGAGGCGAAAAAGGCTGATGAAGCCAAGAAAGCCGAGAAAGCTGCCGAAGCCAAAAAGGCCGAAGAGAAACAATTGGCTGATATAGCCAAGAAGAAATCGGAAGAAGAAGCCAAAAAGGCTGCCGAAGAAGAGGCCAAGAAAAAGGCCGCTGAAGAAGCCAAGAAAAAGATAGTCGAAGACGCGAAGAAGAAAGCCGCCGAAGACGCCAAGAAAAAAGCTGAAGCAGACGAGGCGAAGAAGAAAGTCGCCGACGAAGCGAAGAAGAAAGCTGCCGCCGACGCCTCCAAGAAGAAGGCCCAGGAAGCAGCACGCAAATCCGCCGAAGAGAAAAAGGCCCAGGCCCTGGCAGATTTGCTTTCCGACACGCCGCAGCGTCAGCAAGCCTTGGCCGATGAGCGTGGCGATGAAGTCGCGGGCAGTTTCGACGACCTGATTCGGGCGCGGGCAGCGGAAGGCTGGACACGTCCACCTTCGGCACGTAAAGGCATGACAGTAGTGCTGCAGATCGGCATGTTGCCGGACGGTACGGTGACTTCGGTCAGCGTGGCCAAGTCCAGTGGTGACGGTTCGTTCGACAGTTCGGCGGTTGCCGCGGTCAAGAATATTGGCCGGTTGACCGAGATGCAGGGAATGAAACCAAGTGACTTCGCTCCCTATCGTTCATTCAAGATGACATTCACACCTGAGGATCTAGCCTTGTGAGAAACCTTCTTCGAGGAATGCTTGTCGTTATTTGCTGTATGGCAGGGATAGCGGCGGCGGATGAAAAGAACATCCTGGTTACCAGCGGCAGTGATCGGGCCACACCGATTGCGGTAGTTCCGTTCGGTTGGCAGGGCGGCAGCGTGCTGCCGGACGACATGGCCCAGATCGTCAGCGACGACCTGCGTAACTCCGGTTACTACGCGCCAATTCCAAAAGGCAACATGATCAGCCAGCCAACCCAGGCCAGCGAAGTCATCTTCCGTGACTGGAAGGCCGTCGGTGCCCAGTACCTGATGGTCGGCAGCATCACGCCGGCCGGCGGTCGCCTGCAGATCCAGTACACGTTGTTCAACGTGGCCACCGAGCAGCAGGTGTTGACCGGCAGCGTATCGGGTACCGCCGAGCAACTGCGCGACATGGCCCACTACATCTCGGACCAGTCGTTTGAGAAGCTCACCGGTATCAAAGGGGCGTTCTCGACGCGCCTGTTGTACGTCACCGCTGAGCGCTTCTCGGTAGACAACACCCGCTACACCCTGCAGCGCTCGGACTACGACGGTGCACGTGCAGTGACCTTGCTGCAGTCCCGTGAGCCAATCCTGTCGCCGCGCTTCGCGCCGGATGGCAAGCGTATTGCCTACGTATCGTTCGAACAGCGTCGTCCGCGCATCTTTGTGCAGCACATCGATACTGGCCGTCGTGAGCAGATCACCAACTTCGAAGGCCTCAACGGTGCGCCAGCCTGGTCGCCGGATGGTTCGCGCCTGGCTTTCGTGCTGTCCAAGGACGGTAACCCGGATATCTACGTGATGAACATGGCCTCGCGTCAACTCTCGCGTGTGACCAGCGGCCCGGGCATCAACACCGAACCGTTCTGGGGTAAGGATGGTTCGACCATCTACTTCACCTCCGACCGTGGCGGCAAGCCTCAGGTCTACAAGGCAAATGTGAACGGCGGCGGTGCGGAACGTGTGACCTTTATTGGTAACTACAACGCCAACCCCAAGCTTTCGGCCGATGAAAAGACGTTGGTGATGATTCACCGTCAGGATGGTTTCACTAATTTTCGGGTTGCGGCCCAGGATTTGCAGCGCGGAACCGTAAAAATCCTTACAGATACCAACCTTGATGAGTCAGCCACTGTTGCGCCCAACGGCACCATGGTAATCTACGCCACCCGCCAGCAGGGCCGGGGAGTCTTGATGCTCGTGTCCATCAATGGACGCGTAAGGCTCCCACTTCCTACCGCACAAGGCGAAGTCAGAGAACCATCCTGGTCCCCTTACCTGAACTGACGCGGCGCTACAAAAAGAAGTACTTAACACACTGGGGTTCATTAGGAGTTTCACGATGGAAATGCTGAAGTTTGGTAAGTTTGCTGCTCTGGCTCTGGCTCTGTCCGTAGCCGTTGGTTGCTCCTCTAAAGGCGGCGACAATGCCGGTGAAGGCGCAGCTGTTGATCCAAACGCTGGTTACGGCGCCAACACTGGTGCGGTCGACGGCTCCCTGAGCGAAGAAGCTGCTCTGCGCGCAATCACCACTTTCTACTTCGAATACGACAGTTCGGACCTGAAGCCAGAAGCCATGCGCGCTCTGGACGTTCACGCCAAGGACCTGAAAGCTAACGGCGCTCGCGTTGTTCTGGAAGGTAACACTGACGCCCGTGGTACTCGTGAGTACAACATGGCACTGGGCGAGCGTCGTGCGAAAGCCGTTCAGCGCTACCTGGTACTGCAAGGTGTTGCTCCAGGCCAACTGGAACTGGTTTCCTACGGTAAAGAGCGTCCAGTTGCAACTGGCAACGACGAACAGTCGTGGGCTCAGAACCGTCGCGTCGAACTGCGTAAGTAATTCGTCATGCGAACGTGCCGTCGTGCTCTGACTGTATTGGCTCTCAGCTTCGCACCGCTTGCGGTGTGGGCTGCGGTTCCTGTAACGGATAGCAACTCAGGCTATAACAATAGCGGGAGCAGTTATCCGCCAGCAGGTTATGGCACGAACGGCGCCTATGCGGGGGGAGCGGCTACGTCCGCTCCCTCGGCACAGGGCGAGCTGTTCAACCAGCTGCAACGCATGCAGGATCAATTGGCCCAGCAACAAGGCGCCATTGAAGTGCTGCAGAACCAGGTGAACCAGCTCAAGCAAGAAGGCCTGGAGCGTTACCAGGATCTTGATCGTCGTATTGGAGCCGGTGTTGCACCTGCCGCTACTCCTGATAATTCTGCTGCCGGTGGCGCGCCAAGCGCCGCTGCCGGTGGCGCAGCAGCAGGGGCCGCCGCGGCTGCCCCTGCCGCCAGCAGTGAACCGGGTGATCCGGCGAAGGAAAAACTGTATTACGATGCAGCCTTCGACCTGATCAAGGCCAAGGATTTCGATAAGGCCAGTCAGGCCTTCACCGCTTTCCTGCGCAAGTACCCCAACAGCCAGTACGCGGGCAATGCCCAGTACTGGTTGGGTGAGGTCAACCTGGCAAAGGGTGATTTGCAGGGCGCGGGCCAGGCTTTTGCCAAGGTCAGCCAGCTGTACCCCAAGCACGCCAAGGTGCCGGACTCGCTGTACAAACTCGCTGACGTAGAACGCCGCCTGGGTCACACCGACAAGGTCAAAGGTATTCTGCAGCAGGTGGTTGCCCAGTATCCGGGTACCTCCGCGGCGCAGTTGGCCCAGCGGGACCTGCAACGCTTGTAAGCAATGCAGCCCGTTCAGAAGAAACCCGCGCTTGTCGCGGGTTTTTTCGTTAGAATCCACGCCCTTTTATGAAACACGCTTCCTGGGGTTGACGCGTTGGCGCAATCCCTTGAAGTGCCTGACGGAGGCGGACAGCCTGTTTAGCTGTTACGCCCGTGGCGACTATGCAAGACACATTACGTATTACCGAAGTCTTTTACTCGTTGCAGGGTGAAACGCGCACTGCTGGCCTGCCCACCGTATTCGTACGGCTCACCGGCTGCCCATTGCGTTGCCAATACTGCGACAGCGCCTACGCCTTCAGCGGCGGTACCGTGCGCACCCTCGACGACATCCTGGAACAGGTTGCCGGCTACCGGCCGCGCTACGTCTGCGTGACGGGCGGTGAGCCATTGGCGCAACCCAATGCCATCCCATTGCTCAAGCGGCTGTGTGACGCGGGGTACGAGGTCTCACTGGAAACCAGCGGCGCCCTGGACATCTCTGCGGTCGACCCGCGTGTCAGCCGAGTGGTCGACCTCAAGACCCCGGACTCCAAGGAAGCCCACCGCAACCGCTACGAGAACATCGACTTGCTGACGGCCAACGATCAGGTCAAGTTCGTCATCTGTTCTCGCGACGATTACGACTGGGCCACCTCCAAGCTGATCCAGTATGGCCTGGAGCGTCGTGCGGGCGAGGTGCTGTTCTCGCCCAGCCATCACGACCTGAGCGCCCGAGAGCTGGCCGACTGGGTAGTGGCGGACAACCTGCCGGTGCGCCTGCAATTGCAGCTGCACAAGTACCTGTGGAACGACGAGCCAGGGCGCTGATCAGGCGGCTGCGAGAGGCGTTCTACCCACCGAATTACCGTTCAAATGCGTTTTTTCTGATTTATTTAAAATAAGGTGTTGAATAATCCTTAGAAATCAGTATTATACGCGCCACCACACAGCGGGTCGTTAGCTCAGTTGGTAGAGCAGTTGGCTTTTAACCAATTGGTCGTAGGTTCGAATCCCACACGACCCACCATTTTTGGCGGTTTAGAAAATCCGGAAGGCCCACGTAAGTGAGGATTTCCGGGTTTTTTTTTGCCTGTCATTTGGCAGGCCCGAGCCGACGCTGAGTCATTCCTTGCTCAGATTCCGTCGCAGTCCAAAAAGCATTCCTTAAATTCAAATACTCATACGCGGACCGGCGCTGACCGATAGTCCGGTCGTTCGTGTGCGTGTTCAGTGCGTATCAAATCTGATACCGCTGGTCGGAAACCAACCCGGAACTTCAAACGAAATTCTCCCTGGTTGCTTGTTTTTTCTTTTTTTTCAGCCGCTTAAGAAGGTTTTAAGAAATTTCCTAAAGTGCAGTCGGTTTATTGGCGGGAGGGGCGGACGATGTTAGTTTGCCACCCTTCATAAATTCGATGGATCGAACATGTCTTCCCAACTGCCACGGACTCGGTATTCCCTGAGTATTGCCCTGCTTGCCTGCCTCGTTTCCCACAGCGTAATGGCGGCAACCCTCCCGGGTGATCAGGACTTGATCCGCGAGCGGCAAAATCGCCTGTTGGAAGATCAGCAGCGGCGCCTTGAACAGCTCAAAGAGCTGCCCGGCAAAGAGGCCAGGCCCGAAGCGCCGGCAGCCCCGGTGGACAGCCGTTGCTTCTCGATCCAGACCATTGAACTGCAAGGTGCCGAGCACCTGCCTGCCCCTGAACGCGAGCGTCTGCTCAAGTCGTACACCGATCAATGCCTGGGCGTCTCACAACTCAACGCCCTGCTCAAAGACCTCACCGACTTCTACATCGACAAAGGCCTGGTCACCAGCCGCGCCTACTTGCCGCAACAGGACATGTCCAAGGGGCACCTGCAAGTGCTGGTGGTGGAAGGCAAACTCGAAGGCGTGAAGGGCGCAGACAACAGCAAACTGTCGGACCGCGAACTGGCCATGGCCTTTCCCGGCAAAAGCGGCGAGATATTGAACCTGCGAGAAATCGAACAGGCCGTCGACCAGCTCAACCGTTTGCCGTCCAACCAAGCCCAAATGGAGCTGACCCCAGGCGATGCCGTCGGCGGCAGCTCGGTGCTGGTCAAAAACAACCCGCAAAAGCCATGGCGTGCCAGCCTGTCGCGTAACAACGATGGCCAGAAAAGCACCGGCGAACAGCAGTGGGGCACCGGCTTTGAATGGGACAGCCCGCTGGGCCTGGCCGATCAGCTGATTCTGCGCGGCGGCCATGACGCGGTCAGCGACCACCAGAAAACCTCCAAGAACGCGATGCTCTACTACAACGTGCCCTGGGGCTGGTGGAACTTCAGCTACAGCTACAACCAGAGCGACTATCGTTCGGTCGTCCAGGGCGACGGTTTCGACTTCAAGCAAACCGGTGACAGTGAAAACCATCAGTTGCGCGCTGAGCGGGTGATCCACCGTGATGCCGTGAGCAAGACGTCGCTCAACGTCGGCCTGTCCCACCTGCGCACCAACAACTACATCGAAGACAGCCGCCTGGCCGTCAGCAGCAATCGCCTCAGCGAGTTGCAGTGGGGCATCAACCACGGTCGGCGAGTTGGCAGTGCGTTTGTCAACGTTGACCTCGGCATGCAGGACGGCATCGGTTTGCTCGATGCCCAGGCGCAACATGAGCGCGATCAGAACGGCAATCGATTGGCCAATTCCCGCTACCGCAAATACACCGCCACCGTCAGCTACCTGCAACCCTTCACGCTGTGGGGCGAGTCGTTCAGTTTTACCAGCCTGGCCACCGGCCAACGCAGTGAAGACGTGCTGTTCAGCCCCCAGCGCATGAGCCTCGGCGGCTCGGCGTCGGTACGCGGCTACAAGGATCAGCAACTGACCGGCGACAGCGGCGGTTACTGGCGCAATGACCTGCGCTGGAGCCGCCCGGTGACCCTCGGTTGGCTGCGCCCGGTCTTCGGTGAATATGGTGCCAGCTTGGGCTACGACCAGGGCGTGATCCGCAATGGTCGCTACAACGGCGAAGTGCATGGCCGCGTCTCGAGTAACTCACTTGAGCTGTTCGCCCGCGGTAAATACCTCAGCACCAGCGTGACCTTTGCCCACTCGCTGGAACGACCGGCCGCGCTGCTTGAGCGTGAAGCACCGATCTACTTCCGCATGGATTTCTTCCTGTAATTCAACGCCCAGTTGCAACGAGAATTTGAAATGGATGTTCGCCAATTTGCCTTCCTGGTTCGCCAGCCTTCTGCTGCCCTGAAAAGCCGTGACGCGTTCCTGGGCCTGCCCAAACGTGGCCTGGCGCTGATCCTGGCCAACGCGCTGTTCTGGCAACCGTTGCTGGCCCAGGCCGAAGGCATCGTGGTCAGCGCGCCCGGCACCACCGTGGGCGCGGCGGGCAATGGCGTGCCGGTTGTGAACATCGCCACCCCTAATGGCAGTGGCTTGTCCCACAACCAGTTCAAGGACTACAACGTCGGCGCCAACGGCGTGATCCTCAACAACGCCACCGAACGCACTCAATCGACGCAACTGGGCGGCATCATCCTCGGCAACCCGAACCTGCAAGGCCGCGCCGCCAACATCATCCTCAACGAAGTCAACGGCGGCAGCCCCAGCCAACTGCGCGGCTACACCGAAGTGGCGGGCCAGTCGGCCAAAGTCATTGTCGCCAACCCCTACGGTATTACTTGCAGCGGCTGCGGCTTCATCAACACCCCCAATGTCACGCTGACCACCGGTAAACCGATACTCGACGCAAGCGGGCAACTGCAACGTTACCAGGTTGATGGCGGCGCCGTGACCATCGACGGCCAAGGCTTGAACGCCGATAACGTCGACCGTTTCGAAATCATCACCCGCTCGGCCAGGATCAATGCGCAGATCAATGCGCGCAACTTGAGCGTGGTTGCCGGGCGTAATGACGTCGATGCTAAAAGCCTGCACGCCACTGCCCGCGCCGATGACGGCAGGGCCAAGCCGGAGCTGGCGATTGACTCGACGGCGTTGGGTGGGATGTACGCCGGGGCGATCAAACTGGTGGGCACCGAGGCTGGCGTGGGCGTGAAGCTCGACGGTACGTTAATGGCCAGTGGCGGGGATATTCAGCTTGATGCCAATGGACGACTGAGTTTGGCTAATGCCAAAGCCAGCGAAGCGGTGGTGATCAAGGCCGGTCAATTGGACGCTGCGGGTGCGGTGTATGCTGGCACGCGGGTCGATGTACAAACCACGACAGGCCTGAGCAACCAGAAAAGCCTGGCGGCCCGCGACAGCATCACCGTGACCAGCGGTGGGGCGCTGGTCAACAGCGGCATCATCGAAGCCGGTGTCAACGCCGATGAAAGCCGCAATGCCGGTGGCGATGTCAGTCTGCACGCGGCGAACCTGAGCAATAGCGGCAGCGTGGTTGCCAGCCGAACCCTTACCGCCACGGCCAACCAAACCTTGAGCAATCAAGGCGGCACTCTGAGCGGTACCACCGCCGTGATTAACGCCGGTCAACTCGACAACCGTGGTGGTCGTTTACTGGGTACGGACTCGCTCAAAGTCACGGCAACCGGTCTGGATAACCGCACCAACGGTCTGCTGCACAGTGAAAACAGCACCGACGTTACCGTAACCGCTGCACTGGATAACCAGAGCGGTCGCGTGATCGGCCTCAAAAACCTGGCGCTTAACGCCGGCCAACTGACTAACGATAACGGTCTGGTTGCCAGCCAGGCGCAGGCCCGTGTAACCGCCGGGCAGTTGAGTAACCAGGCGGGTGAAATTTCTGCCAGCCAGACCACCGTGATTGCCACGAACCTGGATAACCGTTCCGGCAAATTGTTGGGCAGCAACCTCAACGTGACCGCCAGCGGTGCCATCGATAACCGCCTGGGGATTTTCTCCGCCACCAGCCTGACGGTACAGGCGGCCAGCCTGGATAACCGCGATAAAGGTTCCGTTGCCAGCCAGGGCGTGATGAACCTGACCGTCGCCGGGCTGCTGGACAATCGCAATGAAGGCAACCTCGTCAGCCAGGGGGCTCAACAAATAGCCGCAGGGCAGTTGAACAACAGCCAGGGCGGCCTGGCGTCCAGCAAAACCACCCTGGCGCTGCACGGCGACAGCCTGATCAACCAGGGTGGCCTGGTCATTGCCGACGGCGCGCTGACCCTCACCGGCGGCGATCTGGATAACAGCCAAGCGGGCGTGATCAGCACCAAAGCCGCCGCGCACGTGCAACTGAACCAGTTGAACAACAGCAATGGCGGCAAGTTGGGCAGCGATGGTGCGCTGACCCTCCACGCCAACCAGCTCGAAAACAGCGCCGGTCGCATCAGCGCCAAGGGCGACTTGCAGGCAACGGTCGGTGTGCTCAATCAACAAGCGGGCGAACTCGTCAGCGACGGTGCGCTGAACCTGACCGGCACTTCCCTGGATAACCGTAATGGCGGCCTTATCGCTGCCACCAACGGCGTGGACCTGCGCAGCCAGACCATCCTTAATCAGCAAGGCGAGATATCCAGTCAGGCCAAGGTGCTGGTGGTCGCCGACCAACTGAACAACACCACCGGCAAGGTGATCGGCGACAGCGGCCTGACGCTCACGGTCCAACGTCTGCTCAACCAAAGCAAAGGCCTGCTGGCGGGGCGTGAGAGCCTTGTGTTGAACGGCACCCGACTGGATAACAGCCAGGGTGGCCGTGTCACCAGCCAAAAAGACCTGAACGTTATCCTGACCGGCGACTTGCTCAACCAAGGGCAGGGCACGCTGCTCAGCGAGGGCGCGTTAACCATCCAGGCCGGTACGCTGGACAACAGCCAGGGCGGCATTTTGTCCGCAGCCAATGTGTTGTCGATCACCACTCAGGGCCAGTTGAACAACCAGGCAGGCAAACTACTCGCCGATGGCACAGCCACGCTGGTCAGCGCTGCGCTGAACAACAGCCAGGGCGGTGTGATCAGCGCCAAGCAGCAGGTTGATGTGCGCAGTGCCGGCCTGAATAACAGCCAGCGCGGCAGTATCAGCAGTGACGCTGGTATCACCCTCAACGCAGGGCAACTGGACAACAGCCAGCAAGGGTCGATCTTCGCCAAGTCAACGGTCAAGGCAACCCTGAGTGGGCTGGACCAGCATGACCGTGGTGAGCTGGTCAGCAACACCAACATCGAACTGGACTTGAACCATGGGCAACTGATCAACCGCGACCACGGCCTGATCGCGACACCGGGCCAACTGCTGCTGAACAACCTGGGCAACGTCGACAACAGTCAGGGCGGTGAAATCTCCAGCACCCGGTCATTCCTGTTGATGGCCGATGCGCTGAATAACCGCGGCGGCAAAGTCATCAGTGGCGACAGCCTGCAGGTACGTATCGCCAAGGCGCTGGATAACAGCGTGGAAGGTGTACTGTCCGCCAAGAGCGTTCTGCAGGTGGCAGCCGACAGCCTGGACAACCAGGCCGGTGGCGCGCTCGCCAGCCGTGGTGCGCTGGACCTGAAGGTCACCGGCGTGCTGGATAACCATAACCAAGGGCAGATCACCGCCGCTACGGTTTTGACGACCACCTCAGGCTCCTTGAACAACAGCGACAAGGGCAGCCTTTCGGCCGGCACGCTCCAGACGCTCAACACTGGCGCGCTGGACAATCACCAGGGCGGGCGAATCGTCAGCGACGGCAGCCAGACAGTCACCGCTGCCAATGTGGATAACCGCACGGGTGTGATCGGCAGTCAACAGGCGTTGAACCTGACCACTGCCAACCTCGATAACACTGCCGGGTTGATCAACAGCCAGGCTGATTTGACCCTGACCGGGCAAACAGTCGACTCAAGCCTGGATGGGGAAATCTCGGCCAAGGGCGACTTGAAGCTCATCGTCCAACAGCTGATCCAGCGCCAGGGCCGCTTGATCGGCGAGCGCGCTGTGAGCCTCGATCTGCAAGGCGGAAATCTTGATAACAGCGCGGGCTTGATCAGCGCCAAAGGCCCGCTGACCTTCGCGCGCCTGGCCGACCTGACCAACCGCGAACAGGGTGAAATCTCCAGCCAAACAGCGTTTACCGTGGCCGCCAAACGCATCGATAACGGTGATCGCGGGGTCATCCTCAGCGCTGATCAATTGCGTCTTGAAGCGGATACAGTGGTCAACGCCAACAAGGGCTTGATCTCAGGCTGGAACGGTCTGACGGTGGTCGGCAATGGCCTCGACAACCGCGCCGAGGGCACGTTGTCGAGCAAGAGTGGCACCCTGCACACTGACCTCACCGGTGTATTGGATAACCACGCGGCGGGTGCCCTGGTCAGCCTGGGCAAACAAACGCTCATCGCGGGCAGCCTGAACAATGATCAGGGGATCATCTCCGGCCAGGCCGATGTGGACCTCAACGTTGCCGGTCGGCTGGATAACAGCAACAACGGCCTGATTGCTGCGGCTCAACACCTGGGCTTCAATAACGCCCAGAGCCAAATCCTCAACCGTGCTGGCCGGATCAACGCCGGCAACATCAGTCTTATCGGCCAGAGCCTGGATAACAGTGCCGGCCAACTGATCAGCCAAGGTACTTTGGACGGCACCCTCAGTGGCGCGCTGATCAATGCCAACAATGCGCGCCTGGCCAGTGGCGCAGCCCTGTTGCTGAAAGCCGCCAGACTGGACAACCGAGGCGGCCAACTGGTCAGCCAGGATCGCCTTGACCTGACCCTCGCCAATGGCGACCTGGATAACAGCGCCAAAGGCACGCTTGCCAGCCAGAAAGACCTAGTGATCAAGCTGTTGGCCGGTGACGTTCAAAACCAGCAAGACGGCCTGATGTTCAGCCAGAAGGGCAAGCTCGACCTTACCGCCCGCGCCCTCACCAACTATCAAGGCACGCTGCAAAGCCAGACCGATAATCGCCTGCGCCTCAGTGGCGCCCTGAACAACCAGGGCGGCCGCGTCGACAGCCTCAGTGGCAACCTGGACCTGCAAACGGCCAGCGTCGCCAATACCGCAGGTGGCATCCTCAACAGCAGCAAAGGCTGGATCAAGCTGGTCACTGGGCTGTTCAACAACGGCAGCGGCATCACCCAGGCGCAGTCGTTGAACATCGAAGCCAAAGGCGGCCTGCTCAACCAACTGGGGCATCTGTCGGCCCTTGGCGGTGACAGCCGGATTGTCACCACTACCCTGAATAACCAGGGCGGCGGTGTGTATGCCGACACCTTGCTCAAAGTCACCGCCCAGGACTTCGACAACCAGGGCACAGCGGCCAACAACGGTGGCAAGGTCGGTGCGCGCACCATTGACTTCGGCCTCACCGGCACCCTGAGCAACCGCAATGGCCTGATCGAAAGCGACGACACCCTGAGCCTTGTCGCGCAGACCATCGACAACGTCAGCGGCAACCTGCGCGCCATGGGCCGGGTTGGCACCACTGATATTCGCACCACGGGCCTGTTCGATAACCGCTTCGGCGCGCTGGAAAGCGCCAACGAAACCCTCAACCTGCAAGCGGCCAGCCTGGATAACAACGGCGGGCGTATCGTCCACACTGGCGGCGGTAAATTCGACCTCACGTCCGATCAAGTCACCCGCGCCGGCGGCAGCTTCGTCACCAACGGCCAACTGGACATCAAGGCTGCCAGCTGGACCAACAGCAGCGTGATCCAGGCCGGGCGCCTGAACCTCGACATCGGCCAATTCACCCAGACCGCCAGCGGGCAATTGCTCGGCGCACAAAGCCTGACCGGCACGGGCGAAACCTGGACCAACGACGGCCTGCTGGCCAGTGACGGCACCCTCAAGCTGACCCTCACCGGCGGTTACAGCGGCAACGGACGGGTCAGCAGCCTGGGCGAGATGACCCTCGCGGCGGCCAACATGGACCTGGGCGAGAATGGTCGTATTGCCGGTGGCGCGCTTACTCAAATCACGAGCACCAATGTCTTGAACAACCGTGGTCGCCTGACATCAGTAGGTGATCTGACGGTCAACGCCGCCACCTTGAACAACTACGGCACCCTGGGCGGCTCCGAGAACGTTCGCCTCAACGCCACCCATCTGCTCAACGAAAAAGGCCTGCTGTTCAGCGGCGAAGAGATGACCCTGCGGGTCAACGACTTCAGTAACCGCTTTGGCGATGTCTACAGCCTGGGCGGCCTCGACATTGCTCGCGATGATGCCAATGGGCGCAGTGCGCTGATCGAAAACGTCTCCGGTACGTTGGAGAGCGACGGCAATATGCGTTTGCTGGCCGATACCCTGAGCAACCGGCGCGACCAGTTCACCACCGAGAAAAGCCTGGTTTCCGCCAGCATCAGTGTGTACGGCAACGACTACTGCAAAGGCAAAGGCTGTGAGCTGAAGTTCAGCGGCGTCGAAACCTATGAGGACGTTATCAAAGGCAGCTCCGCCTCCGCATTCATCAGTGCCGGTGGCGACCTGACGGTGGGCAGCCAGACCTTCGATAACCTCTACAGCTCGGTATCGGCCGCTAAAAACATCCTGATCAACACCGACGTGCTGAACAACACCGGCGCTGCCGGCGGTGAACAGCGTAATTTCGGTTACGCCTACTACACACGCAACCGGTCGGCTTACTCGTTGCTGATGAGCGAAGTCGAACAGTTCAACCGCAGCAACGATCCCAACTCAAGTGACTATAAGCCGGGTGCGTACACGTTCGACCAGTTTGTTGAGAAGACGAGGTTCTCGGACACCTTCTTCACGTCACCTGTCGACTACACCGTCCCCACCTCTGGCAGCGTGATCGCCCAAGCGGTGATCCAGGCAGCCGGCTCGGTCACCGTTAACGCAACCAAAGAAATCAACAACAGCGTCATCCGCCCGAACGCCACCGACATCGACACCCCGGTGGCCAACCGCAACACCAACTCGGATGTATTTGCCTCTACCGTAAAACCGGCCATCACTGCGCAGCTACCGCCAGACCTGGCCCAACGCCAAGTCAATCCGGTGACCTTGCCGGGCTTCAGCCTGCCAACGGGTGAGAACGGCTTATTCCGCCTCAGCGGCCAGGCCGCGAAGGCCGGTGCAGCGGGTAAAGCGGATACCGCCAAGGGTGACTTCAACGCAAACGGACGTGTCATCACCGCCGCCGACCGCGAGAAAACCCTCGACTACAGCGCCGTGCAAGAGCGCGGCTTCAGCCTCGACGGCCAACCGGCCAGTGGCGCGGTCAACGGCCAAGGCCCGTTGGCCTTGGACAGCCGCGCCCAATCGGTCACCCGCGTACAAGGCCTGCCGGACATCGCTCCGGTAGACAACAGCCACAAATACCTGATCGAAACCAACCCGGCGCTCACCGACCTCAAGCAGTTCATGAGCTCCGACTACCTGCTCGGCAAACTGGGCTACAACCCCGACACCAGCTGGAAGCGCCTGGGCGACGGCCTGTACGAGCAGCGCCTGATCCGCGAAGCCGTGGTGGCCCGTACCGGCCAACGCTACATCAACGGCCTCGCCAGCGACGACGCACTGTTCCGCTACCTGATGGACAACGCCATCTCGTACAAGGACTCACTCAACCTGCAACTGGGCGTGTCGCTAACTGCCGAGCAAGTCGCGGCACTGACCCACGACATCGTGTGGATGGAAGAAGCCGAGATCAACGGCCAGAAAGTCCTCACCCCCGTGCTCTACCTGGCCCAGGCCAACAACCGCCTGGCCCCCAACGGCGCGCTGATCCAGGGCCAGGACGTCAGCCTGATCAGCGGCGGCGACCTGCGCAACAGCGGCACCCTGCGCGCCACCAACAACCTGAACATGGTGGCCGGCAACATCGACAACAGCGGCCTGATGCAAGCCGGCAACCGCCTGGAAATGCTCGCCACCGACTCGATCCGCAACACCCGTGGCGGCATCATCAATGGTCGCGACATCAGCGCAACTGCTGTCACCGGCGACATCATCAACGAACGCACCGTCACCACCTTCAAACAGGACGGCCAGGGCTACCAACTGCGCAACGACGTGGCCAGCGAAGCCTCCCGTTTCGAAGCCACCGACACGCTCAAACTGAACGCCGGCCGCGACGTGCTCAACCTCGGCAGCAACCTCAAGGCCGGTGGCAACGCCAGCGTAACCGCAGGGCGCGACGTACTGATCGCCAGCCAGACCGAACAGGACGACTACGCCTACCAACGCCGCCGCATCAGCGGCACCGAGCAAACCATCCTGCAACACACCTCCGCCGTGGACGTGGGCGGCAACCTCGCCATCGACGCCCGCCGCGACATCGCCGTGGTCGCCAGCACCGTCAGCGCCGCCAAAGACCTCAGCGTCAAAGCCGGCGAAAACCTGACCCTGGCCGCCGCCGCCAACGAACAACACGACTACTCCAAAGGCAAAAAAGGCGGCACCAAAACCACTAGTCAACTGGACGACGTCACCCAACAAAGCGCCGAACTCAAAGCCGGCGGCGACCTGATCGCCATCGCCGGCACCGACCTGACTTTGGTTGCCAGCAAGATCAGCGCAGGCAATGAAGCCTATGTGCATGCGGATAACGAACTGCAAATGCTGGCGGCGCAGGACAGTCATTACTCGCTGTACGACATGAGCAAGAAGGGCGGGTGGGGCAGCAAAAAGACTCAGCGTGATGAAGTGACCGATGTGAAGAATGTCGGGAGCGAGATCAAGACTGGGGGGGATTTGACGCTGGAGAGTGGGGGTGATCAGAAGTATCAGGCGGCGAAGCTTGAGAGTGGGGGGGATATTGCGATTGTCAGCGGTGGGGCGGTGACGTTTGAGGCAGTGAAGGATCTGCATGACGAGAGCCACACCAAGAGCAAGGGCGACCTCGCCTGGACCAGCTCCAAGGGCAAAGGGAATACCGACGAGACGCTACGCCAAACGCAGATGATTGCAGAAGGCAGCGTGGTGATTAAAGCCGTCGATGGCTTGAAAATTGACATCAAGCAGATCGATCAAAATACGGTTAGCCAGACGATTGATGTGATGGTCAAGGCTGACCCGCAACTGGCCTGGCTAAAAGAGGCCGAGCAGCGCGGGGACGTGGATTGGCGCCAGGTTAAAGAACTGCACGACAGTTTCAAGTACAGCAATTCAGGCTTGGGCGCCGGCGCGCAGATCATCATCGCGATCATTGTTACCTACTTCACGATGGGCGCCGCCAGCGGTGCAATTGCCGCAGCGGGTTCGGGAACATCGATGGCGGGGGCAACGGCTGTTGGGACTGCGGCCACGTCTGCCGGGTGGGCCAATGCTGCGGGCAGTACCGTGCTTGCTGGCATGGCGAGTAACGGCGCGATCAGCACCATCAATAACCGTGGAAACCTGAGCACCGTCTTAAAGGATGTCACTTCCAGCGACGCGATGAGAGGCTACGTGGTGTCCGGCGTCACTGCTGGCTTGACTGCAGGTGTCTATGACAAATGGACCGGCACTCAGACAGGCACTTCCACTGCACTCCCCAACTCAGGTGCAGTTGCCACCGTAAGTCCGTTGAGCACTTGGCAAGGCGTGGGGCAGTTCACGGCCAACCAAGTAATGCAAAACGGAACATCCCTATTGGTGGATCGGGCGCTCGGGGGCGAAGCCCGTCTTGGCGACGCGTTGCAGAGTAGTTTGGCTAACGCATTTGCGGCTTATGGATTCAACCTGGTCGGGGATATTTCCAAGAACCGGTTTGCAGAAAGTGGCATTACCAAGATTGGGCTGCATGCCTTGATGGGCGGGTTGGCAGCTGAGGCTTCTGGAGGAGATTTCCGCACAGGCGCTCTGGCAGCGGGTGTGAATGAGGCATTGCTGGATAGCCTCGCCAAGCACTATGCCGGCATGCCCGATGACCAGAAGAAAGGTTTGCTGGTCATGAACTCGCAGTTGCTTGGGGTGCTTGCGGCATCGGTACAAGGCGATGCCGACGCTAAAAATCTGCAAACGGGGGCATGGGTAGCGGGTAACGCAACGCAATACAACTATCTGTTTCACCAAGAAGTGGAGGAGATGACTGAGGAGGTTGCTAGTAAGAAAACCGAGGCTGAGAAAAATGAGGTTCGTGCCCGCTACGCGCAACTTGACGAAGCTAGAAACGGGGAGCTGCGATCGGTTTGCCAAGCTGCTCCCGCCGCATGCGATGCAGCATCAAATCGTTTAATCGCGGATGAGCCCAAGCTGCGTGAGTTGGCCAAATCGCTCTATGCACAAGGTCATACCAGTGAAGCCACTACGATTGCGGCTATTATCATCAGCAATAACACCACTGCGACTTTAACGATAGCCACGGAACTGGCGGCATTGCGGGATGGTGATCAGTCTTCATTTTGGGATGCTGCTGCTGGTACATTACTAGGCGCGTCGCTTGGAGGAATGAGGCCGAGTGGAGGTGGCGTCGGTGCAAAAGGGGCTGCAAGCTTCCCGGAAGGCATGAGCTTTAATCCGAGCATCAAAAACCATCTGAGTAGTTTCGATGGATTGACCCAGAAAAGTGGGGTTAGCGGAACCCATAATCTTAATGCATTCTCTCAGGCCGCATCTTCAAATGGCATAAAGATATTGGGTGAGACACCGACTTCTGTTAAGGGGATTACAAATATTGAATATCAGATACCGGCTTATGATCGAGCTGGAAATGTGATCGGCTATAAAGCGAAAGAGTTTACTAAGACTGTTTATGATCCGAAGGTCTTCTCTGATCAAAAGATCCTTGATCTTGGACAGCAGGCTGCGGCCAGTGGATACAGGGGTGCTTTGTCGAAGGGGGTGACTCAATATGATGCTACTGCCGGGGGCGTTAGCTTTAGGGTCTACCTTGACAAGGCTACAGGGGCAGTTACTAACTTTCACCCACAGTGAGGATTGATATGAAAGAGCTATTTGGACAGCCATATACTGATTCAGACCCTTACTGGATAGTGAAGGGGTATTTTGATCGGATGTATCACGATGGTAATTTTATAAAATCTCTTGAGCTATTGGTGAAAAGGTGGGGCTTCAGTACGGATGGTGCGTACTGCAATTTTCCTGATTTAAATAGTTTTTTTGAGGAGGAGCATTTTGAAGGTGTTGAGTTCGCTTATGGTTATCCGCCAAAAAATGAAGATACAGTTGTTGTAAGTGAAGAAATTTGCTCTAAATACATACGGCTAGCATGTGATAAGTATGTAAGTCTTCATCCGGAAGATACCGTAAAAGTGAGAGAGATTTTGGATCAGCTTTCTTTCTGATTTATTCTGAATAAACAAAAAAAGGGGCAGATTTATTTTTTCCCAATTTGCTAGGCTGTAATTCTCTAAGGAAGGAGGTTACCTATGCCCAGAGTGGGACGTGTCGTTTTGCCCAACTATCCTCATCATGTTGTACAGCGTGGTCACAACCGCCAGGTGGTCTTTAAGTGAAGCCAAAAACGGTAGGTTGGTACCTATTGGGTACGCTAGTTGTGTATTTTTTTCTGGTTTTTTTTGTGGTAGGTATTGTCGGTAATTTACTCGTGGCGACGATTGCATATTTCAAGCTGGGTCATTGGGCGCTTGAGGCTGGCGTTATCAATGCCTCTCTGAAAGTCGCTGCTTACTGCGGGGTTCCAGTAGGTGCGGGTATTTGGATGTTGTCATGGCTGAAAAGTCGTAAAGACAAAAAAGGCACTGGTATTTGGAAAAAGTAGAAAAAGGGGACAGATTTGAATGGCACTTACTTAACCTTCTTTGGTTGTCCATTTCTCCTGACCTCGGCCCTTGCCGCCGAACGCGTTTGCATCAGCATCGGGTAAGGTTTGGGTCTTCGTTTTATGGCGCGAGGCTCAATCCGTCCCGGCCGGTTTCCGACACGTTTCCTGGCGATCAACCTAAGTAAAGGAAAAAAGGTGACAGGCCCACAGGGCCTTTTTGCGAGCCCCTATTATCCCCAAAAGTATCAATCTCTCTTTATTGAAATCCACTCTCCAATATTCCGGTTTTTTTAATTTTTTCTCGACGTTTTTCCCCAATACCCACCCCAATACGCCATTCCCTTACCTTTTCTTTGTTTAATATTGAATCCAGTCGCCACCGAGGCCCAACGGGTCACTCTGTTCAAAAAAGGAGAAACGACATGACGCCCCAGGATCCTTCCAACACTAGCCGCCTCACCTGCTCGCGGCCTCCTGAGATGAACGCGCATACCCCCTTGGCAGCCCTCGCCGGTAACTATCTTCACGGTGACATCGTGCCTGCCCATCGACATGACGAGGGCCAACTGGTCTATGCCATCAACGGTGTGATGCTGGTGTCGGTGCAGCAGGCAACCTGGGTGCTGCCTTCCGGGCATGCCCTGTGGGTGCCACCGGCGATGGAGCATCAGATCCGCATGACCGGCGAGGTGCGTATGCGCACTTTGTTAATCTCGCCAGGGGCGCACGGTCGGTTGGCGCAGGCGTGCGAGGTGATCAGGGTTTCGCCCTTGCTGCGCGAGCTGATTGTCGCTGCAGGCGATGAGCCTGAAAGCCAGGCGGCGTCGTTGCGTCATGTGCAAATTGTCGAGCTGATTTTCTCGGAGCTTGACCGCGCGCAGCGAGTGCTGGCGCATGTGCCGATTCCGGATGAGCCGAGGCTCAAGGCGCTGTGTGCGGACTTTATCGACAACCCTTCCCAGGAATCGAAACTGGAGTGTTGGGCGGTGCAGCTCAATATGAGTTCACGCACTCTGGCTCGGCTGTTCCAGAAAGAACTGGGCATGAGTTACGGCGAGTGGCGCAAGCGCACGCGGTTGCTGCTCAGCATGCAGCGGCTGGCCAGTGGGGCCTCCATTTTGGAGGTGGCCTTGGAGCACGGTTACCAAAGCCCGAGTGCATTTACCGCGATGTTCAAGCGCACCCTGGGTTACACGCCGAGTCACTGCCGATTGGTGTGAGCTGACTCGGCGACGGGCTTCCTTCTGGCCTCGGTCCAAATGTGGGGGCTTGCCCTAATGCCCTTGTAGGAGCGAGCTTGCTCGCGAAAAACCTGAGAGCGCTGCGTTATCGTTGGCGTTTTTCGCGAGCAAGCTCGCTCCTACAGACCTGCACTTTGTCCCAATCAAAACGATGGTTGTCCAGAACTCGGGAGATGCGCACCCCGTTGCGCTTTTAACCTGCGTCTCTACTTGGCTTTCTGGATTTCTTTGATGGGTTCGCCTTCTTTTTTCCCACGACATGGCCGTCTCTCGCTGCTCGGTGTTGCGGTGGCGTTGTTGGCGGGATGTTCGTCCTGGGTCGCCCATACACCGGCACAGCCCCATCCGGAACGCATCAATGCCCTCAGCCACCTCCCCCAAGGTGTCTCAGCCCAAGCGTTAACTGAACGCTGGTGGCAGTTGTATAACGATCCGAACCTTGATGCGTTGGTGCAAAAGGCGTTGCTGCACAACCGCGACCTGGCGGCGGCCCAGGCCCATGTGCAGGCGATGCTGGCGGGGATCATGCAGGCCGATGCCGAGCGCTGGCCGTCCACCCAGGCGTCACTGGGCGCCGCTTACGGCAAGACCGCCGATGACCAGACGCTGGCCAAGGCCACCGATAGCCATGCGCCGTCAGAGTGGGCATTCAACCCAGGCTTCGAGCTGGCTTATCAAGTGGATGTGTGGGGCCAGGTTCAGCGCACCATTGAACGTGCCCACGTGCAAACCGCAGCGGCGCAGGCTGCCGAAGACCTGCTGCGCATCACGGTCGCGGCACAAACCACCCGCGCTTATGTGAATGCCTGCGCCTTGGGTGCGCGTGCCAAGGTACAGCGCCATTCGTTGGACGTGGTCGGGCATAGCCTGGCGTTGATCGATCGCCAGCGCCAGGCCGGTGTGGTGACCGACCTTGAATACCGCCGCATGCAAGCCCTGCAAGGCGAAACCCAGGCGTTGCTGCCGATGTTGGAGGCGCGTCGACAAGCCGCGCTCTACGAATTGGCCATGCTGACCGGCGTCGCTGAACTGGACCAAGGCTCTGGCGCCGCAACGTGTGAAGTGGTGCCACAACTCAATGCCGAGTTACCGGTGGGCGATGGCTGGCAATTATTGGCACGCCGCCCTGACGTCCGGCAGGCCGAGCGCGCGTTGCAGGCGGCCACGCTGCAAGTGGATATTGTCCAGGCCGACCTGTACCCCAAGGTGACGTTCGGTGCTTCAGTGTCCTCCTCGGCCAACAAACCTCATGAGCTGGGGGACAGCCGTGCGGTGATGTTCGGCATCGGCCCGCTGATTACCTGGCAGTTCCCTAATTGGCAGGCCAACCGCGCGCGAGTCAAGCAGGCACGGGCACTCGAGCAGGTGGAGGTCGCACAGTTCGAGGCCAGCGTCCTCAAGGCCCTCAAGGAGGTGCGCCAGGCCCTGGCGTTGTACGACGGCGAGCGGCAGCGCCACGCGGCCTTGAGCCGGGCGCTGGACAGCAGCCGCCAAGCCTACAAGTTGGCCCAATTCAACTATGACGCAGGTTCTATCGACTTCCTCGACGTGCTGGACAGTGAGCGAGAACTGATCCGCTTGCAGGCCACGCGCGCCGACGCCGATGGCCAGTTACTGCAACGCCAGATCGGCCTGTTCCGTGCCCTTGGCGGCGGTTGGCAGTCCGGCGCCGTCGAAACCCCGGCCGCTGCGCCCACCCACGCGTCCATCCCTTCTTCCGGTACCCAGCCATGAATATCGCCGTTGATGAAAAAACTGCAGTCCAGGACGAGCAGGAGAATGTGCTCGAGCAACTCATGCATGCGCGTAAGCAACGGCGAAAAAGGAACCTGATCCTGCTGGGCGGCGCCGCGCTGTTGATCGCGGCGGTGGTGTTCGGCGTGTATTGGATGACCGTCGGCCGCTACCTGGAGCAGACCGATGATGCGTATGTGCGGGCCGACTGGATTCCCATCAGCCCGAAGGTCTCAGGCTACGTGGCCGAGGTGATGGTAGAGGACGATCAGCCGGTCAAGGCGGGGGATGTGCTGGTGCGCATCGAGGACCGTGACTACCAGGCCCGTTTGGCACAAGCCCGCGCAGAACTGGCCGAGACCCAGGCCTCGGTGGCGGCGCAAGAGGCCAACTTGAAAGTCACTGACAGCCTGATCGCCCAGCAAAAGGCCGGCGTTGCCCAGGCTGAGGCTCACGCCCGCAGTGTGGCCGCTGAATTGCGCCGCGCAAGTCTCGACCAGCGTCGCTACGAAGGTTTGGTGCGCGAACACGCCGCCAGCGCACAGCGTCTGGAAACGGCCGCCGCCAGTTACACCCAGGCCAACGCTGCGGTGGAAATTGCCAAAGCGATGCAGCTGCAACAGGAAACCCGCTTGACCGTGGCCGTCACCCGCCGCCAACTGGCCCAGGCCTCGCTCCAGCAACAGATAGCCCGGCGCAGCCAGGCTGAGGCGCAGTTGAACCTGGCGACGCATGCCCTGGAAGACACCTTGATCCGCTCACCCATTGACGGCGTGGTGGGGCAGCGCAAAGTGCGTACCCGCCAATACGTCGCGCCAGGGTTGCCGCTGCTGGCGGTGGTGCCCTTGCAACAGGCTTACGTCGTGGCCAACTACAAAGAAACCCAATTGCGCGATATGCGTGCCGGCCAACCGGTGGATATCAGCGTCGACAGTTATTCGGGACGCAAGCTCAAAGGCCATGTGGTGAGCTTCTCGCCAGGCTCTGGAGCGGTGTTCGCACTGTTGCCGTCGGATAACGCCACCGGCAACTTCACCAAGATCGTGCAACGCTTTCCAGTGAAAATCGTCATTGATGAGCATGACGAAGGCGGACCTATCCTGCCGGGTATGTCGGTCATCACCACGGTGGACACCCGCCCAGATAAGCAGGGCGCTGCACATGACTGAATCGGCTGAAAAGAGCGTCTCCTTTCGCGCCTGGGTGGCGGTGATCGGTGGGCTGTTCGGTTGTTTCATGGCCGGCATGAACGTGCACGTGACCAGCGCCGCGCTGCCGGAGATCGAAGGCTCCCTGGGGGCGACGTTCGAAGAAGGCTCGTGGATTTCCACCGCCTACCTGGTCGCGGAAATCGTCATGATCCCGCTGACCGCCTGGTTGGTGCAGGTGTTCTCTCTGCGGCGTGTGATGCTCGTGGGCTCGTTTGTGTTTTTGGTGGCGTCCATTGCCTGCTCCTGGGCGCCCAACCTGGAAGTGATGATCATCATTCGGGTGATCCAGGGCGCCGCCGGCGCAGTGCTGATTCCCTTGTCATTCCAGCTGATCATCACTGAACTGCCGCCCAGCAAGATCGCGATGGGCATGGCCTTGTTCGCGCTGTCCAACAGCGTCGCCCAGGCCGCCGGGCCGTCCATTGGTGGCTGGCTGACCGATGCCTATTCCTGGCGCTGGATCTTTTACCTGCAACTGGCCCCCGGCATTCTCTTGCTGTTGGCGGTGGCATGGTCGATCGATGCCAAGCCCATGCAGTTGAGCCTGCTCAAACGCGGCGATTGGGGCGGGATCATCGCCATGATCGTCGGCCTGGGTGGCTTGCAGATCGTGCTGGAAGAAGGTGGCCGCAAGGACTGGTTTGGCTCCGATTTCATTGTGTGGATGTCACTGGTGGCCGGCGTGGCCCTGGTGTACTTCGTGCTGTCGCAGTTGTATGGCAGTCGCTCCTTCATCAACCTGCGCCTGCTCAAGAGCTACAACTTCGGCGTGGCCAGCGCAGCGATGTTCATCTTTGGCGGGGCGACTTTCGGCCTGGTGTTCCTGGTGCCCAATTACCTGTCCCAACTGCAGGGCTACAACGCCCGGGAGATTGGCATCAGCCTGATCGCCTACGGCATGGTGCAGCTGGTACTGGCGCCGTTCATGCCGCGCCTGATGAAGTGGCTCAACCCGAAACTGATGGTCGCCAGTGGCTTTTTCATTATGGCCCTGGGGTGCTACCTCGGCGCGCACCTGGACGTGGACAGCGCCGCCAACGTGATTATTCCGTCCACCGTGGTACGGGGCATCGGGCAGCCGCTGATCATGGTGGCGCTTTCCGTGCTCGCGGTGTCTGGCCTGGCCAAAGATGAAGCCGGCTCCGCCTCGGCCTTGTTTTCCATGCTGCGTAACCTGGGTGGTGCCGTGGGCACGGCGGGCCTGACGCAGATCGTGGCCATGCGCGAGCGCTTTCACTCTGAGCGGGTAGGGGAGTCGATCACGCTGTTTTCACCGTCCTTTCAGGAGCGCCTGCGCGCCAGCATGGCTGACAGCGAGGCTTTTATCTTCAACCAGCTATTACCCGCTCAACAGCAGGTCCTTGAGGGCTTGATCCACACCGTGCGTCGTGAGGCGTACCTGATGGCCTACAGCGATGCGTTTTATGTGTCCTGTATTGCGTTGATCGTGTGCGGGGTAGCAGCCTTGGCATTACGGCAGTCAGCCAAGAGCGGATAACCACGCCAAGCAGGTGTTGAACTTGTACAGCCCACTGCATTTGGTAGGCGCCCACTATCCGCCCTTCGGAAAAAAGGAGCTCTCTCATGCAACAACCCGATACCCTGGTCCGTAACCCGGTGGGCAACCCTGTCGTCGCCAGCGTCAGCGTGAATGCCGAAGCTCGCAGTGTGTGGAGTGTGGTCGGAGATTTCGCCGGTTTCGCGAAGTTTATTCCGGCCTTGTCTCATATCGATATGACGGGCGAGGGCGTGCGTTCGGTACGCAAAAAGCTGTTCAAGGACGGCAATGTGGTGATCGAGCAACTCAACAGCCATGACGACCAAGCCATGACCATGACCTGGTCACTGATCTACACCTCGCTGAACATCGGCAACCTGTGGGCGCTGATGGAGGTGGTGCCACAAGGCCCGAACCAGAGCCTGGCGACCTGGACCATCATTGGTCAGCCCTACACGGGCGGCAAGGAAGACGTACCGGCGTTCGAAGCCTTCCTGCAAGGCTTTGCCGATGACGCGATGAAGAACGTACAGGCACTCTTCAACTGACATGACGCGCAGGGTGGCACGCTGAGAATGTGCCTAGGTAGGAGCGAGCTTGCTCGCGAAAAACCTGAGGGCGCCGCGTACTCTCAACATGCCAGCGTCATCGTTAACGTCTTTCGCGAGCAAGCTCGCTCCTACAGTGGGGTGGGCCTTCCCCGACAGTGCCCACCGTTTATGGTTTTGGAAAGGTCTCGGGTTTATAAGTAAAAGCCCACCATTTAAACGGATTCCAATGGGGGTTTTTCTTTGCCGGTTTGAAGTTTCTGTTTTTTGCCATTTCTCGGGAGACGTATTTTTCCGCTTCGGATCTGGCCAATGCCTTATCAGCGTCAGTCAGTGGAGTGTTCTGATTTTTTTTCAGGGTGTCCAGATAGATATTTTCTACTTTTACAATCGCAGCATTTATATCTTCCGGTACTAGGTTGGCGGTGAGGGTGCCGCTATAGCCCTTGACAGGGCGCCCTATGAGCTTCTGAAACTCCGCCGCGAAGGACGCATCTCCACCACTTGCAGAGTCACATGACAGTAGCCTTACGTTGTCAAACGTTTCCGGGTAAATGCCCGAGTCATGAAGTGTCTGAAGTAACTCTTGTGGCGTATTGAGTTTTCCGTTGTATGAAACTTTCGAGATGCCAGTAGCCGGGTCGACGCTTCCGTGCACCAGGATGTTGAGTCGTTCTTGACGGCCGTTTTTGTTGAAGTCGGTAAATGTATAAAGTTTTTCGTCAAGGGAATTTAGCTCGTTAAGCTCTCCACTTAGTACTACGTTTTTATCCACAGTGGAAAAAAGCGCTTCGCCGGTCGGTAAGTTCTCTACGGATGTCAGAAGTGAGCGCTTACTGTTTGGTATTTCGATTGTCGGAGGGACACCTTCACTGACGTGTGGTGTATCCGGTTCGCTTGGTGCGGTATTGGCGACGGAGGACACGTCGCTGTCATTCGCGGCGTTTACTTTCCTCACGAAATCAAAACGGTTGCTTTGCTCATTGTATTTCCAGCCGTAATGTTCGCTGCCAGCGATAGTCGATGCGGAGGGTGCTTCGCCCAACCCAGCCTCAGCTCCAAATGGTGTGAGTTCATGTGCCAGCTGCAAGCCCGATATCACTGCAGCCGCTGTGCCGCCAACACGATCGTCGGCGGTCATACCATAAATGGAATCATGGGTACCGAAGACAATATTGCCCGCGTTTCCAAGGATGGGCACATAGCCGAAGGTGCGCCCCCATAATTCTTTGGCTTCCTTCCACGTTTGCTTCGAGGAACCAAATACCTCTGTTTGATCGGCCCACACGGCATTGTTGGCGTTGATCTTTTGATAATTGCTGGCAATACCAGAGTTCAGATCTCCAAATTTTAAATGGTAGGTTTTCTTTCGCGATTGAGTGTAATTAAATAACTCTCTAACCGGAATCTGTTTGTCGCTGAGTAGATTTTTGCGTCCCGGATAGTGCGCATGATTACCCTCAATCAAATTTTCGAGCACACTGCTCGCTGATGGCCAATGAGCATCCTTTCCGCCTTGTCTGTCTTCGGCGTTAAAGCTGGCTTTTAAGGCATCACGGTTGTCTTTGGCCCAACGAGCAAAATCATCGTCTCCGCGTATTTCGCTGACTGTGCCTTTCTTCAAGTCGAGCATCAGGCCTTGATTGGGGCGGGTGTCATAATTGCCGTGATAGTTGACATAAGGAATAAACGCATACCCGGCCAGTGGATAACCGTATATGTTGGGTATGACGACATTTCCCTTATTGTCTAGCGTGCGTTCAACGGCTGATCGGCCTTCAGGCGATAGCATTTTATACGCATCTTTGTCGTTACGCAGGCCTTGCAAAGTTCCCAGCACAACATAAGCATCGGCTTTTCCCGAGCGCTTCGCCAATGCGCCCGTCTCGTCGCCCATGGTGGAGGCGATATCATCTTGCCAATGATTTTGTAGCTTCGCACCCAGCGCTTCCAGATCGTTGATCTTGCTCCGGTCTTGCGGCTTGATTTCCATGGTTTGGAAGTTGAGCAGGCCACCTCCCGGTGGTTTATCGTGCTTAAGAGCACCGGCTGCAATTTCCCATGCAAAATAGGTGCGTGTATCGGTGTTGGTCTTGACTTCCGGCTTCCATTTTCCAACGTAACTGTTGAAGGTTACAGTGATTTTTTCATGCGGGTCGAACCCGGCAGCCAATAACCCGCCGCTGAAATAACCGGCAGGCTCCAGGAACGGGCGAGTTTTCTGGAACCTGATATTACTTTCTTTTTCTTCACCGCTTTCTATGTTCTTGATTTGCGTGACAACACGGTCGGCGTAAGCGTCAATCCTCTGTAGCTGTTCCTGGTGCGTATAACTTGCTGTGGGAGGGGAAACGCTGACAGAGCCATAAATGACTCCATTGGCGAAATCAAACTCATGGTCGGGGGCGGGCGCAGGGATCGGTTTTTGTCCCAGCCCCAACTTTTTATCTTCCGAAGCGCTCGGCGCGTCCGCAAGTGTATTTTCGACTGGCGGTGCATCGTCAATTGCCCGAGTGGAGCGACGGTGTTCAGCATTTGTTGTATGGGGATAGTTGCTGAGTGGCTGTGGCACGGGCGAGAATATATTCATTGCTGGGTCACTTTATTTATATGAGATCAACGATATAGCTTTAAACGCAGTCGTTCGGCGGGCGTGTGTGCACTGCACTAACATGCCATACCCTTTTAACGGGTTCACTGTTTAACCTCTGTTTATGGTTATAGACGCCAAAGGGAAGCGCTGAATTTTCTGGTGCGTCCGTCTGTCGAGCTTATTTTCTCTTGTTTGAAAATATCCGCATGAGGTTAGTTTTTTGTTGGGTGGTTGAGGTCTGCGAAAGGTTCCACTTTCTGGGTGTGCTTTGTTTGTAAGAACGCGATCATAAGGACCAACCTACAGCGACCCGAGAAAAAGCGTACAACTGAGCGCGCCGGCTGGCACGCTGAGAATGTGCCTGTGGAGCGAGCTTGCTCGCGAAAAACCTGAGGGCGCCGCGTACTCCAAGCATGCCAGCGTCATCGTTAACGTTCTTCGCGAGCAAGCTCGCTCCTACAGTGGGGCGGCTTTACCCTTTAGTTGATGGCCTGATCAATCCCCGCCTGCAAGGCCTGGCTCTCACTGTGCCCACCCGCTCGCAGCGGGCCCAGATTTAAGGCTTGGTCCTTGCGCGTGGCGTCGTCGTGTTTCTGCGTCAGTTCGTCTTTGGCGCCCAGGGCCAGGTTGACCGGTGACTTCGAAACGTTCAGCCCGACATCGGCACGGTAGTCGCTGCCGGCCAGTGTGGTTGCGGTGACCTTGGAGCCACCCAACTCGACCTTGCCATTGGGCGCACTGATCCGCGCGCCCGTGAGCTGGGTATCACCCTTCACCAGCAGGTTGACGCCGTGGCCTGCGCGAATGCCTGACGCCTGGGTGACGCTGTCCTTGACCACATGGCTGACATCCAGATACAGGGTCGGGGTGTAGCTGGTGTTGCCGCTCTTGTCGCCGAACAACACGCTTTCGGCGGTGTTGGCCACCTTGCTGCCGGTGGTGTCTTTGCCACTGACGGTGTAGCTGTCGCTGGTTTTTGGCCAGACCTTATCCTTGAAGCCAGACAGGCGTGTGCCCAGGGCGTCGGTCTTGTCTGCCAGGTAAGCCTTGGCCTTGTCCACGCGGGTGCCGAAGGCGCCGCGGGGCTCTGGGTTTACGTCGTAGCTGGCGCTGCGGGTGAGTTTTTCGCCCAGGCGTTCCTTGGCATTGACCGCGCTGTTGACCACGCTGTCCTTGGCCGACGCCAAGTGCCCCGTGCCTTTGTCGACGACGTTCTCCAGCTTGTCGCGATGCTTGTCGAACGCACCTTCAGCCTTGGCTTGTACCTTGTCCTTCAGTGGGCCGGTGGTTTTGGCCAGCTTACCCACCACCCCCGGCTGGTTTTTTTCGACATCCAGCCTGGCGTCGACATTTACCTGGGTGCTGTTGATCTGGTCCTTGCGGCTTTCTACAACGAGGTCGCCGCCCACCGTGCCCTGCACCTTGTCGGCGTCGATACGCGCTCCGGCCAGATGGGTATCGCCGGCACTGTTGAGGGTGACGTCACCCGCCGTGATCAGGCTGTTGTGCTGGGTAGTGCCTTGCAAGTGATCCACATCGACCTTGGCCCGCGCATTGATGCCGCGCTGGGTCTTGGGTGTCTCATGTTCACCGGCGTTGGCCAAGGTGGTTTTGCCGACGCTGCCCCCTGCGCCCAGGGTGACGCCCCAGTTGCCGTGGGCCTGGGTCGATTGCGCAGACTCTTGCAGAATGCCTCCGTTTTGCGCATCCAGGCTAACGCTGGCTGCGCTGACCTGAGTGCCCTGTAAGTGGATGGCATCGGTTGCATCAGCGCCGCTGGCGAGGCTGACCTTACCGCTGCTGTGCAACTGCCCGACGACGGCGCTCTGGTCGTTTTCCGCCACTTTGCCAATGTTGAAATTGGCGCTGAGGCTGCCGGTCTTGCTGCTGCTTTCGGCGCTGCTGGTCTTGCCGGCACCGAGGGTCAGGCCGCCGCCCAGGTTGCTGCCGTTGCTGACGTGGCTATCGGTGGCAGCTTGCAGGTTTAGCTTGCCGCCGGCATTGAGGCTGATATCGCCAGCCTTTGCGCCCGTGCTGCCGATCTGCGTGCCTTGCAGGGTCATGTCTGCGCCGCTGCTGAACTGAACGGGGCCGCTGCCTTGAATGGTCGCGACCTGTGCCTGGCTGTCCTGAGTGTCCAGGCGCTTGTTATCCAACTGCACGCCGGCACCGAGGTTGATGTTGCTGCCATTCGCACCGGGCGCGGTGCCCACCGTCAGTGAGCCGTTGCCGCGCAGCGTGCTGCTGTTTTTGCTCTGGGTGTTGGTGGCCTGGTTGAGCGCCAGCTCACCGCCGGTCTTGAGGTTAACCCCGGCCTGGCCGCCGTCGAACTGGCTGCCTTCATAACGGGCATCGCCCTTGGCCTCGATGCTCACGCCTTGGCTGGCCACATAGCTGCCGAGCACCGCCGTGCTGGTGGATTCGCGCACATCGCTGTTGCCGCCCAGGCCGCTGCCGCGCACGTTCACGTCTTCACCGGTGGTGGTATAGACCCGCACGCCAGCCTTGGCGTCCACGCTTTGCTCGCTGCTGCTGTGGGTGTTGGCCGCTGCCGTGGCCAGGTGCTCGCCGGCCTTGATGTTCAGCCCGCCCTCGGTGGCGCGGTACTGGGTGCCCTCGTCCTGCAACGTGCCGGCTGCATTGACCTGCACCGCGGCGCCACTGAACTGGCTGACCACGGCGGTGCTGTCTTGCGTTGTGCCGGTTTTGTTCGTGTGCCCGACTTCCACATCCAGGCCGACATTGGGTTGCTCGAACGCGTCCAGCAAACCGGGCTGATGGAACTTGGCCTGGGCCACGCCCTCGACGGCTTTTTCGATCGGGCGGGTAATGCCTTTGTATTCCACATTGGCGCCAACATCGGCGGTCCAGCCGTTTTCCTTGTGGGTGCTGGTCTCGGTGGAATGGGCAGCCTGGTTGTCGATCTGACCCGCGTTGACCTGCAGTTCGGCGCCGGCCTTGGCCTGTGCACCCTCGCTGGTGAAGGTGTTGCCAGCGTTGATGGTCAGCTTGCCGGTCGCGGCCACGGTGCTGGTTTGCGCGGTGGTTTTTTCAGTGGTGTCTTGGCTGCTTTGGTGGCTGAACTGAGCGCCACTGCCTGCCCGATCAATGCCGCCGGTGTAGTAGAAACTGCCGCCGGTGGTGGTGGTGTCGACGGCTTCGGTGCGCTTGTCGTGGGCGGCCAACAGCTCGACGTTGTTGCCGCTCAGGGTGGCATCGCCTGCGGTTGCCTTGAGGTCCGAACCCTGGATGCTCACATCGCCACCGGCCTTTACTACGACACTGCCGCCCTTGAGGCTGGAACCCTGCTGCTGGGTGGTGTCGGTCTTGCGGGTTTGCTGCTGGTCTTCATAGCTCAACCCCGCACGGTACTGGCGGCTGACGCCCTCGGTTTCCTTGGCGTAGCCATCGAAGCCACGGCTATGGGTGCGAGTGGTGTCGTGGGTGGTGTTCTCGGCGGCAACGACCTTGATATCGCCCTTGGCATCCGCTTGCAGTTCACCCGCGGCGGCTACCTGGGAGCCACTGACGGTGATGTCCTTGGCACTTTGCAGCTTGAGGTTGCTGTCCGAGCGCAGGTCGCTGGCAACCACGGTGCTGTCCTTGAGGTTCTTGCGGCTTTCATCCTTGGAGAGGCCGAAGAATTTGCTGTCATTGTTGTAGCGGTTGTCGTGGGAGCTGTCCTGCACGCCGTCGATCACCAGCGAACCTTTGTCGCTGATGACATTGGCCTGCTTGCCGCCACGGGCCTGGCTACCGCTGATGCGCACGTCGTCGGCCTTGACGATCAGCTTGCCGTCGGCGTTGACCTTGCTGCCGGTGTTCGACGTCTTGCCCTGGTCACCGTCGCCTTGCTTGCCGAAGAAGCTGCCACCGGTGAGGTCGCCGGAGTAGGCGTTGTCGCGGCTGCTCTGGGTACGGCTGGCGCTGGTGATTTCTACGTGCCGGGCGGCCAGTTGAATATCGCCGGGGGTTTTCAGCTCGGCGCCTTGCACTTGCAGCTTCTGTTGGCTGGTCAGCTCCAGTGTCTTTCCGGCCTTGAGGCTGCTGGTGATACTGCGTTGTTCGCTGCTGGATTTATCCCAGTTGGCTTTCCACAGGTGTTTGCGATGGTTGCCCTGGTCGCGGCTTTCATGGGTTTCGGTGGCGGCGTTAACGTGCAGGTCGGCACCGCTGTCGACGCGCAGAGTGTTGCCCGCTTCCACATGGCTGGCTTTGATCTCGGTGTTGGCGCCGGAAGACAGCGCCGCGTCCTGTTGCGCCACGACCTTGTTGCCGTGCTGGCGCGAGTCTTTGTCGGTGGTGGTGCGGTCGTAGGTTTCGTAGGTGAACAAGAAGTTGCTGTTGTTCCACTGCTCACGCTTTTCCTGGAGCTTGCGGCTTTCCAGGCTGCTGAGGGTCAGGTTGCGGCTGGCGTCGAGTTTGACGTTGCGCCCGCTGACGTCGGTGGCGGCCAGGTTCAAGTCCTTGGCACTGTGCAAATCGACATCGCCCTGGCGGCTGTGCACGCCAGCGCGGGTGGCGTCGAGGCTGTCGGCATGCACATGGCCGCTGATGTCGAGGTCGCCGGCCGAACTGATCTTCACCCCGTCAGTGCCTTGCACCTGCACACCGCCCACACGCACACCGGCGCCCTCGGCGGTGCTGATGATGTTGATGCGCCCGGCCTGCATGGCGCCGAACAGGCGTGCGTCGATGCGTTGGTCCTGGGTCTTGCTGGCCGGGTCGACTTGGCGCACTTGCCCGCTGGCGAAATCGACCTGATTACGGCCCACCGTGAGGTTCAATTGATCGCGGGCGCTGAGGCGACCTTCGCTGTCGATGCGCGGCGCGATTAGGTTGATAGAGCCCTCGCGGTTGTGCAGGCCCTGGCCTTGCACTGTCAGTTGGCCGTTGGCATCGCGGGTGCTCAAGGCTTGCAGCTTGCCGTCGTTGAGTTCAGGGCGGCCGACCACCAGGTTGGCATTGGGCGTGTTGATGAAACTGCCGCCATTCACCGAAATGCCGTTAGGGTTGGCCAGCACGTAATCGGCTGCCTGGCCAAAAATCTCCTGGGCGCCGTTGAGGGTCGAGGCGTTGCGGCTGATCACTTCATTGAGGATCACGCTCGCCGCCTGGCCCTGGAACTGCGGGTTGGCTGCCAACTGCCCGGCGAGTTGGGACTGGCCAGCCTGCAAGGCGTTGTTCAACACCAGGCCCTGGCGGTCGACGTTGTAGTCCAAAAACTGGTTATGGGACAGGCCACCGGCGTTCGGCGCGACGATGTTGACGATGGGTACACCGCCCTGGTTTTGCAGTTGCGGCGTGCCGCCAGGGCCTTCGACGACGGTCAAGCCTGCGGCGAGCGCGAGTTGCGGCAGCAGGAACAGGCTGGCGATGGCCCAGCGCAGTTTGCCCTGGGGTGAAAGGTGGAAGCTGTGTGGAGTAGTCGGCATAAATAATCTCGCTCTGTGTTGGCTGATCCACGACGCGCGTTGTTCGTTGCAACGCTGCTGGAGTGGCCAGGTACGGCGGTGACTCAGGCAAAAAACGGGTGTGAGCTCATATCTGCACGCTAAGGCGCGTCAGCCAGACCTCCGGCTCCTGGCGAAAACCTGTAGGGGTGTTGAGGTTGCGTTGGTAGTCGACGTCGAGCTGCACGTTCTTCCAGCTCAGGTTGAGCCCCGCGCTGGCGCCGCTCAGGCGTTGGCTCCGGGCACCGTGTTCGTGCTTGACCCAGCCGTTGTCCAGGCCCAGGCGCGGGGTGAGCTTCACCGGCAAGTCAGTGTTGAGCGGCAGGCGCAAAGTGTTGCGCCATACCGTGCCAATGGCACCGGAAGTACTGTTTTCGCGGTAGCCGCGCACGGCCGAGTCGTCGGTGATCAGCAGTTGTTCGATGGCGGGCAATGCATCCGGGCTGTACTGCACCGATAACTGGCTTTGCCACTGCCACGGCTGCACTGCCCATTGGCCGTTGCGCCATTGGGTGAGGTTGGCGCGGTACTTTTGAAACTGCGCCTTGGGCCGGTTTTTCTGCACCTGGCTGGCATCGCGATCGGCGCCGAACCAGGTCAGGCCCTGGGCGTAGTTGACGTCCAGGTTCCACACCGCACTGTTGAGCCAGAACAGGTTCAGGCCCGCTTCGGCCACGGTCAGCGTCGGGCTCTGGATGTCCAGGTGTACCTTTTGCAGGTAGCTGTCGACGTCTTTGTAGGCCAGTTGCAGGTTGGCGCTCAGTTGGTGGCCCTGGTCGCGCCACAGCACACGGTCGCTGCGCAGGCTGACTTGATCGGTGCGGCCACTGTTGTAGAACGTGGCACGGCTGAGCTTGAACGGCGAGCGGTATTCGGCATGGCTGGCGAACAGGCTGTAGGTCCAGTAACCGTAGGGGATCGAGTAGAACAGGCTGTGGCTGCGGCTGTAGCGCGGCCCATGGTTGAGCGTGTCGCTGAAGCTCAGGTTGAGCGAGTCGTTGATTTGCAGCGGGCTGTCCAGGCTCAAGTTGATTGCATTGCGATCCCGCCCGGTGCCGGCGCTGCCGAGGTTATCCACCCCCAGGCCCAGGGCCCAGCGCGAGGCGCTGCTGCGCGTGCGCAGGATGATGCGCGAGGCGCCCGCTGTGCTGCCTGGGGCGATGTCGGCGGTGAGGTCGACCGAGCGTAGGCGGTTGAGCTGGTCCAGGCCCTGTTCCAGGTCTCGCAGGTTCAGTGGTTTGCCGAGCATGCCGGGGAATGCCCCGCCCAATGACACCGGCAGGCTCTGGTCGGCCAGCTCGATGGTCTCCAGGTAGCCTTCTTCGACGTGAATATCCAGCGGCTGCCCGGCGGTGGGTGCACTGATCAGGTAGGGGCGGCTGGCGATATAACCGGCCTCGACATACAGCCGGGTGATCTCGGCCAGCAGGCGGTTGATCTGGGTGACGCCCATGCAAGGCGCCACGTAGGGCTCGATGTGTTTGTCCAACTCGGCACGGCTGAACAGCGTGACCCCGGCCAGGCGCGTACCGCTCAAGGGCCAGCAGTGTTCATCCCTGGCGATGTCCGTGGGCAAGGCGGGTATGGCCGCTGGTGTACCGAAGCTGCCGCGTTGCATCTGGCGTTGGCGCTGCTCCAGGTGTAATTGCTGCAGGTCGCGTTGCTGTTGTTGCTGCAAGCGCAGGGCTTCCTGGCCTGGCTGCGGCACCTCGGCGCCAGCCACGGGCAGCGCCCACAGGCAGAGCAGGGCGATACCCAGATTACGGATACAACACAAGTGTCCGGTTGAGAGCTGATTTGGCACTCGACATCCTTAACGTAGAAATACACACGATCCATACCGTTTGAGCCAGCGTTGAACTCAGCGGTAGTTGCCCTACTTGAGTGAGTGGTCGACGGTTTGTTACATCGCTGTAGGATTTATTACACAAGACGTAAGAAAAATCGCGTAATTCAGTGCTTAAATGCACAAAATTAGGGCGCGCCAGGGTGTGGGGGCCTGATATTCCTGATTTTTCAGGCGTGTGGGAGGGAAAGGGGCGGTTTTGATTGTTGTGCAGGCATCGCCTAATCGGCGTGTCGCGGCCAGGGATCGGGCACTTGGCCGGGTCACCAGATTAGGCTTTTGAATCCATTGGATATTCTGTAGCCTTGCGCAGCTTTAAGCTTTACCCGTGCTTGATGAACAAAAACACTTCGTCCGGCGGCGCCCGAAGGGCTCCGGAGCCGGTGGTACACTCGACTTTCGCGCTACTGCGCCTGCAGGTCTTGCGAACATGACGCACATTTCCGAACGCCTACTGGTTCAAGCCCACCTCGACGCCAAGCAGCCCAAGGTGCTCAGCGCTGCTGAAGAGGCGAGCCTGCGAACCGCCATTGCCGCCGAGCTCAAGGCTCAGGACGCGGTGTTGGTTGCCCACTTTTATTGCGACCCGGTGATTCAGGCCCTGGCCGAAGAAACCGGTGGCTGTGTTTCCGACTCCCTGGAGATGGCGCGCTTCGGTGCCGCCCACCCTGCCAAGACCGTACTGGTGGCTGGCGTGCGTTTCATGGGGGAGACCGCCAAGATCCTCACGCCTGAAAAACGCATCCTGATGCCGACCCTGGAAGCCACCTGCTCCCTGGACCTGGGTTGCCCGGTGGATGAGTTTTCCGCGTTCTGCGATCAACACCCCGAGCGCACCGTGGTGGTGTACGCCAACACCTCGGCGGCGGTCAAAGCCCGGGCGGATTGGGTGGTGACCTCCAGCTGCGCGCTGGAAATCGTCGAAAGCCTGATGGACAACGGCGAGACCATTATCTGGGGCCCGGACAAACACCTGGGCACCTACATCCAGCGCCAGACCGGTGCCGACATGCTGCTGTGGGACGGTGCCTGCATCGTCCACGAAGAGTTCAAGTCCAAGCAGCTCGAAGACATGAAGGCGCTCTACCCGGATGCAGCGATCCTGGTGCACCCGGAGTCACCGACTTCGGTGATCGAACTGGCGGACGCGGTGGGTTCCACCAGCCAGCTGATCGCCGCAGCGCAACGCTTGCCGAACAAAACCTTTATCGTCGCCACCGACCGCGGCATCTTCTACAAGATGCAGCAGCTGTGCCCGGACAAAGTCTTCGTCGAAGCGCCTACCGCCGGTAACGGTGCAGCCTGCCGCAGTTGCGCGCACTGCCCGTGGATGGCGATGAATACGCTGGAGCGCACGTTGCAATGCCTGCGCGAGGGCAGTAATGAGATCTTCGTGGAACCGGCGGTGATTCCGCAGGCGGTACGGCCGCTCAAGCGCATGCTCGACTTTACCCAGGCAGCACGGTTGAAACTGGCCGGCAACGCCTGATCCTCAGGCTGAGACAAATCAAAATGTGGGAGCTGGCTCCCACAGTTGATCTGTGATGCGCTTGAGTTACTTCTTTTGCTTCGGGATTCGCACCAACTGCGTATCCGAATAGATGTCATGCCAGCTGCGTTTGTGTTTATCGAACAACGACCAGATAAACCCCAACCCCACGCACAGCCATGACGCAATCGACACCACAAAACGCAACAGTGCCTGCCACAGGCTGATCCGCGACCCGTCAGCGTTCTGCACGCGCACCCTCCACACCTGCATGCCCAGGGTTTGCCCCGAATGGGTCCAGAACTTGGCGAAAAACCCGAACAGCACGAACAGCAGCAGAGTCGACAGCAACGGGTCACCGTCCAGCGCGCCGGACTCGGTGAGCGTGCGCATCTTCGCTTCGCCCACGAAGGCGATCCACACCAGCTTGTAGATAAACGCGGTGACGATCAGCAGGGCGGTGCACAGCAGGAAATCGTAGAACATCGCTGCCAGGCGACGGCCCAGGCCAACGGCGGGGAATTCGCCCTGGGGGCTCAACAGGGGTTTGGACATGGCAGGGCTCTCTGGAGAAAGCACGCAGTTTACGCAATGGCGCCCATAAAAAAGCCCCTGATGTCATATCAGGGGCTTTTTGTCGCAGCAAGGATCAGCCTTCTGCTTGTACTTCGTCAGCCTGCAGGCCTTTTTGGCCTTGTACTGAAACGAAGGTGACCTTCTGGCCTTCCTTCAGGCTCTTGAAACCGTTGCCCTGGATAGCGCGGAAATGCACGAACAGATCCGGGCCGCTTTCAGGAGTGATAAAACCAAACCCTTTCTCGTCGTTGAACCACTTGACGGTACCGCTCTGACGTCCACCTTTATCCGACATTTTCTTCTTTCCTTTGACGCTAAAAATTAATGACAGCCCCTTTCACACGAAAGAGTACTGGGCTGGGTTGCAGGAAAGTAAGAGACGTCGAACGGGTTGTAGCAAACTACTTGAGCTACTGCCCAGGTCCAGGTTCCAAGCGACCCATGCAAACACAGTGGGCAAACTCTACGCCAACTAATATGAAAAAAACAAGCCCTTGTGCAGGCCCTTGTTTTATTGGGTCTCATGACACTTTGTTGAATGTTCTGATACCGGCTTATTCGATAGAGTTATTCACTTGTTATAGGGCGTCAGCTATAAAAAGCCTATCGTGAATGCACTGTTTTATGGCGGTTGCGTTACAGTTCAGTGCGCATTAACGCAACCGCGTTACTTATAGAAACAGTCAATCAGCCACGGTAGTAACGTTGCGGAACGAATGGCATTTTACTTACACGCAGTGGCACCTTTTTCCCACGTACCATTGCGCTAACTTCGGTATCCAATGCGACAAATGCGCTGTCCAGGTAACCCATCGCCAGCGGGCCGCCCAAGGTTGGGCCAAAGCCTCCGCTGCACACGCTGCCGATAACCGTCCCCTGTGCATCGACAATTTCAGCGCCTTCACGCACCGGGGTACGCTCCTGCGGCAGCAGGCCTACGCGTTTGCGCGCCACACCGGTTTGCTGTTGGGTGAAGATGCGGTCGGCGCCAGGGAAGCCGCCGGCCCGTGCGCCATCGGCACGCCGAGCCTTGGAAATCGCCCACAACAGGCTGGCTTCGATTGGCGTGGTGTCGGTATTCATGTCGTGGCCGTACAGGCACAGGCCGGCTTCCAGGCGTAGCGAATCACGGGCGCCCAGGCCGATGGCCTGCACTTCGGTTTCGGCCAGCAGGCTGCGGGCCAGGCTCTCGGCATTGGCCGCCGGCACGGAGATTTCAAAGCCGTCTTCACCGGTGTAGCCGGAGCGGCTGACGTAGCACTCCACGCCCAGCAAACGCAGGGTGGCAAATTGCATGAAGGTCATCTGGGTGACTTCAGGGGCCAGGCGCGCCAATACTTTCACTGCCGCCGGGCCTTGCAGGGCGAGCAGGGCGCGTTCTTCGAACAGCGGTTCGATGGTGCATTGGTCGCCGATATGTGTACGCAGGTGCGCCAGGTCCTGGTCCTTGCAGGCGGCGTTGACCACCAGGAACAATTCGTCGTTGCCCAGGTTGGCGACCATCAGGTCGTCGAGGATGCCGCCTTGCTCGTTGGTGAACATCGCATAGCGCTGCATACCCACTGGCAGGTCGATGATATCGACGGGCACCAGGGTCTCCAGGGCCTTGGCGGCATTCGCGCCGGTGAGGCGGATCTGGCCCATGTGGGAAACATCGAACAACCCGGCCTGTTCACGGGTATGCAGGTGTTCCTTCATCACGCCCAATGGATACTGCACCGGCATGTCGTAGCCGGCGAAGGGCACCATGCGCGCGCCGAGTTCGAGGTGCAAGGCGTGCAGAGGAGTTTTCAACAGGGTTTCGGTGGACATATTCAGCTCCTGAAAAACGTGCCGACGCGCTTGTGGGCGTCAGCACTCGATAATGTTGACCGCCAAACCGCCACGGGCGGTTTCCTTGTATTTGCTTTTCATGTCGGCGCCGGTCTGGCGCATGGTGCGGATGACCTTGTCGAGGGACACAAAGTGCTGGCCGTCGCCACGCAGGGCCATGCGCACCGCATTGATCGCCTTCACCGAGCCCATGGCATTGCGCTCGATGCACGGCACCTGCACCAGCCCGCCAATGGGGTCGCAGGTCAGGCCGAGGTTGTGTTCCATGCCGATCTCGGCGGCGTTTTCCACTTGGGACACGCTGCCGCCCAGCACTTCACAGAGTGCGCCTGCGGCCATGGAACAGGCCACGCCGACTTCGCCCTGGCAACCGACTTCGGCGCCTGAGATCGAAGCATTTTCCTTGTACAAAATGCCGATGGCGGCCGCGGTGAGCAAAAAGCGCACCACACCGTCTTCGTTCGCGCCGGGGATGAAGCGCATGTAGTAGTGCAGCACGGCGGGAATGATCCCAGCCGCGCCATTGGTGGGCGCAGTGACCACGCGCCCGCCATTGGCGTTTTCTTCGTTGACTGCCAGCGCATACAGGTTGACCCAATCGAGCACCGACAGCGGGTCGCGCAGCGCCGACTCCGGGTTCTTGCACAACTGCCGATGCAAGGCCGCCGCCCGGCGCTTGACCTTCAAGCCTCCGGGCAAGATACCTTCGTTGCGACAGCCGGCATCGACGCAGTCCTGCATGACCTGCCAGATCTTCAACAACCCGCTGCGGGTTTCGGCTTCCGGGCGCCAGGCACTTTCATTGGTCAGCATCACCTGGCTGATAGACAGGCCATAGGTGGCGCAATGGCCGAGCAAGTCCTTGGCGTGTTTGAACGGGAAGGTCAGGGGTGTGGCGTCTTCGACGATACGGTCGGCGCCCGCCGCGTCTTCATCCACCACGAAACCGCCACCGACCGAGTAGTACTCGCGGCTACGGGTCTGAATGCCGGCGGCGTCAAAGGCACGAAAGATCATGCCGTTGGGGTGATAGGCAAGGGGCTTGCGAATCATCGCCAGGTGTTCTTTCTCGTTGAACGCAATGCTGTGTTCGCCGAGCAGGTTGAGGCGCCCGTCACTGCGCATCTGCGCCAGGCGTGCAGCCACGGTTTCGGTATTCACGGTGTCCGGATGTTCGCCTTCCAGGCCCAGCAACACAGCCTTGTCGCTGCCGTGGCCTTTGCCGGTGGCGCCCAGCGATCCATAGAGTTCCACCTTGATGCCGCAGGTGGCGTTGAGCAGGTTGTCACGCTTGAGCCCCTCGACGAATCGAGCGGCGGCACGCATCGGGCCGACGGTGTGGGAACTGGAGGGGCCGATGCCAATCTTGAACAGGTCGAACACGCTAAGGGACATGGTTGTTCTCCGGTTTCTTATTATTTTCTGAAAGCCGACTCGGTCAAATGTGGGAGCGGGCTTGCTCGCGAAAGCGGTGGGTCAGTCAAATAATCAACATCTGAAAGACCGCATTCGCGAGCAAGCCCGCTCCCACATTTTTGACCGGGTGCATCCTCAGGTTATGCGTAGCTCTCGATCGACGGGCACGCACACACCAGGTTGCGATCACCAAACACGTTGTCGACCCGACCCACCGGCGGCCAGTACTTGCCTTCGATCAATGAAGCCACCGGGTACACCGCTTGTTCACGGCTGTATGGGTGGCTCCATTCGCCCACCAGTTCAGCGGCGGTGTGCGGCGCGTTCTTGAGCGGGTTGTCGTCCTTGTCCAGAGTGCCGTTTTCCACTGCGCGAATCTCTTCGCGGATGGCGATCATGGCGTCGCAGAAGCGGTCCAGCTCTTCCTTGGATTCACTTTCGGTCGGCTCGATCATCAAGGTGCCGGCCACCGGGAACGACATGGTCGGTGCATGGAAACCAAAATCGATCAGGCGCTTGGCCACGTCGTCCACGCTGATGCCGCTGCTGTCTTTCAACGGGCGCAGGTCCAGGATGCATTCGTGGGCTACCAGGCCATTGCTGCCGGTGTACAGCACGGGGTAGTGCTCTTCCAGGCGGCGGGAAATGTAGTTGGCATTCAGGATCGCCAACTGCGACGCGCGCTTGAGGCCGGCGCCGCCCATCATGCTGATGTACATCCAGGTGATCGGCAAAATGCTCGCGCTGCCGAACGGCGCGGCGCACACCGCGCCCTCTTTGCGTTCCATGGCCGCGTGGCCGGGCAGGAATGGCGTGAGGTGCGACTTGACGCCAATCGGGCCAACGCCCGGGCCGCCACCGCCGTGGGGAATACAGAAGGTCTTGTGCAGGTTCAGGTGGGACACGTCGCCGCCGAACTTGCCCGGTGCGCACAGGCCGACCATCGCGTTCATGTTGGCGCCGTCGATGTACACCTGGCCGCCGTTGTCATGAATGATCCCGCAGATTTCGCGGATACCTTCCTCGAACACGCCGTGGGTGGACGGGTAGGTGATCATCAGCGCAGCGAGGTGCTCGCGGTGCTCGATGGCCTTGGCGCGCAGGTCTTCGATATCGACGTTGCCGCGCGCGTCGCAAGCGGTGACCACCACGCGCATGCCGGCCATGTTGGCGGTGGCAGGGTTGGTGCCGTGGGCTGACGACGGGATCAGGCAGATGTCGCGACGTGCTTCGCCACGGCTCTGGTGATAGGCGCGGATGGCCAGGAGGCCGGCGTACTCACCCTGGGAACCGGCGTTGGGTTGCAGGGAGATCGCGTCGTAACCGGTCGCTGCACATAGCATGGCTTCCAGTTCGCTGGTCAGTTGCTGGTAGCCGGCGCTTTGCGCGGCGGGGGCGAATGGGTGCAGGGCACCGAATTCGGCCCAGGTCACCGGGATCATTTCGCTGGCGGCGTTGAGCTTCATGGTGCACGAACCCAGCGGGATCATGGTGCGGTCCAGGGCCAGGTCCTTGTCGGCCAGCTTGCGCAGGTAGCGCATCAGCTCGGTTTCCGAGTGATAACGGTTGAACACCGGGTGGCTGAGGATCGGCGACTGGCGCAGCAACGCGCTCGGCAGGGTGCTGTCGGTGGCGGCAAAGGCTGGCAGGGTTTTGCCGTCCGCGAAGATGGCCCACAAGGCCTCGATATCGGCCTGGGTGGTGGTTTCGTCGACCGACAGGCCAACGCGCTCGCCATCCACCACGCGCAGGTTGATGCGCTGGGCGCGGGCCTTGTCGTGCAGGGCGGCGGTGTGGGCGCCGGTGTTGAGGGTCAGGGTGTCGAAGAAGTGTGCCTGCTCGACGTTCTGGCCCAGGGCCGTCAAGCCCTTGGCCAGGATCGCGGTCAGCTGGTGAATGCGCTGGGCGATCTGGGTCAGGCCTTTGGGGCCGTGGTACACGGCGTACATGCTGGCGATGTTGGCCAGCAGCACTTGAGCGGTGCAGATGTTGCTGGTGGCTTTCTCGCGGCGGATATGTTGCTCGCGGGTCTGCATGGCCAGGCGCAGGGCCGGCTTGCCGAAGCGGTCGACGGAAACACCGACCAGACGGCCTGGCATGTCGCGCTTGAACGCATCCTTGGTGGAGAAGTACGCCGCGTGCGGGCCACCGAAGCCCAGTGGCACGCCAAAGCGCTGTGCGCTGCCAATGGCGACGTCGGCGCCGAATTCACCCGGCGGCGTCAGCAGGGTCAGGGCCATCAGGTCGGCGGCTACGGCGACCAGGGCGTTGGCGGCGTGGAAGCGCTCGGTCAGCTCGCGGTAATCGAATACATCGCCGTTACTGGCCGGGTATTGCAGCAGGGCGCCGAAGAACGCGCTGACGTCGGTCAGTTCACGCTCATCGCCGACCACCACATCGATGCCCAAAGGTTCAGCACGGGTGCGCAATACGTCGAGGGTTTGCGGGTGGCTGTGCACCGACGCGAAGAACGCGTGGCTGCCTTTGTTCTTGCTCAGGCGCTTGCAGAAGGTCATGGCTTCAGCAGCGGCGGTGGCTTCGTCAAGCAGGGAGGCGTTGGCAATCGGCAGGCCGGTGAGGTCGCTGATCAGGGTCTGGAAATTCAGCAGGGCTTCCAGGCGGCCTTGGGAAATCTCGGGTTGATACGGCGTGTAGGCGGTGTACCAGGCCGGGTTTTCCAGCAGGTTGCGCAGGATCGGCGACGGCGTGTGGCAGTTGTAATAGCCCTGGCCGATGTAGGTCTTGAACAGTTGGTTCTGGCTGGCGATGGCCTTGATCTTGGCCAGGGCCTCGGCTTCGCTCAAGCCGTCTTCCAGGCCGAGCACGCTGGTGCCCTTGATGCTTTCCGGGATCACGCTGGCGCTCAGGGCTTCGAGGGAATCAAACCCCAGGCTGGCGAGCATTTGCTGCTCATCTTCCTGGCGCGGGCCGATGTGGCGGGCGATGAATTCGTTGGCGGTGGTCAGATTAACGGTCATGGCGCGCTCCTCAAGCTTCAGCGTTGGCTTTGATCAGACGGTCGTACGCATCCTGATCCAACAGCTTAGCCACTGCATCGGCATCGGCGGGTTTAAAGCGGAAGAACCAGCCTTCGCCCATCGGGTCTTCGTTGACCAGTTCCGGGCTGCCATCGAGCTTGTCGTTGACTTCGAGGACTTCACCGTCCAACGGCATGTACACACCGCTGGCGGCCTTGACCGACTCCACGGTGGAGGCTTCGGCGCCCTTGGTATAAGCCTGCAACTCTGGCAGTTGCACGAAAACCACATCACCCAGCGCGTTCTGCGCAAAAGCGGTGATACCCACGGTGACGCTGCCATCGGCTTCGGCGCGCAGCCATTCGTGATCTTCAGTGAAACGCAACTCGCTCATGGAAACTCCTCAGGGCCAGAATCGTCTGGTGGACGGGATTGGAATAATGAGGAGTTGCTTAGCAATATCGCGGCCAACGTTATTAAGTCGTTATAGATCAAAGAGTTAATAAATTCCGCCAGAGGCTTAATCGAATGTGCTGTAGCGTTTTCGCTACAGTCGAGTGCGTGAAAAAAAGCCTATGTGGATCAAAGCCTTGCATGGCGCGCAAAAAACAGGGTTGTAGCGATATCGTTACGCTGTAGCGCTTTCAGTACACGGAGTGTCGTTCTCAGACCAAAACTGGATTGCGCCCATTGTAGGAGCGAGCTTGCTCGCGAAAATCGTCAACGATGACGCGGGAAGCCTGGATGAACCTGGCGCCCTCGGGTTTTTCGCGAGCAAGCTCGCTCCTACAGTGGATAAAGCATGGCTCAGGGTTTGTTGGGAATGCCGTACTTGCGCAGGCGATGGGCGATAGCCGTGTGGGAGGTTTGCAGCCGGCTGGCCAGTTGGCGGGTCGAGGGGTAGCGGCTGTAGAGGCTTTCCAGCAGGCTGCGCTCGAAATCTTCCACGGCCTGTTCCAGGCTGTCGACTTCACCATCGCTCTGGCGCGCCACGGAGGTGCCGGCGATGTCCAGGTCGCCGATGTCCACCAGGCTGCTTTCGCAGATGGCGGCAGCGCGGAAGATCACGTTTTGCAACTGCCGCACGTTGCCCGGCCAGTGGTTACCCAGCAGGGCTGGATAGGTACCCGGGGCCAGGCGGCAGACCGGGCGCTGGATCTGCGCGCAGGCTTGCTGCATGAAGTAGCGCGCCAGCAGCAGGATGTCCTGGCCGCGTTCACGCAAAGGCGGCACGGCGACGTTGAGCACGTTGAGGCGGTAAAACAGATCTTCGCGAAAGGTGCCTTCGCTGACCATCTTTTCCAGGTCGCGGTGGGTGGCGCTGAGGATGCGCACATTGACCTTCACTTCGCGGTCGCCACCCACGCGGCGAAAGCTGCCGTCGTTGAGAAAGCGCAGCAGTTTGGCTTGCAGGTACGGCGACATTTCACCGATCTCATCGAGGAATACCGTGCCCTGGTTGGCCAGCTCCATCAGCCCCGGTTTGCCACCGCGTTGCGCGCCGGTAAAGGCGCCAGGCGCATAGCCAAACAATTCGCTTTCGGCGAGGTTTTCCGGCAACGCCGCGCAGTTCAGTGCCAGAAACGGCGCACTGTGGCGCGTGCTGATGGCGTGGCAGGCGCGGGCCACCAGCTCTTTGCCGGTGCCGGTTTCGCCCTGGATCAGCAGCGGTGCATCCAGCGCCGCCACCCGTTGCGCCCGAGCCTTGAGCGTGCGGATCGCCGGGGACTCGCCCAGCAGCGCATCAAACCCTTCGGCATGGTCATGGTGCAGCGCCGACAGTTGTTCGCCGATGCGGTTGGGCTGGTAGAGGGTAAGCAGGGCGCCAGCGTCGGTGATCGGCGTGGCGCCCAGCAGCAAGGTCTGGCCGTTGACGCTGATCTCGCGCAACGGCAATCGAAAGCCCTGGTCCAGCAAGGTTTCCAGCAAGGCCGGATCATCGAACAGCTCGGCGATGCTCTCACCGGCCGGTTCACGCCCGTACAAGGCGATCAGCGCCGGATTGGCCAGCAGGATCTTGCCTGCACTGTCCAGGGCCAGCACCGGGTCGGTCATGGCCGCCAGCAGGGCGTCGAGTTGCAAGTGGCGACGCTGGCCCGGAAGGATGTCGACGACCTTTACCGCCTGCACGCCGTGCACGCTGAACAACGCATCGCGCAGCTCTTCAAGCACCTCGGCGCTGAGGGTCGGCGCATCGATATAGACATTGGGCGGCACCATTTCCACCGCATCCAGATTGAGATTGCGCCCACCGAGCAAGGCCAGGACTTCCTGGGTGATGCCGACGCGGTCGATGAAGCTGACGTGGATACGCATGGGGCGGATCTTGATTCTGGAGTGCTGAGGGTGGCCAGTATGCCTTGGAGCCGGTGGAGATCAAAATGTGGGAGCTGGCTTGCCTGCGATGGCGGTGGGTCAGTTACCGAAAATATCGTCTGACAGGTCGCTATCGCAGGCAAGCCAGCGCCCACATTCGATTGGGGGGCAGGTTATTCCAGGTGTTCGGGTTTGACCGGGTCGCCGGATTTCATATCCAACTGGTGGCGCACATCCTCAAACATCAGATCGTAATGCTTGTGCTGTGAACCGACGCTGCTATGGGTCTTGGGAATGCCGTATTTTTCGACAATCTTGGTCACATTGCTGGCGAAGTTGTAGGCCTGGTCCTTGGGCAGGAAAAAGGTTTCCTTCATGCCCTTGCCCTGGATGCTGCCGTGCAGGGTGAACTGCATGCCTTTGCCTTCGCGCTCATCCGTGAAGACTTCGTAGTCCAGGCACAGGTCGTAGCTGACATCGTCCTTGTTCAGCGCGTGTCGCTCGATATGCAGGTGACCGGGTTCAAAGATAGCCATAGGCGTTTCTCCTCAACTTCACAGGTAGGTGATGCCAGGTTTGGCCGTGCTGATGCGCGTGCCGGCGCTGCCCTGGACGATGGCTTCGATGTCCGAGAGTGAACCGATCACCGCAGTTTTGCCAGTCTGGCGGGCGAACTCGCAGGCGGCCTGGACCTTGGGCCCCATGGAGCCGGCGGCGAAGCCGAGTTTTTCCATGTCGTCGGGGTGGGCCTGGCCGATGGCCTTCTGGGTGGGCTTGCCGAAGTCGATAAAGGCGGCGTTGACGTCGGTGGCGATCACCAGCAAATCGGCCTCCAGTTGCGTGGCCAGCAAGGAGGAACACAGGTCTTTGTCGATCACGGCTTCAATGCCGCGCAGCTTGCCGTCTTCGCCATACATCGTCGGGATGCCGCCGCCACCGGCGCAGATCACGATGGCTTTTTTCTCCAGCAGCCATTTGATCGGGCGAATTTCAAAGATGCGTTTGGGGCGCGGGCTGGCGACCACGCGGCGGTATTTGTCGCCATCGGGCGCGATGGCCCAACCTTTCTCGGCGGCGAGTTTCTCGGCTTCGGCTTTGGCATACACCGGGCCGATGGGCTTGGTAGGGTTCTGGAAGGCCGGGTCCTTGGCGTCCACTTCGACCTGGGTGAGCAGGGTGGCGAACGGCACTTCAAAGTCCAGCAGGTTGCCCAGTTCCTGTTCAATGATGTAGCCGATCATGCCCTCTGTCTCAGCGCCCAGCACGTCCAGCGGGTAAGGCGAGACGCTGGTGTAGGCCGCTGCCTGCAATGACAGCAGGCCCACTTGCGGGCCATTGCCGTGGGCGATCACCAACTCGTTGCCGGGGTGGATCTTGGCGATCTGTTCGGTGGCGATATGGATGTTGGCCCGTTGATTGTCTGCGGTCATGGGTTCACCACGACGCAGGAGGGCGTTGCCGCCCAGGGCTACGACGATGCGCATACAGAATGTCCTTCTAGAATGATCGTTCCCACGCTCTGCGTGGGAATGCCTCACCGGACGCTCTGCGTCCGCTCTTGTGGCGCAGAGCGCCACTGGCTGCATTCCCACGCGGAGCGTGGGAACGATCAGAGTGGGGTTAGATATCCGCCAACGCCGACACCAGAATCGCCTTGATGGTATGCATGCGGTTTTCCGCCTGCTCGAAGGCGATATTGGCCGGCGACTCGAACACCTCTTCGGTCACTTCCACGCCATTGGCCAGGTGCGGATAGCGCGCCGCGATGTCCTTGCCGACCTTGGTTTCACTGTTGTGGAACGCCGGCAGGCAATGCATGAATTTCACCCGAGGGTTGCCCGAGGCTTTCATCATCTTGGCGTTGACCTGGTACGGCAGCAGTTGCTCGATGCGCTCGTCCCACGCTTCCACCGGTTCGCCCATGGACACCCAGATATCGGTGTGGATGAAATCCACACCTTTCACGGCTTCTTTCGGGTCTTCGGTGATGGTGATGCGTGCGCCGCTTTCCTCGGCAAAGGCCTGGCATTGCTTGATGAAATCTTCATGGGGCCACAGCGCTTTGGGCGCGCCGATGCGCACGTCCATGCCCAGCTTGGCGCCGATCATCAGCAGCGAGTTGCCCATGTTGTAGCGGGCGTCCCCGAGGTAGGCGTAGCTGATGTCATGCAGCGGCTTGTCGCTGTGTTCGCGCATGGTCAGGGTGTCGGCGATCATCTGGGTCGGGTGGAATTCGGCGGTGAGGCCGTTGAACACCGGCACACCGGCGAACTTGGCCAGCTCTTCGACGATTTCCTGCTCAAAGCCACGGTATTCAATGGCATCGAACATCCGGCCCAGTACGCGGGCGGTGTCTTTCATGCTTTCTTTGTGGCCGATCTGCGACGACACCGGGTCGATATAGGTGACGTGGGCGCCCTGGTCATGGGCCGCGACTTCGAAGGCACAGCGAGTGCGGGTGGAGGTTTTTTCGAAGATCAGTGCGATGTTCTTGCCCTGCAGGTGCGGACGCTCGGTGCCGGTGTATTTGGCGCGTTTGAGGTCGCGGGACAGGTCCAGCAGATAATGCAGCTCGCGAGTGGTGTGGTGCATCAGCGACAGCAGGCTGCGGTTGCGCATATTGAAAGCCATGATGAAATCTCCTTAATAGTCGATAGGGTCGCGGATGATCGGGCAGGTCATGCAGTGGCCGCCGCCACGGCCTCGGCCGAGTTCACCGGCGCTGATGGTGATCACTTCCACACCGGCCTTGCGCAGCAGGGTGTTGGTGTAGGTATTGCGGTCGTAGCCAATCACCACGCCCGGTTCCACGGCCACCACGTTGTTGCCGTCATCCCATTGCTCGCGTTCGGCGGCGAAGCTGTTGCCGCCGGTCTCGACCACGCGCAGGGCCTTGAGGTTGAGCGCTGCGGCCACGGTTTCGAGGAAGTTGGTTTTCTCGCGCTGAATGTCGATGCCGTGGGGCTTGCTCTCGTCAGGACGCAGGGTGAAAGGCACGATCTGGTTGACCACTTCGGGGAAGACGGTGACCAGGTCGCGGTCGCAGAAGCTGAACACGGTGTCCAGGTGCATCGCGGCGCGGGATTTGGGCAGGCCGGCCACGATGACGCGCTCCACGGCTTTGTTCTGGAACAGGTTGCGCGCCAGTTGGCCAATGGCCTGGTGGGACGAACGCTCACCCATGCCGATCAACACCACGCCGTTGCCAATCGGCATCACGTCGCCGCCTTCCAGCGTCGCGGCGCCATGTTCCTGATCGGGGTCGCCGTACCAGATCTGGAAGTCCGCGTTGGTGAACTCAGGGTGGAATTTATAGATGGCGCTGGTCAGCAGGGTTTCCTGGCGGCGCGCCGGCCAGTACATCGGGTTGAGCGTCACGCCGCCGTAGATCCAGCAAGTGGTGTCGCGGGTGAACTGGGTGTTGGGCAGTGGCGGCAAGATGAAACTGGCATGGCCGAGAAAATCGCGGAACATCTCGATGGTCTTGCCACCGAAGCTGCTCGGCAGGTCGTCGGCCGATACGCCGCCAATCAGGTACTCGCTGATTTTGCGCGGCTCCAGGCTGCGCAGCCACGAACCGACTTCATCGACCAGGCCCAGGCCTACGGTGTTGGCGGTGATCTTGCGTTCCAGAATCCAGTCCAGCGCTTCGGGGTTGGCGACGATGTCGGTGAGCAGGTTGTGCATTTCCAGCACATCAATGTCCCGCTCGCGCATCTTGGTCACGAAGTCGAAGTGGTCGCGCTTGGCCTGGGCCACCCACAGCACGTCATCGAACAGCAGCTCGTCGCAGTTGTTGGGGGTCAGCCGCTGGTGGGCCAAACCTGGGGAGCACACCATGACTTTGCGCAGTTTGCCGGCTTCGGAATGTACGCCGTACTTCACTTTTTCCGTGGTCATTACAGATCCTCCAGTGAACAACAATTACAGGGTCAGGAAGCCGTCGTAGAGCCCATAGGCCGCCACCAGGGCGCCAATGACCACTGCGGCGAAAATCAGCTTCTCGACGGGGGTGAAAATCGGTTTGCCCAGTTCACGCTTGGCTTTGGCGAACAGGATCGCGCCAGGGGCATAGAGCAGGGCGGAGAGCAGCAGGTATTTGGTGCCGCCGGCGTAGAGCAGCCAGATCGCATAGATCAGGGCGATAGCGCCGATGAACAGGTCCTTTCTGCGCTCTTTGAGGGCGTTCTCGTAGGTCTCGCCGCGCACCGCCAGCAGCAGGGCGTAGGCCGCCGACCACAGGTAAGGCACCAGGATCATCGAGGTGGCGAGGTAGATCAGTGACAGGTAGGTGCTGGCGGAAAACAGCGTGATCACCAGGAATATCTGCACCATTGCGTTGGTCAGCCACAGGGCGTTGACCGGCACATGGTTGGCGTTTTCCTTGCGCAGGAACTCCGGCATGGTGTGGTCCTTGGCGGCGGCGAACATGATCTCCGCACACAGCAGCACCCAGGACAGCAGCGCGCCGAGCAGGGAGATGATCAAGCCCACGCTGATCAGCACCGCGCCCCAGTGGCCCACCACATGCTCCAGCACGGCGGCCATCGACGGGTTTTGCAGTTTGGCCAGTTCCGGCTGGGTCATGATCCCCAGGGACAGCACGTTCACCAGCATCAGGAACAGCAGCACAGTGATAAAGCCGATCACGGTGGCCTTGCCCACGTCACTGCGTTTCTCGGCACGGGACGAGAAGATGCTCGCGCCTTCGATGCCGATAAACACCCACACGGTGACCAGCATCATGTTGCGCACCTGGTTCATCACACTGCCCAGGTCCGGGTTTTTCACGCCCCAGATGTCAGCGGTGAAGATGTCCAGCTTGAACGCGAACAGGGCGATGAGCACGAACAGCAGCAGCGGCACCACCTTGGCGACGGTGGTCACCAGGTTGATGAACGCCGCTTCCTTGATCCCGCGCAGCACCAGGAAATGCACGGCCCATAACAGCACTGACGCAGCGATCACTGCCGTCGGGGTATTGCCCTCGCCAAAGACCGGGAAGAAATAGCCCAAGGTGCTGAACAGCAACACGAAGTAGCCGACGTTGCCCAGCCAGGCGCTGATCCAGTAGCCCCAGGCGGATGAAAAGCCCATGTAGTCGCCGAAACCGGCCTTGGCGTAGGCGTAGACCCCGCCGTCGAGGTCAGGCTTGCGGTTGGCGAGGGTCTGGAACACGAAGGCGAGGGTCAACATACCGATGGCGGTAATCACCCAGCCGATCAACACCGCACCGACATCGGCGCTGGCGGCCATGTTTTGTGGCAATGAAAAGATACCGCCGCCAATCATCGAGCCGACGACAAGTGCGACCAGGGCGCCTAGTCGAAGTTTTCCGGGAGTTTCAGACATTGCATGACTCCAATGCAGGAGAAGAGAGACCACAGAATAATTCCGTGCGCTAATCAAACAGCTGACTCAGATCACTTCATTGGCACATTCCATTGTGAATTAACGACTTAGGGTGAGGTTTTTGCGGACGAACAAGTCCCGCAAAGGCGCTTGATAGAGCGCTCTTTGCTTTGTGGTTAATCATTTGGTCGAGGGCATGGGTGTTGACGCTAGTTCGTATTTGCGAATGTGCAAATTTTTTGTACGTTGTTTGACTATCGCTTCATAATTGACGTATTTAAATTCTAAATAAGCCTAAACTTCCTACCTTTACATATCCTTATGTTATGACAACGTCATTAATCTGAATTACTTGTGTGCGCAGTTGTCGCCCAACCGTTTATTTCGAGGAAGCTGCATGACCCAACCCGCCCAGAAACTCCGGCTCAGTGCCCTGATCGCCCTGGTGGTGGGCTCGATGATTGGCGGCGGCATCTTTTCATTGCCGCAGAACATGGCCGCCCGTGCCGAAGTGGGCGCCATATTGATCGGCTGGGCGATCACCGCCATCGGCATGCTGACCCTGGCCTTTGTGTTCCAGACGTTGGCGAACCGTAAGCCAGAACTGGACTCCGGGGTGTATGCCTACGCCAAGGCGGGTTTTGGCGACTACATGGGCTTTTCATCCGCCTGGGGTTACTGGATCAGTGCGTGGATGGGCAATGTCGGTTATTTCGTCTTGCTATTCAGCACCCTCGGCTACTTTTTTCCGGCGTTCGGCCAGGGCAATACGCCGCTTGCCATCGGCTGCGCGTCGCTGTTGCTGTGGGCCGTACATTTTCTGGTGATGCGCGGGATCAAAGAGGCAGCGTTCATCAATCAGGTGACGACGGTGGCGAAGATCGTGCCGCTGCTGATGTTTATCGTGATCGCCGCCGTTGCATTCAAGGCGGATATTTTCACCCGCGATATCTGGGGAATGGGTAACCCGCAGATGGGCAGCGTGGTCGAGCAGGTGCGCCACATGATGCTGGTCACGGTGTTTGTATTTATCGGGATCGAAGGCGCCAGTGTGTATTCGGCGCGGGCGCAGAAACGCTCGGACGTGGGGCGCGCCACGGTGATTGGTTTCGTGGGCGTGCTGGCCTTGCTGGTGCTGGTGAATGTGTTGTCCCTGGGCATCATGAGCCAGCCGGAGCTGGCGCAATTGCAGAACCCGTCCCTGGCCGGTGTGTTGGAGCATGTCGTCGGGCCTTGGGGCGCGGTATTGATCAGTATCGGCCTGGCGGTTTCGCTGCTCGGCGCGTTGCTCTCCTGGGCGCTGCTGTGCGCGGAAATCCTCTATGCCACCGCCCAGGACAAGACCATGCCGGCGTTCCTGAAGAAGGAAAACGCCAATCAGGTGCCGGTCAATGCCTTATGGCTGACCAACGTGATGATCCAGGCATTCCTGGTGATCACGCTGTTTTCCGCCAGCACCTACACCACCCTGATCTACCTGGCGTCCTCGATGATCCTGGTGCCTTATTTGTGGTCGGCGGCCTATGCGGTGCTGTTGAGCGCGCGCGGCGAAACCTATGCAGGCTGGCAGCGCCGGCGCATGAAAGATCTGCTGGTGGGGCTGGTTGCCCTCGGCTACGCGATTTGGCTGCTGTATGCGGGGGGCTTGAAGTATTTGCTGCTGTCGGCGTTGCTGTACGCCCCGGGTGTGATCCTGTTTGCCCTGGCCAAGCGCGAGCAGGGCCTACCCTTGTTTACCGCCGTGGAAAAAGGCATTTTCAGCGGCGTGATCGCGGGCGCCGGGTTAGCCGCGTATGGGCTGTATAGCGGGGTATTGTCACTGTGAGATTGGCGTATCAACCGCCCTACGACTGGGCGGCGATGCTGGGGTTCCTATCGGCGCGGGCGATTACCGGGTTGGAAACCGTGGTCGCCGGCGTATATCGGCGCAGTATCAGTGTGGCGGGCCGACATGGCTGGGTCAGCGTCGAACCGGGCGTGGGGGATTGGCTGGAGGTGACGGTCGACTTTCCCGAGCCTGCAGCGATGCCTGAGATCGAGCGGCGCTTGCGCAGGATGTTTGATATGGATGCGGTGCCTGAGGTGATCAACGCGCAATTGTCGCAAGATCCCCTGATGGCGCAACTGGCTGCGGCCCGCCCTGGCCTGCGGTTGCCAGGCACCTGGGACGGGTTGGAACTGGCGATTCGTGCAGTGCTGGGCCAGCAGATAACCGTGGTGGCGGCGATTCGCCTGGCGAGCAAGCTGGTGGCTCAGTATGGCCTGGCGCTGGCATCCCCGCACGCCGGTATCACCCACCTGTTCCCGACACCAGAAGTGCTGGCGGCGGCAGACCTGGCCACCCTGGGCATGCCCAAGGCGCGGGGTCGTACGTTGTCCGGTGTGGCCCAGGCGCTGTTGGATGATCCTCAGCTTTTCGAACCCAAGGCCAGCCTCCAGGACGGCGTTGCACGGCTGGTTGCGTTGCCGGGGATTGGAGAGTGGACCGCGCAGTACATCGCCATGCGCCAGTTGCGCGAGGTGGATGCATTTGCGTCGGGGGATATCGGGCTGATCAATGCTTTGGCAGCCTTGGAAGGTGGGCCGGTGTCGGCGCGGCAGTTATTGGCGCGGGCCGAGGCGTGGCGGCCGTTGAGGGCGTATGCGGCGCAGCATTTGTGGACGTCGTTGAACCGCAAAGATTAGCGGCGCCTGTCAGGCCCTCTTCGCGAGCAAGCCCGCTCCCACATGTTTATCGCATTTCAAAGAATGTACTCGGTCAAGTGTGGGAGCGGGCTTGCTCGCGAAAGCGGACGAGAAGTCACCACTGTGGCCGATGCGAGCCCAGTTCCACCGCCGGCAAATCCCACTGCAACGGCGTGCCACTGATGCTCAGCGGCGCCAGTAGCCGGTGGGCCTGGCCCCAGGCTGTCTGCTCCACCACCAGGCCTTGGTCATTGATATCTTCCTCGCGCAATGCCGCTTGCTGTGGCACTTGCCCGGCCGCCACCAGCAACTTCGCCGTGCGCGCCAACGACAAGCGCGCCGAACCGCCGCGTCCGGAGTCCAGGCGCTCGGCCAAAGCCCGGATCGCGCTGGCGGCCATCAAATAGCCGGTGGCGTGATCCAGCGCCTGCACCGGTAGCGGCAGCGGTTTATCCGTCTGTTTCCAGGCCATGCCGGCCTCGGCAATCCCGCTGCTCATCTGCACCAGGCTGTCAAAGCCACGCCGATTACGCCATGGGCCGCTCCAGCCGTAGGCGTTGAGGCTGACGTCGATCAGGCCGGGGGCGATGTGCTGACGTTCGCCAAGGGTATAACCCAGTTGCTCCAGGGCATCGGCGCGGTAACCGTGGAACAGAATGTCGGCGTCCTTGAGCAACGTTTCAAACACCTGCCGGTCGTCGTGGCGCTTTAGATCAAGGCGGGCGCAGCGTTTACCCAGGGTCATTTCCGGGACGACGCCAGGTTCGTTCCAGGTGGGCGAGTCGATGCGCAGTACGTCGGCGCCTAAGCCTGCGAGGAAACGACTGGCCACCGGGCCGGCCAGCACCCGGGTCAAATCCAGCACCTTGATGCCGGCCAGTGGGCGAGCGGCTGAGCCTAGCCAGGGTTTGTCGATGCCGGGTTCGAAGACCTGGCGCTGGATCAACGCTTCGGCGTTTACCGCCAAGCCTTGGGGATGCTGCTGCCAGGCTTGCCAGCTACGCATTTGCGCGGCACAACCGCCCGCATCGACAACCGCCTGTTCCAGTTCGGCGGCTTTCCAGGTCGCGACTCTACTCGCCATGGCGGCGCGATCAGCGGCAGGCCCCAATACCCGCTCGGCCGCCGCACGATGATGGGGCGCGTTGGTGTGCAGGCGGATCCAGCCATCGACGCTGGCGTAATCACCCGCTACCGGGCCCCACAAAGGCGGCACTTGCCACCCCACGGGGCGAATCGACGAAGAGAACCACAACGAGGCCAGGCGCCGATCCACGCTGACGCTGGGCAGACGCCCGGTTTGTTGCTCAATCAACTGGGCGATAGCCTGGCCCGCGGCGCCGATGCTGGCGGCCGCCAGGTCAGTCACGGCAAAGGTCGAGGGCAAGGCACCGGCCTGGGTCTGGGGCAGTGGGGCGTGCGGTAACGCGAGTGCGGCTTGGATGGGAGTCAGCAGGTCAGTCATCAAAGGCCCTCCGTAAGAGAAGGGCCACTATAGAAGATCATCCCACTGGTGTGGCAACCCCAGGGATCAAGGGCAGTTCGATGCTGGCGATAAAGCCGCCATCGGGATGGTTGGCCAGGATCAGGTTGCCGCCATGGCGCTCGGCGGCGCGACGGGCGATGGCCAGGCCCAGGCCATGACCTTGGGCGGTCTGGCCCGGCGCCCGATAGAACGGCTCGCCCAATTGGCTCAGGTGCTCGGCTTCAACGCCGGGGCCGTGGTCGCGTACGCTGATCAGAATGCGCCCGCCTTGATGCTGGGCCTGCAATTCAATCGGTTCGCCCACCGGGTTGAAGCGCTGGGCATTGCGCAGCAGGTTGTCCACGGCGCGTTCGATCATGGTCGGCCAGCCTTTAAGCTGCAAATCATTGGCAGTCGTCAGTTGCACCACTTGCTCGGGGGCACTGAGTTGGGCGTCCTTTTGCAGGGTTTTAAGCAACGGGGTGAGGTCGATGTCTTCGGCGCTGGCGTTGTCGGCGTCGACCCGTGCCAACACCAGGATCTCGCTGATCAAGGCTTCCAGGCGATCGCATTCGCGGGTCAGGCGCGGCCAGAGTTTTTCCCGCTCTTCGGGGCTGGCGCGTTCGGCCAGGGCCAGGGCGATACGCAAGCGCGCCAACGGCGAGCGCAGTTCGTGGGAGACGTCGCGCAGCAACTGGCGCTGGCTGCCGATCAGGCTTTGCAGGCGCGCGCCCATGCGGTTGAAGTCGTTAGCCAAGACACCGAATTCGTCGCGCCGGTTGGCCAGTTGCGCCAGGCTGTTTTGTTGATAGGTGGTTTGCCCCAGATCATGCACCGCGCCGCGCAAACGACTGAGCGGGCGAGTAATGGACAACGTCACCAGAAGGCTGAACAGGGTCAGCACCACCAGGGTAATCGCCAGGGCACTGAGCGGCCACAGCAGGCTGCTGCGGTGCCAGGCCTCCAGCTCCGGGTGGGGAATGCGGTAGATCAGCAGGTAGGTGTCGCCGGTTTTGTCGCTGGTGTACTCGGCGGTCAGGCGTCGCCACGGCAGGTGGCCGTCCTGGCTGTCGTTCTGCCGGGCTTCGAAGGCGGCGGCGCGGCGCGGGAAGGTGCCCCGCACCACCGGCTCGCCACTCTCGTTCAGCACTTGCACATCAATGTGGTACTGGCGTTTGCGCTGTTGCAGCAAGTCCTGGGCGGCGTCTTCGCCCTGGGCTTCATAGAGTTGCGTCCACTCTTGGGCCAGGTTGTTGAGGCCAGGGTGGCGGCTCAGAATCCAGGCGTCCTGGTTGAGCATATGCCCAAGCAAAATCGACAACCCGCCTACCAGGGCGATGGCCAGCCAGAAACTCGCCAGGATACGCCAGAACAATGAACGCACAGGAAACCCTCAAACAGGAAAAGCCCAGCGGCGCGAACCACTGGGCTGGGGTGAAGCTAGGCCATTATTGCGCTTTTTGCGCTTGCTGGGCTTTCCAGGCCTGGAACTCTTTCCATTCGGCGCGGCGCTCGGCTTGCTTCTTGACGATCTCGTCGTACTTCTTCTGTTGGTCGGGCTTGAGCACGGCGCGGATATCGGCCTGGGTTTTCTGCTTGCCGGCGGCGATTTCGTCCTGCATCGCCTTCTGGTCAGCGGCCGGCAGTTTGTCCAGGTACTTTTGGGTCAGGTCTTTGCGAGCGTGCCATTGCTCACCCATCAGCTTGCGGATCTGCTCACGCTGTTCCTTGCTCAAGTCCAACTGGCTGAACGGGCCACCTTTACCACGCGGACCGTGTTCACCGTGGCCTGGGCCACCCATCATGTGGCCTTCGTGGCCGCCCATCGGGCCCGGGCCTTCAGGCATGGCCATGGCGACGGTAGGCAGTGCAGCGGCGAGCATCAAAGCGATAAGGGTCTTGCGCATGGTGATTCTCCTGTCTCTATTCCGGTGAGTCCGGATGTGAGTAGGTTACGCAGCGCAAGGTCAGCGGCGGTCAGGGGAGGGTAAAGCTTCGGTAAAGACAGGTTTGACAGGAGCTGACAAAACCCTTGAAGGTGATGAAATCAATGGTGGGAGCTGGCTTGCCTGCGATAGCGGTGGGCCAGTTAGCATAACGGTGGCCTGACACACCGCTATCGCAGGCAAGCCAGCTCCCACAGGGTTAAGCGGGATGTTTAGAGGCTGTAGTAGTAGCCACGACTACGCAGCGCCACGATGCGTGGCCGGCCATCCGGGTGTGGGCCGATCTTCTTGCGCAGGTTGCTGACGTGCATGTCCAGGCTGCGATCGTAGAGGGTCAACTTGCGGCCCAGGGCGATCTGCGCCAGTTCCTGTTTGTCCAGGGGCTCGCCGGGTTGACGCAGCAAGGCTTCAAGCAGGCGGCTTTCGGAGACGGTCAGGGTGAATTCCTGCTCATCAATGCTGACCACCCCGCGCACCGGGCTGAAGCACAAGTCGCCCAGTTCCAGCTGGGTCGATACCGCGGCCGGGTGGCTGCGGCGTAACACGGCGCGCAGGCGCGCCGTCAGTTCGCGCGGATCGCAAGGCTTGGCCAGGTAGTCGTCGGCGCCCAGTTCCAGGCCGAGGATGCGGTCCAGAGGCTCGCCCCGCGCCGAGAGCATCAGCACCGGCAACTCCGGGTGGTCGTTGCGCAGTTGCTTGAGCAACTCCAGGCCGCTGCCGTCGGGCAGCATCACATCGAGCACCACCGCCGCCGGGGCGGCTTCGGCCAAGGCTTTGCGGGCGCTCAGGCCGTTGTGGCAGGCGCGCACCTGGAAGCCTTCCTGGCTCAACCAACTGGTCAGCAGCTCACAGAGCTCCTGGTCATCATCTATCAGTAACAGCTCGCTCATGACTCACTCGATTTAGCCATTGTCGACGGCGACGACCCCACCGGTGACGCCGTGAGCCATTAGGAGTGCGCCGAAACGATTAGGTTCGACGCAGCCGGGTTCAAGGCAGGACTTGCTTGAACGGCTTGATCACCACATCGGCATAGACGCCTGCTGCAACGTAAGGGTCTGCCTTGGCCCAGGCCTCGGCGTCGGCCAGGGACGCAAACTCGGCTACGATCAGGCTGCCGGTGAAGCCGGCGTCGCCCGGGTCATTGCTGTCGACCGCCGGGTGCGGGCCGGCCAGTACGATGCGGCCTTCGGCTTGCAGCTGTTTAAGGCGCTCGACGTGGGCCGGGCGTACGCTCAAGCGTTTTTCCAGGGAGTTGGCAATATCGGTGGCAATGATGGCGTAGAGCATGTCAGTCCTCGGTTTTCGGCGTGGTAGACGCGGTGTCATGCAAGTGGCGCGACAGGTAGATGCCCTGGCCGATCAGGAACAATACGGTCATGCCCAGGCTGCCGAACACTTTGAAGTCGACCCAGTAGTCCTGGAACGTGAAGGCCACGAACAGGTTGGCGGCACCGCAGAACAGGAAAAACACGATCCAGGCCACGTTCAGGCGCACCCACACCGGCTCCGGCAAGGTCAGCGCATGGCCCATGATTCGCTTGATCAGCAGGCGGTCACCAATGAAGTGGCTGCCGATGAACACCAGAGCGAACAGCCAGTTCACCACCGGGGCTTTCCATTTAAGGAAGGTTTCGCTGTGGAAGGCCAGGGTCAGGCCACCGAATACCAGGCAGGCGATAAGGGTCAGCCATTGGCTTTTTTCCAACTTGCGCTGGGAGATGAAAATGGCGCCGTACACTACGATGGAGCTGATGATCAGTACGGCAGTGGCACTGTAGATGCCTCCGAACGATAGCTCGTGGCCGGCGATTTCGATGACCCTGGGGTCGAGTTTGGTAACGATGAAAAACAGCAACAGCGGGATGAAGTCGATGAATTGTTTCACAGTAAGAGCCAGAAGCTGGATGTGACGGCATAATAACAAACATCCTTGGTTGCGATAGCGCCAGCTGACTTGAGGTTACACACTCCCGTGAATGTTGATTTGCACTGCCACAGCACGGCCTCCGACGGCGCCCTGGCGCCCGCGGTATTGGTTGCGCGTGCGTTTGAAAAAGGCGTGCGAGTTTTGGCATTGACCGACCACGACACCCTCGAAGGCCTCGATGAAGCCCGCCAGGCCGCGCATTCCCTGGGCATGCAGCTGGTCAACGGCGTGGAATTGTCCTGCACCTGGGGCGGCGCCACCATCCATGTGCTGGGCTACGGTTTTGATCAAAAGGCCCCGCCCTTGGTGGCGGCGATTGCCCAATTGCACGATGGCCGCTGGCTGCGGTCCGAAGAAATAAGCCGCAAACTGAGCCTTAGAGGTATGCCTGGCGCCCTCGACGGCGCCCGCGCCATCCAGCAAGAGCTGGGCGACAGCGGCAACGCACCGGCCCGTCCGCATTTTGCCGACTGGATGGTGCGCGAAGGCTATGTCAAGGATCGCGCCGAGGCCTTTCGCAAATGGCTGGGCGCCGGCAAGTTGGGCGATGTGAAGCTGCATTGGCCGACCCTGGAAGACACCGTCCAGACCCTGCGGGCCTCCGGGGCCTGGGTCAGCCTGGCGCATCCCTGGCATTACGATTTCACCCGCAGCAAGCGCCGCAAGCTGATCAGCGACTATATTGGTGCGGGTGGCCACGCCATCGAGGTGGTCAACGGGCATCAACCGGCAGAACAGGTCGGCAGCCTGGCGATCCTTGCCCGCGAATTTGGTCTGCTGGTCAGTGCCGGCAGTGATTTTCATGGCCCAGGCGGCTGGTCCGAGATTGGCGAGTATCGTCAGGTCCCGGAAGATCTGCCGCTGTTGTGGGGGCGATTCAAGCATGACCCCATTATTGCCACCGTCTGAACAGGTAGAGCACGTGAGTCAATTCTTCCAGATTCATCCGGAAAACCCTCAGGCGCGCCTGATCAAGCAGGCCGTAGAGATCATCCGCGCCGGTGGCGTGGTGATCTACCCGACTGATTCGTCCTACGCCATTGGCTGCCAGATCGGCGACAAGGGCGCGGTCGAGCGGGTAAGACGCTTGCGCCAGCTGGACGACAAGCACAACTTTGCGCTGATCTGCAGCGACTTGTCCCAGCTCGGCCTGTTCGCCAAGGTCGACACCGGTACCTTCCGCCTGCTCAAGGCCCACACGCCGGGGCCTTACACGTTCATTCTCAACGCCACTCGCGAAGTGCCGCGCCTGTTATTGCACCCGAAAAAACGCACCATCGGCCTGCGCGTGCCGGAACACCCGATTGCCCTGGCGCTGCTGGCCGAGTTGGGCGAACCGCTGATGAGCGTGTCGTTGATCCTGCCCGGCGAAACCGAGCCGTTGTACGACCCTTACGAAATGCGCCGTTTGCTGGAAAAGCACGTCGACCTGATCATCGACGGCGGCTACGGCGGCAACAAGGCCTCCACGGTGATCAACCTGGCCGATGGCGAACCAGAAGTGGTGCGTGTGGGTTGTGGCGACCCGGCTCCGTTCATGGTCGAGGCCTGAATGTCAGCCGTGGAAGCCGCTGATCCCCAGGCTGGCGCCCAGCAAGAACTGCCGTTTGCCATGGTGTATGGCCAGGCGGTCATGGAAATGCCCCTGGACCTGTACATCCCGCCGGACGCCCTGGAGGTGTTCCTTGAAGCCTTCGAAGGCCCCCTGGACTTGCTGCTTTACCTGATCCGCAAGCAGAACATCAACATCCTCGACATTCCGGTGGCAGAAATCACCCGCCAGTACATGGGCTATGTCGAACTGATGCAGTCGGTGCGCCTGGAATTGGCCGCCGAGTACCTGGTGATGGCCGCCATGCTCGCCGAGATCAAGTCGCGCATGCTGTTGCCGCGCTCGGAGACGGTAGAAGCCGAAGAGGATGACCCGCGCGCCGAGCTGATCCGCCGCCTGCAGGAGTACGAACGCTTCAAGGCTGCCGCCGAAGGCATCGACGGTCTGAGCCGTGTGGGCCGTGATGTGGTGGTGCCCAAGCTCGACGCTCCCGAGGCGCGCGCGCGCAAGTTGCTGCCGGACGTGAGTCTGGAAGAATTGCTGATGTCCATGGCCGAAGTACTGCGCCGTGGCGATATGTTCGAGAGCCACCAGGTCAGCCGTGAAGCGCTGTCCACCCGCGAGCGCATGAGCGATGTGCTGGAACGTCTCAAGGGCGGTGGGTTTGTGCCCTTTGTCGAGTTGTTCACCGCCGAAGAGGGCCGACTGGGCGTGGTGGTGACCTTTATGGCGATCCTTGAGCTGGTCAAGGAATCCTTGGTCGAGCTGGTGCAGAATGAGCCTTTTGCGGCTATCCACGTGCGGGCGCGAGCCGAATAACGAGCTGAATCGATGAATCTGACTGAACCCCGCGAACTGGCCCCTTTGCTGGAGGCCTTTCTCCTGGCCTCGGGCAAACCGCAATCTTTGGAGCGCCTGTTCGAACTCTTTGAAGAAGCCGAACGCCCGGAGCCGCCGGTGTTCAAGAAAGCCTTGGAGATCCTGCGCAAGTCCTGTGAGGGCCGTGCCTTTGAGTTGCGCGAAGTGGCGTCGGGTTATCGCCTGCAGATCCGTGAGAAGTTTTCACCGTGGGTCGGGCGTTTGTGGGAAGAGCGCCCGCAGCGCTACTCGAGGGCGATGCTGGAGACCATGGCGCTGATCGCCTATCGCCAGCCCATCACTCGGGGCGAGATCGAAGACGTGCGTGGTGTGGCGGTCAACAGCCATATCGTCAAGACCCTGCTGGAGCGCGAGTGGATTCGCATCGTTGGCTACCGTGACGTGCCCGGCAAACCGGCGATGTTCGCCACCACCAAGGTGTTCCTCGATCATTTCAACCTGAAGAACCTCGACGACCTGCCGCCGCTGGCCGAACTGCGCGAAATGGAGGCCGAGCCAGTGCTCGATTTCGACGACGCGCCGGTGCCGCAAAGCCTGCAGGAACTGGCCGATGCCAGCGCCGAGCCGGAGGAGCCCAAGGACGAAACCAGTTTCCATACGTTGTTGCTGGAGCTGGACGACATGGAGCAGGGGATCAAGACCGACTTCGACGATTTGCTGCGTGATGGTGCGGCGGAGCCAGAAACCCAGGTGAACGTTGAATCCGAGCCTGAGGTCGAAGCCCAAGACGATGTGCTTGGCGTGGCCCAGGCCCGGGAAAAGCTCCTGGCCGCCGTCGCCGCCCTCGAACAGCCGCCCCTGAGTGACGAAGAAGACGAAGCCCGGGCGCTTGCTGAAGCCATCGAAAACGAACGCCGCCAGTTCGAAGACTGACGCGATATATCCAAACACTGCAATACCCCATGTGGGAGCGGGCTTGCTCGCGAATGCGGTGCTTCAGTCAATGCATCTGCAAGCTGATACACCGCATTCGCGAGCAAGCCCGCTCCCACATTTGATCTGCGTCGCTAGGGGAAGTGTATGAGTTCGACCAAAGATCCATGCGTCAGCATTTGCAAGTTCGCCGACGACATCTGCGTCGGCTGTGGCCGCAGCAAGCGTGAAATCCGTGCCTGGAAGAAACTCGACAAAACCGACAAGCGCACCGTTCTGGCCGAAGCCCAGCTGCGTTTGCTGGCCCTGGGCGCCACCGGTCGGCGGAAAAGCAAATGACTTGGGCGTTATCGGCTAGTCTGTGATGCGCAACACGCGCCATGCGCGTATGATTCGCGACCCCTTGCCGACCTATTCGGCCTAGGCCCCGCTTTCAATACCCCTCAGGCCATGCCTGAATCGACCCACCGGGAGGTGCTTACGATGAATGACCAAGACCAGAAAGACCAGGAAATCGGCCCAGCAGGCGAAAAGCTGCAAAAAGTGCTGGCGCGTATCGGCGTGGGCTCGCGCCGCGACGTCGAAGCCTGGATCACCCAGAAGCGCATCAAGGTCAACGGCGTCGAGGCTACCCTCGGCCAGCGCGTCGACCTGCACGATGCAATCACCATTGATGGCAAGGTCATCAAGCGTGAAGAGGCCGCCGAATCGGTGCGCCGCGTGATCATGTACAACAAGCCCGACGGCGAGATCTGCACCCGTGACGACCCGGAAGGCCGTCCGACCGTGTTCGACAAGATGCCCAAGCCTAAAGAAGGCCGCTGGATCAACATCGGCCGCCTGGACATCAACACCACCGGCTTGCTGATGTTCACCACTGACGGTGAGTTGGCCAACCGCCTGATGCACCCGTCCTACGAGATGGACCGTGAATACGCCGTGCGTGTACGTGGTGAAGTCGATGACGAGATGATCGAACGCCTCAAGGCGGGCGTGGTGCTTGAAGACGGCCCGGCCAAGTTCACCGACATCAAGCAGGCGCCGGGTGGCGAAGGTTTCAACCACTGGTACCACTGCGTGGTGATGGAAGGCCGTAACCGTGAAGTGCGTCGCCTGTGGGAGTCCCAGGGCCTGGTGGTCAGCCGCCTCAAGCGCGTGCGTTTCGGTCCGGTGTTCCTGAACTCCGACCTGCCGATGGGCCGCTGGCGCGAAATGAGCCAGTACGAGGTCGATATCCTCAGCGCCGAAGTGGGCCTGACGCCGGTTGCCATGCCGCAGATGAACGCCAAGAGCAAAGACAAGCTTGAGCGTATGCAGCGCAAATCGTCGCGCCCAGTGCCACGTACCGAACGTGTTGCCCGCACCCTGCGCCCTGCGCTGGATGCACCGGCCACCGGCGGTCGTATCTCGCGTCAGCCGCACATTGAAGGTGAACGCCGCCCCACCACGCCATCGCGTCAGGAAGGCGAGCGTGCGCCACGTACGCCGCGTCCTGCTCCGGCGGGTGGTCGTAGCAACCGTGGTGAAGCGGATCGCCCGGCCGACAACGCCAGCACCAAGCGTCCAGCCAAGCCAGCGGCGAACAAGCGCCCTGGCCCGAAACTGGTCGCGGATGAGCCATCGGGCAAGCGCCGTGGCGCACCGGCCGGTTCCGGCCAGCGTCCTGGTTTTGGTCGCAAGAAGCCGCAGTGATGCGTTAAGCGCTGCATAAAAACGCCAACCCTAGGGTTGGCGTTTTTTTTTGCGATCTACATTTGAAATGCAATCAACTGTGGGAGCCGGGCTTGCCCGCGATAGCGGTGGGTCAGTGAGTAAAAAGGTGACTGACGCACCGCTATGGCAGGCAAGCCAGCTCCCACCGGGATCTCTACACGTCTATGATTTTTTAAAAGGCAAAGGCGCCATCAAACACCGGCTTGTCATCCAGCGCCAGCACCCCACTGGCAAAGATCAGGTCCAGGTGATGACTGCCTTTCTGCCCGCCACCCAAGCCCAGGTGCAACCCGCAGTGACGCTCTTCAAACCCGGCATTGCGCGCATACAGGTCCTTGACCCCTTCATTGGTGCCAATCCCCAACTCCTCCACACGACGGTTGGACGGGTTGGCATTCAGGTACTTGTTGAAGTCATCTGCCAGCCCCGGCACTTCGCTGGCCACGCTGCAAACGGTGGAGTTCTCGATCCATAGCTCCAGTGGCAATTGCAGCACGCCGTATTTGCGTGCAAAGGGGATGGTACTGAGGAAGGTGCCGACAAACCTCACCTGGCCGTTGATGGCTTCGCTGTGGGTGGCGATTTCGCCGGGCGCCAGGTCGTGGTTGCCGACGCCGTTGATATTGGTCCACTTCTTGATGCTGCTCATCGGCGCTTCCAGGCGCGAACCGTGTTTGTCGGTAAAGCTCAGCACGTTGGCCTGGGCCATGCGCCGGATCAGTGTGGCGTTGAGGTCGGCGATGCGTTGGGGCTCGACGCTGAAGGTGTCGTAGAAATAGTCGCCGTAATCCTTGAACAGCAGGGATTTTTTCCAGTGCTCGGCCATCACGCCTTGCAGGGCACGGATAAAGTCCGGACCTTCGGCGCGCGGGTTGGGCAGCGTGGAGGAATCATAGAGAAACAGGTACAGGTCGCAGCTTTGAATGGCCTGGGACAGGGTGTCGCTGGGGGCCAGGTCCAGGCGTTGCAGTTGAAAGTTGAAGCGGGCGGCGCTGCCGTGGGTGATCGCCTGGGCGATGGCGTCATAGCGCTCGGTATGGCCCAGCAACACGGTGGGGCGGTTCAGGCCGTTGAGGGCGGGGTGGTGTGCCAGGTAGTAGAGAAAATGTTCGACGGCGCGGGCCTTGTCCATGACGGGTGTCCTTCTGTGCCTTGGGTAAGGGGGGCAGGCGCCGTGCACAGCGCCTGCCGGATGCCTGCCGGGTATTAGAAAGGCCACATCGCGGTGCCAAAAGGCACAACGGCATCGGCTTGCATCATTTCAACGGCGGCCTCATGGGTCGGCGCTTCAAACCAATCGTCGAGTTGCAGTTCGGTTTCCAGGTCGTTTTCCAGTGCTTGCATGGTGTATCTCCTAGAGGACGTTGATTGAGAACGGCTCACCCACGGGCTTCGCGGGCAAGTGCAAAGAACCTAGAAGAGAGTGTTTCGAAATGCAAAAAATTTATTGACACGGTTTCATTTGGATTTTTTCTTCTGTTTTTTGGCGGATTTTTTTATTCAGGCAAAACAGTGAATTGGCTGAAGCGATTCTTCAGGCATTGCCTACCGACAGAATTCCGTTGAGGGCTGCCAAAGTCTGGCTGTAACGCAGATTTTCCGGGGTGTAACGATAAATTTACGCAACTGCCCTGGCTTTGTTGGAGGGCGCGCCGATGTAAGCATTAGCTGACAGAATCGCCCGTGCGCTTTCCCGGTGCGTGCCGAAGCTGTCGAGCGGTGTACAATGCGCCGCGTTTTACTGTGACCCCCCTTGCGTATCCGCGCAAAAGGCCAAGACCTCAGGGTTTGATCCCCCTGATCACTCCGCCTGGCCACGAGCCGGACGGGTTCGATTTCGTCACAGATAAAAACAAACAGGTGACGCATGACCATTAGAAAAACGCTGTACTCCTGGTGCCTGCGCTGGGGTTTGAGCGGCGCTGCTTGAGTCGGTAATTCAAGGCAGCAACCTGCATTCAACTCTTCAAACCTTGCGTGAGACCCTTTTCATGAGTGGACCCCATTCTTCTTCAGGCGAGCTGAAACGCGGCCTGAAAAACCGGCATATCCAGTTGATCGCCCTCGGTGGCGCCATCGGCACCGGCCTGTTCCTGGGCTCGGCCGGGGTGCTCAAATCCGCCGGCCCTTCGATGATCCTGGGCTATGCCATCTGCGGCTTTATCGCCTTCATGATCATGCGCCAGCTTGGCGAAATGATTGTCGAGGAGCCGGTCGCCGGCTCCTTCAGCCACTTTGCCCACAAGTACTGGGGCGGTTTCGCCGGCTTCCTCTCGGGCTGGAACTGCTGGATTCTGTACATTCTGGTGGGTATGTCGGAGTTGACGGCCGTCGGCAAGTACGTGCACTACTGGTGGCCGGAGATCCCGACCTGGGTCTCTGCTGCGGCGTTTTTCGTGCTGATCAACGCGATTAACCTGGCCAACGTCAAAGTCTTCGGTGAAGCCGAGTTCTGGTTCGCCATCATCAAGGTGGTGGCGATCGTCGGCATGATTGCCCTGGGCAGCTACCTGCTGGTCAGCGGCAGCGGCGGCCCGCAAGCCTCGGTCAGCAACCTGTGGGAGCATGGTGGTTTCTTCCCCCATGGCGTCGGCGGTTTGGTGATGGCCATGGCGATCATCATGTTCTCCTTCGGCGGCTTGGAAATGCTCGGTTTTACCGCCGCTGAAGCCGATCAACCACGCACCGTGATCCCCAAGGCGATCAATCAGGTGATCTACCGCATCCTGATTTTCTACATCGGTGCCCTGGTGGTGCTGCTGTCGCTCACCCCGTGGGACAGCCTGCTGGCGACCCTCAACGCCTCCGGCGATGCCTACAGCGGCAGCCCGTTCGTGCAGGTGTTCTCGATGCTGGGCAGTAACACCGCCGCGCATATCCTCAACTTTGTGGTGCTGACGGCCGCGCTGTCGGTGTACAACAGCGGCACCTACTGCAACAGTCGCATGCTCTTGGGCATGGCCGAGCAGGGCGACGCGCCCAAGGCCCTGGCGAAAATCGACAAGCGCGGCGTGCCGGTGCGTTCGATCCTGGCCTCGGCGGCGATCACTCTGGTGGCGGTGCTGATGAACTACCTGATGCCCCATGACGCGCTGGAACTGCTGATGTCGCTGGTGGTGGCCACGTTGGTGATCAACTGGGCGATGATCAGCTTCTCCCACTTCAAGTTCCGCCAGCACATGAACCGCATTGGCCAGGTGCCGCTGTTCAAGGCGTTGTGGTACCCGTATGGCAACATCATCTGCGTGGCCTTTGTGGTGTTTATTCTGGGCACCATGCTGATGATTCCGGGCATTGACCGCTCGGTGTACGCGATCCCGGTGTGGGTGGCGTTCATGGGCGTTTGTTACTGGGTCAAGAACAAGCGGGCGCAGCAGTCCATGGATATGGCGGTCCCCGCGGTGAAGTAAGCGTCAATGTTGTTAAGCAGACCCGGCCTTGTGCCGGGTTTGTTGTTTGAGGGGATGGCCAAGGTGCATTCGCGTATCCTAGGGCTTCTTCCGGAGGACCGTGTTACATGCTGGTGATTTCCAACAACGTACAGCTGCCCGATGCCGAGATTGAGCTGACCGCCATTCGCGCCCAGGGTGCCGGTGGGCAGAACGTCAATAAAGTGTCGAGTGCGGTGCACCTGCGGTTTGATATTCCGGCGTCTTCGTTGCCGGAGTTCTACAAGGAACGCTTGCTGGCACTGCGTGACAGCCGGATCACCAGCGAAGGCGTGCTGGTGCTCAAGGCCCAGCAATATCGCACCCAGGAGCAGAACCGCGCCGATGCGCTGGAGCGCCTGGTGGAGTTGATCCAGAGCGCCACCAAGGTCGAGAAAAAACGCCGTCCGACCAAGCCTACCCTGGGCTCGAAGAAACGCCGCCTGGAGTCCAAGACCAAGCGCGGCAGCATCAAGGCCGGGCGCGGCAAGGTCGACTTCTAGGCGTCGCGTGTTTCGCGGGCCTTGGGCGCCTGGCGGTACAGGTAGACGCTCAGCAGCAAACCGGCGAAAGCGGCGAGGGCGGCGAACAGGAAGATCGAGGCAAAGCCAAACCCGGCCGCCACGGCGCCCGCCAGCGGCCCGGTGATGCCCAGGGACAAGTCGATAAACAGCGAATAGGCGCCCACCGCCGAGCCACGGCTGGAGGCCGGCACCAGGTTGACGGCCTCCACTCCCAACGCCGGGAACACCAGGGAAAAACCGAAACCGCTCAACGCCGCACCCGCCAACGCCAGTTGGGCATCCGGCGCCAGCCACAGCAACAGCAGGCCCAGTACTTCCACCGACAGGCAGGCGATTGCGACGCGAAAACCACCAATGCGGTTGATCAAATTGCCAAACAGCAAGCGCGCGCCGATAAAACTGGCACCGAACAGGCTCAAGGCCCACACCGCGTTATCCCAGTGCTGGGTGCTGTAATACAACGTGATAAAGGTGGCGATGGTGCCAAAGCCGATAGAGCCCAATGCCAGCGCGCAACCATGGGGGAGCACGCGGCCCAGTACATTCATGAACGGCAAACGGATGCCGGGCACAATCGGCGCGGCTTGTTTTTTCCAGGCCAACACCACACCCAGTACGGCCAACAGAATGATGCTGACGCCCATGCTCCACAGCCCCAACTGGCTGACCAGCAGCACCCCCAACGGCGCGCCGACCGCCAGCGCGCCGTAGCTGGCGATGCCGTTCCAGGAAATAACCTTGGCCGTGTTCGCGGCGCCGACACGGCCAATGCCCCAGCCAATCGCCCCCGAACCCACCAGGCTTTCAGCGCTGCCCAGCACTAGCCGACCGACCAGCAGGCAGCCGAGGCTCAGAGCCGGCAGGCTGGAAAACCACGCCGCAAACAACATGAACACGCCACTCAAGCCGCAGCCCACCAGGCCGATCACCACGGCGCGCTTGCTGCCCAGGTTGTCGATGATCTTGCCGGCATAGGGGCGGCTCAGCAGGGTTGCCAGGTATTGCACGCTGATCACCAGCCCGGCAATGACGGCGCCATAGCCCAGCTGGCTATGGACATAGCCCGGCAATACGGCCAGGGGGATGCCGATATTCAAATAGCCGATAAAGGTAAACAGCACGATGGAAACAACTTGCAGCGTGACCGCCATGGGGCGCTGGGTATCTGGCATGGGAGAGATCCACTGTCGCAGCAGGTAAAGATAGGCTGCTAATGATACCGGCGCGCAGGCCGGGCAGGGCGGCAAAAATGTAAAACGTCAGCTCTAAAGCCGATCAAGCTTGGGTGGGGGCCAGCAATTGAGTGGTCACCAGGGCAGCCAAAGCGTTTTCCTGGGTGCCAAAGCGCTTGAGCAGTGCTGCTTGCTTGTCGGCACTGAGGCGGTTCCAGACTTCGACCATCTGCAAGGCAGCGTCGAGTACAGCGGCGTCCGGCGTGTCGGAAGGGGAGGTGGTCATAGTGAAGGTCTCGGATGATTCAGGCAGTGTGGAAAGCGCTCAAAGGCGCGCTTTCCACACGGTCTGGTACGGCGTCAGTCCCGGCTTTCGCGCTCGACTGGTTTTGCTTCTTTGGCCTCAGGCTGCTTGTCGCTGGCCTGCTGCGGTGTTGGCTGCTCAGTTGGGTGCAGGCTTGGGAAGGGGAGATTAGGTATCTCGTGCATCGTGGTCGCTCCTCGCAAGGTCTGTTTTTTCAATCGCAGGTGATTCCGCGCTCTCAAAAAGCCTTGGCAGGATACAGCACCGTAAATGACAAAAAGACTTTTATCTCGACTGTCTCGCCCATTTTTCTCTTAAAACACTGTAGGAGCGAGCTTGCTCGCGAAAAGCGTCAACGATAACGCAGTGCGTCAGGTAGCCAGCGGTGTCTGTGGGGGCTTCGCGAGCAAGCTCGCTCCTACAAGGGATTTAGAACGGCACCTTGCCCAGAATCATGTCGCGGTACATCACAAAATCTCCCAGCAAGCTGTAGAACGGGTGCTGAAAGGTGGCGGGGCGGTTCTTTTCAAAAAAGAAGTGGCCAATCCAGGCAAAGCTGTAGCCCGCGAGCGGCAAGGCCAGCAGCAGGACCCATGAACCTCTGCCGATGGCGTACGCGAGAATGCCGATCACCAGGGTGGTGCCGATAAAGTGCAGGCGTCGGCAGGTGCTGTTGCCATGCTCGGCCAAGTAGTACGGGTAGAACTCGGCAAAACTGTTGTATTTCTTGATGTTTTCCACGGTCACCGGCCCTCTGGTTGTTGTGCCGCCAACGGGTGTGCGGCGGGGAGCTTATTTGAGTCTAGAGTGATCAGTGGTAACAGCCAGTGACAATAGATGCCACTTTAGTATCCTTGGCTTCCTGGCTGCCGTTTGAGCCTGCTTTCAACAAGAAGACGCCATGAGCGAACGAACAACTTCTGCAAGCTGGGCGATGGGCATCGTCAAGGCGCTGGAAATGGATGGCCTGGATTGCCGTGCCTTGTTCAAGCAACTGGGCCTGGATTATGCGGCCCTCAGTGATCCCGATGCGCGCTTCCCGCAAGACGCCATGACCCGCCTGTGGCAACGCGCGGTAGAGGTGTCGGGTAACCCGGCGATTGGCCTGAACATGGGCAAGGTGGTGCGCCCGGCCTCGTTTCACGTTGCCGGTTATGCGTTGATGTCCAGCAACACCCTGGCCGAAGGCTTTATGCGATTGGTGCGCTACCAGCGCATCATCGCCGAAAGCGCTGATTTGAGTTTTCGACTGTTACCTGAAGGCTATGCGTTGATTCTGACGGTGCATGGCGATCACCTGCCGCCCACCCGTCAAAGCGCCGAAGCCTCGCTGGCCAGCGCCCTGGCCCTGTGTGGCTGGCTCACCGGGCGCACCCTGCAGCCCCGCAAAGTGCTGCTGCAAGGCGAGCAGCCAGCGGACCTGGCGCCCTACCAACAGGCCTTTCATGCGCCTTTGCAATTCAATGCACCCTATGACGCGCTGATTTTCGAGCAGGCTGACATGGAGGCGCCGCTGCCCACGGCCAACGAAGCCATGGCGCTGTTGCATGATCGCTTTGCCGGTGAATACCTGGCACGTTTTTCCGAAAGCCGGGTGACCCATAAGGCGCGTCAGGTGCTGTGCCGCCTGTTGCCTCAGGGCGAGCCCAAGCGCGAAGCGGTGGCCCAGACGCTGCACCTGTCCCAGCGCACCTTGCAGCGGCGTTTGCAGGAGGAGGGCACCAGTTTCCAGGCCTTGCTTGATGACACCCGGCGCGAACTGGCCGAGCAGTACCTGGCACAACCCAATATGACCTTGCTGGAAATCGCCTACCTGCTGGGGTTTGCCGACCCGAGCAACTTTTTCCGCGCGTTTCGCCGCTGGTTCGATGCCACGCCCGGCGAATACCGGGCGCGCTTGCAGCAAATGTCGTCGGTCAGTGACGCCAGAACGCCGGAATGCACAACACAAACACGGTGATGATCTCCAGGCGCCCCAGCAACATGCCCAGGGACAGGATCCACTTGGCGGCATCCGGCAGGGTGGCGAAGTTGCCGGCCGGGCCGATGGTTTCGCCCAGGCCGGGGCCCACGCCGGAAACGGTACTGGCGGCGCCGGTCAATGCGGTCATCCAGTCCACGCCCAGCAGTGACAGCGCCAGGGCGATCATGCAGATGGTGATGGCGAAGAAAAACGAAAAAGTCAGAATCGAGCGCACGATCTCCTCATCGAGGCGATGGCCGTTGTACTTCTGCTTGATCACCGCGCGGGGATGGATCAACTGGTTCAAGTTGGCCTTGAGCAGGATGTAGGCCACCTGGAAACGGAAGATCTTGATACCGCCTGCGGTGGAGCCTGAGCAGCCGCCGATAAAGCCCAGGTAGAAGAACAGCATCAGTGAGAAGTTGCCCCACAAGCTGTAGTCCCCCAGTGCAAAGCCGGTGGTGGTCACCACAGACGTCACGTTCAGCGCCACATGGCGCAAGGCATCGAGCCAATGCAGGTTGGTGGTCCACCAGTACCAGGTGCCGAGTACCAGCCAGGTCACCAGCAACAGGCCGAGCAAGCCTTGCACCTGCTGGTCCTTGATCAGCGCCCGACGGTTGCCGCGCAAGGTGGCCACGTACAGGGCGAACGGCAAGCTGCCAAGGATCATTACCACCACCGCGACCCAGTGCACCGCCGGTTGTTTCCAATGGGCCAGGGACTCGTCCGAGGTGGAAAACCCACCGGTGGAGATCGCCGACATTGCATGGTTGATCGCATCGAACACGCCCATCCCGGCCCACCAGAAGGCCAGGCTGCCGAAGATGGTGATGCCCACATAGGCGGCCACGATCAAGCGCGCCACCATGTGTGAGCGAGGCATGACCTTTTCAGAGCGGTCCGAGGATTCGGTCTGGAACAGGCGCATGCCACCAATGCGCAGCAGCGGGAGGATCGCCACCGCCATGCCGATAAAGCCGATACCGCCAAGCCAGTGCAGCAACGAACGCCACATCAAAATGCCCGGCGACATGCTGTCCAGGCCGCTCAACACGGTGGAGCCGGTGGCGGTGATGCCGGACATGCTTTCAAAGAACGAGTCGGTGTAGCTGATGTGCTGGGTCAGCAAAAAGGGCAGGGCGGCGAAGATGCACACCACCACCCAACTGCTGACCGTCAGCAGGTACATGTCCCTGGGGCGCAGGTGCACGTGCTCGGGGCGGCCAGGAATGACCAACGCCAACCCGGCGATAAAGGTGATCAGGCTGGCCCACAGGAACGAGGGCAGGTCGCTGGTGCGTTCGAAGATCACCAGGGTCGCCATCGGGATTACCATGGCGACCGCAAGGGTGATCAGGAAGATGCCGATGATGAAACCGATGATGCGCAGGGTCGGCAACGCCATGAAGTTCGCTCGGGTGATTGGGCAGAGGCGCCATTCTACCCGCGGTGCAGGTCTTGTAAACCGAGGGCTGCGGGTTGATGGAGAACCCCTGTGGGAGCTGGCCTGCCAGCCGGCGTATATTCACCTGACGCCCCGCAATCCAATGTGGGAGCTGGCTTGCCTGCGATGGCGGTGTGTCAGTTACAGATTAGTCGACTGAACCACCGCCATCGCAGGCAAGCCAGCGCCTACAGGGATAGACGCGGCAGTTATTGCGCGCATGAAAAAGGCGACCCGCAGGTCGCCTCTTTTAACTGTGCTTGATCAGAACTCGTGATCAGCGCTGTCCGGGTTCAGGTCACTGATACCCAGCTTGCCAGCAGCGGCTTCGATCGAACCGGTCTGCTTGACCAGGGCGGCAATCGAGTCACGCACGATCTGGTTGCCCTTTTCATTGTCAGCGGCGATCAACTGGTCGTAGTGCTCGCCGTTGTTGGCGTGGTCAACCATCACCTGGATCTTCGCTTCGGTGGCTGCCAGGTCAGCCTTGAGGGCTGCGTCGGCTGCCGGGTCGACCTTGGCCACCAGAGACGACAGGCTGGCGCCGGTCAGCTTGGTGCCGTCAACACGGGTGTATTCGCCCAGGTAGACGTTACGGATGCCCTTGGCGTCGTAGAAATGCGAGTAATGGGTGTTGTCGCTGAAGCAGTCCTGCTCGTCTTCCGGCGAGTTGGCTTCCAGGGACACTTTCATGCGCTCCCCGGCGAGTTCGCCCAGGGACAGGCTGCCCATGCCGAACAGCATTTTACGCAAACCGTCGGTGCCCGGTTCCGACTCCAGGGTGGCGCGGTAGTTGTCTTCGACGTTGGGCTTCCAGTTGTCGACCATTTCCTGCAGGTCGCTGACCAGCAGTTGGGTGACAGCACGCAGGTAAGTGCGGCGACGCTCGTTGTGACCGCCGGTTGCACCGTCACCGGTCATGTAGTCCGACGCCGGGCGGTTGCCCGCGCCTGGGCCGGTGCCGTTAAGGTCCTGGCCCCACAGCAGGAATTCGATGGCGTGGTAGCCGGTGGCGACGTTCGCTTCGGAACCGCCCAGCTCATTGAGGCTGGCGAGTTTTTCCGGGGTGATCTCCTTGACGTCGACCTTGTCTTCGCCCACCTGAATCTCGTTGTTGGCGATGATATTGGCGTTGGCACCTGGGTTGCCCAGCGCGTGCTCGTAGGACTTGTCGACGTAGTCGATCAGGCCTTCATCCAGGGGCCAGGCGTTCACTTGGCCTTCCCAGTCATCGATGATGGTGTTGCCGAAGCGGAATACTTCGCTCTGCAGGTAGGGTACGCGTGCGGCGATCCAGGCGGTACGGGCCGCTTTCAGGGTTTCGTCGTTCGGGTTGGCGAGGAAAGTATCGATTGCGGTCTGCAGGGTTTTTGCGGTGGATTCGGCATCGCTGTACACCGCAAACACCATGTCTGCGTAGTGCGCGACCACGGCCTTGGCGGCTGCTTCGTCGACCTGGCCTGCCGGGGCAGCCGCCGGTGCGGTAGTGCTGGCGGCAGCGGGTGCCTGGGGCGCGGCGGCCTTGTCTTTACCTTCGCCGCAACCGGCGAGAGAAATGGCAATGGCCAGCAGACTGGCGGTGGCCAGGGGCATACGAATCATGGCGAACATCCTGCTTCGGTTGTTGAAAGGGCGCGCGGGGAGCGCAAACGCTGCGACATAATGCGAAAGATTTGCATTTTGTGTAAAGGCTTATACGCGGGAAATATTGAGTATCGAAGTGTAAATTCAAAGACTCACGGCGTTATTACGTTCGGACTGCTTCAGATAAGCCGTCAACTCCCGGGCCTGCAGCGGTTTGCTGTAGTGATAACCCTGCCCTTCATGGCACCCCTCGGAGATGATGTAGGCCTCCTGTTCGGCGGTCTCCACCCCTTCGGCAATCACCTGCATGCCCAGGCTTTTACCCAATTGGATAATGGCGCGCACGATGGTTGCGTCATCGTCGTCGTCCTGCAGGTCCTGGACGAAGCTCTTGTCGATCTTGATCTTGTCCAGTGGCAGGCTTTTGAGGTAACTCAGGGAGGAATAGCCGGTGCCGAAGTCATCAATGGCGATCAGCGCCCCGGAGCGACGCAGGCTCAGCAGATGCTGAGCGGCGGTGCTAATGTCTTCCATCAGGCCGGTCTCGGTGACTTCCAGCTCCAGGCTGCGTGGCGGTAGGCGATAGATCTGCATCAGGTTGTTGACCACCCTCGGCAACTCGGTGTGGTGCAGTTGCACCGTGGACAGGTTGACGGCCATGCGCAGCGCCGTGAAACCCTGGTCATGCCATTCGCGCAATTGCCGGCACGCTTGGTCCAGCACCCATTCGCCAATGGGAATGATGGTGCCGTTCTGTTCCGCCAGCGGGATAAACAAGTCCGGCGGTACCAGCCCATGTTCCGGGTGTTGCCAGCGCAGCAGGGCCTCCACGCCGACCACCTGATGGTCGCGATAGCTGATTTGCGGTTGGTACACCAGGTGGAACTGCTCGCGGCTCAGGGCATCGCGCAGGTCTTTCTCCAGTTCACGGCGCCGGCGCATTTCGCTGTCGACGCTGGCGATATAAAACTGATAGCGGTTGCGCGAGCGGCTCTTGGCCAGGGTCATGGTCTGCTCGGCTTTTTGCAGCAACTTCTCGGTGCTGTCGCCATCTTCCGGAAACAGCGTGATGCCGATGGTGGCGCGCAGGCGGATCAGGTCGTGGTCGAGGGCGAATTCAGCCTCCAGGTCATCGAGGATGCTTTGTGCCAGTTCGGCGGCCTCGTAGGGCTGGTCGATATCGGCTTGCACCAAGGCGAACTGGTCGCCGCCCAGGCGGGCGAGCGTGCCCAGGCGGCCACTATGGGCGCGCAGGCGGTCGGCCAGGGCCAGCAAGAGTTTGTCGCCGGCCTGGTAGGTGAATTGCTCGTTGACGCTCTTGAAGTCATCCAGCCCCACGCATAACACCGCGACACGGCGTTGCCGGCGGCCAGCGTCCGTTAGGATCTTGTCCAGTTGCGCCTGCAACTTCTGGCGGTTCGGCAGGCCGGTCAGGAAGTCGTACTGGGCCATGCGCAACAGGCTGGACTCGGCCTCGTGCCGCAGGTGGGTATTGCGCTCAATGGATTCGAGCAATTGGTTGGCGGTGTTTATCCACTGCCCCAGTTCGTTGCGTTCATGACCCTTGAGCTGAGGGATCTTGTGCTCGCTGGGGCGGTCCGGGTTGATCGAGGTCAGGTGTTGGAGCATCCGCGACAGCGGTTTGGTCAGCATCCAGTGATACACCAGGTACAGCACCAGCCCCATGACCAGGGCGCGCAATACGCCCGAGATAAAGATGATGACCGAGCTGACCAGAAAACTTCGGCCATAGGTGGCGGTGTCGAGGGTGATGCTCAGGTCGCCGTAATATTCGCTGTAGGGGCCCTTGCCGACTAACGCGGTAGTAAAGGATCGTTCCTGGCCAAGAATCAGGTCGGTCAGCCAGCGGCTGGGGGACCGCTGTAAAGGGCGGCTTTTTTCCGCCAACATGGTCTCGTTGGGATGGCCGATAGAGGCCATGCGCACAGCATCGTCCTGGAACAGACCTTCGATCACCTGCATGCCCATCTCGCGATCCAGGCTGTACACGGCCTGGGTCGAGGGGTCGCGAAACATGTCGAGGATGCGCTGGGCATCGCCCGCCACGGCCTGGCGTGTCTTGTAGGCATCAAAAACGATCTGCGCCACGCTCAGCGCCACACCCACGATCAAGGCCGACAGCAGCACAACCCGTAGCAACTTCACCGACAAGCTGTTCTTGAGTTCCAGCTTCAAAGGGGCATTCCTTGTCTCATGCGGGTGGCCGTCAATATGCCATGAGTATTGGCAATCTGGGGAGGGCAGTCAAAGGGACATTACTGTGGGAAGGGGGGTGGCGCTTTGCAGCGACGGTGGGCAGGAAAACGGCGGATGGAATCCGCCGTGAATGTTGCCTTGCGGGGGCAAGTGGTTGTTTGATTAAAAATTAATCTGTGGTGGGGCAGATGACTGTGGATCCGCGCCCAGTTGGCCGCCTTGGGCTCCGTCCGTGACACGGTCCATCACGTCCTTGAGTAGATCCATTCCCATCTCGGCCGCTTTTCCTGCAATGGGCAGTGCCACCGAGGCGGCGGCGCCGGCGGCCATCATCGAAACTGGTTCCATAGTTGACTCTCCTGCGTTGGACGAGAGGTGTATTCCTCTCTTCGACTACGTGGCCGGTTCGTCTCAATGAGTTCCATTTTTTCGGCCGATCCACACTCGTCGCCCAAAAAAAAGCCCGGCAATCGCCGGGCTTTTCCTACTGCAAGCATCGCTTAGGCAGTGAAGGCCTTGCCTTCGAACTGCTCAGCCACGAACTTCCAGTTGACCAGGTTCCAGAACGCTTCCACATACTTTGGACGCACGTTGCGGTAGTCGATGTAGTAGGCGTGTTCCCACACGTCGCAGGTCAGCAGCGGGGTGTCGCCGTTGGTCAGCGGGTTGCCGGCGCCGATGGTGCTGGCCAGGGCCAGGGAACCGTCAGCCTTTTTCACCAGCCAGCCCCAACCGGAACCGAAGGTGCCAACCGAAGTCTTGGTGAACTCTTCTTTGAACTTGTCGAACGAACCGAACGCAGCGTTGATGGCTTCAGCCAGCGCGCCGGTTGGTTGACCGCCGGCGTTTGGCGCCAGGCAGTTCCAGTAGAAGGTGTGGTTCCAGACCTGAGCGGCGTTGTTGAAGATACCGCCCGAGGAAGACTTGACGATCTCTTCCAGGGTCTTGCCTTCGAACTCGGTGCCAGGCACCAGGTTGTTCAGGTTCACGACATAGGTGTTGTGGTGCTTGTCGTGGTGGTACTCCAAGGTTTCCTTGGAGATGTGCGGCTGCAGGGCATCGTGTGCGTAGGGCAGCGGCGGCAATTCGAAAGCCATGATGATTCTCCTAATCAGGTCAGTTGCGGTGAGCGCAAGGCCGATCACGGGCGGCCAAACATGCGCCGGGGAGTTTGTACTCTTTGCGGCGCAGGGGTCCGATCATAGCACCGGGGGTGCGGCATAACCACGCAACAACTGTGTGGGATAGAGGTTCCAGAGCGTTTTGGAATATTGCTCAGGCGCTGATCAGTTGATAGGCCACCCAGAACATCATTACTGCGACCAGCAGGTCCAGCAGGCGCCAGGTGGCCGGACGTGCCAACCAGGGTGCCAGCCATGCCGCGCCCAGCGCCAGGGTGGAGAACCACAGGAACGAGGCACTGGCTGCTCCGGCTACATAAGCACCCGGTTCGGTTTGTTGCGCGCCCAGGGAACCGATCAGCAGGACGGTGTCCAGGTAGACATGGGGGTTGAGCAAGGTGACTGCCAAGGCGCTCAGCAGCACGGCGCGCATTGAGCGTGTCTTGAGGCTGTCGCTTTGGTCCAGGCTCTGTTTCGAGCAGGCCCTGCGTAGCGCGCATGCGCCGTACCAAAGCAAGAACGCTGCGCCGCCCCAGCGTGCCACCGCCAGCAGTATCGGGCTTTGCGCCAGCACGGTGGCCAGCCCGAATACCCCGGCGGCTACTAAAATCGCATCGCACACGATGCACAGCGCCGCCACCGGCAAATGATGTTCGCGGCGCAGGCTTTGTGCCAATACAAAGGCATTTTGGGTGCCGATCGCCATGATCAGGCCGAGGGCGACCAGCAATCCGTTCACATAGCTTTGCCACATAGGGTTTACTCCGCGTTCGCTGCCAATTGCCGTAATACGTCCATGGCCCGCTGGGCATCGGCGCGGCCGACGAACAGGTGGTCGTGGTAGTAGCCGGCGATCACGTTGCAACTGATACCGGCTTGGCCCAGCGCGCTGGCGAAGGCGGCGGTCAGGCCCACGGCTTCAAGGGCGGAATGCACATTCAGGGTGATCCAGGCGGCGAGATAGTCGAAGCTCAACCCAGCCTGTTCGGCCTGTTGTCGTTCGACAATCACCGTCAGCCCTTCCTGTTCACGAAAACTGCCGATGACCTCGCAGCCCGCAGGGATACGGTTGTCGGGAAGGGTGCAGAACACATAGTCGCCGTCATTCAACTGCGGGCTCATGCTGCGCAATAAAGTGGTCAGGGCGGTTTCGCCAGCCATGTGAGGTTTCCTTAAGTGGGGAAGCAATGCTGGTCATTTTCACGGGAGAGCCTGTATAAGAAAAACCAATATTGCTGATCGCTCATTAGAGAAACTGATGTTCGACTATAAATTGCTTTCTGCCCTGGCGGCGGTGGTGGAACAAGCCGGCTTTGAGCGCGGTGCCCAGGTGCTGGGGCTGTCGCAGTCAGCCATCTCTCAACGCATCAAGCTATTGGAAGCGCGTATTGGCCAGCCGGTGTTGATACGCGCCTCGCCGCCGACGCCCACCGATATCGGCCGGCGCTTGCTCAACCATGTGCAACAGGTGCGCTTGCTGGAGCGTGACCTGCAAAGCCAGGTGCCGGCCCTGGACGAGGAGGGCATGCCCGAGCGTCTGCGCATTGCCCTGAATGCCGACAGCCTCGCCACTTGGTGGGCCGAGGCGGTCAGCGACTTCTGCGCCGAACAGCATTTGCTGCTGGACCTGGTGGTCGAAGACCAGACCGTGGGCCTCAAGCGCATGCGCGCCGGTGAAGTGGCGGCCTGCATTTGCGCCAGCGAGCGTCCCGTGGCCGGTGCCCGCAGCCTGTTGCTGGGCGCCATGCGTTATCGGGCCCTGGCCAGCCCGGCCTTTCTGGCGCGGCATTTTCCTGGGGGCGTGCGGGCTGACCAATTGGCGCGCACGCCTGCGCTGGTGTTCGGCCCGGATGATTTCCTGCAGCACCGCTACCTGGCGTCCCTGGGCGTGGACGGTGGTTTCGAACACCATCTATGCCCGTCATCCGAAGGCTTTATCCGCCTGACAGAAGCCGGCCTGGGCTGGGGCCTGGTGCCTGAATTGCAAGTGCGTGACCAGTTGGAAACCGGCGTGCTGGTCGAGTTATTGCCAGATAAGCCCATCGATGTGCCGCTGTACTGGCATCATTGGCGCAGTGGCGGGCAACTGTTGGGCTTGCTGACCGACCATCTGGCCGATGTGTGTGGTCATTGGTTGGTGCCGTTGGAGTGATGGCGCGCGTCAAGGCAATAGCGATGAAAAACGAAAGAACACGGAGTACGACATGAAAATTCTGGTCACCGGCGCAAGCGGCTTCATTGGCGGGCGCTTTGCGCGCTTCGCCCTTGAACAAGGCCTGGACGTGCGGGTCAACGGGCGGCGCGCCGAGGGTGTGGAGCACCTGGTACGGCGCGGTGCCGAGTTTATCCAAGGTGACTTGAATGATGCCGACCTGGTGCGCGACCTGTGCCGCGATGTTGAAGCCGTGGTGCATTGCGCCGGCGCCGTCGGGCTGTGGGGCAAGTACCAGGACTTCCACCAGAACAATGTGCTGGTCACCGAAAACGTCGTCGAAGCCTGCCTGAAACAGCGCGTCGGGCGCCTAGTGCACCTGTCGTCGCCGTCGATCTACTTTGACGGTCGCGACCATCTGGGGCTCACCGAAGAACAAGTGCCCAAGCGTTTCAAGCATCCCTATGCCGCCACCAAATACCTGGCTGAGCAGAAGGTCTTTGGCGCCCAAGAGTTCGGCCTGGAAGTGATAGCCCTGCGCCCACGGTTTGTTACCGGGGCCGGCGATATGAGCATCTTCCCGCGCCTGCTGAAAATGCAGCGCAAGAACCGCCTGGCGATCGTCGGCGACGGCTTGAACAAAGTCGACTTCACCAGCGTGCATAACCTTAACGAGGCGCTGCTCAGCAGTTTGCTCGCCACTGGCTCGGCCCTGGGAAAAGCCTACAACATCAGCAACGGCGCACCGGTGCCGATCTGGGATGTGGTGAACTACGTGATGCGGCAAATGGAGCTGCCCCAGGTGACCCGTTACCGCTCCTACGGTGCGGCCTACAGCGTGGCGGCCCTGAATGAAGCCTTCTGCGCGATGTGGCCGGGGCGGCCGGAGCCGGCGTTGTCGCGCCTGGGCATGCAGGTGATGAACAAAGATTTCACCCTCGACATCAGCCGCGCCAGGCATTATCTCGACTACGAGCCCAAAGTCAGCCTGTGGGCCGCGCTCGACGAGTTCTGCAGCTGGTGGAAAGCCCAGGACCCGGGCCGCCAATAAGCTCATAAGCAGCAACACTTCGGGAACCCAATTCCAGGTTCCGAGTCGATCCATGCGCCGGGAGTGCGGTTTATACTCCTGCCGCTCGGCTTTGCAGCCAGCCATCTCATTGATTCAGGGTAGATTCATGCGTAACGATGCTAAAGACGACTTCGACAACGTTCCCAGCCTGCGGGCCGACCTTGGGGATGACGATGATTTCGTGCCGACCCCTGCGACGTCGGTGCGTTCGCGAACGACGCCTGTGGTCAAGGTCAAGAGCGCCAGCACTGGCCCGTTGTGGGCACTGGTCGGCGCGCTGTTGATTGCCTTTGCAGGCCTGGCCTGGTGGAGCTTCCAGCAGATCTCCCTGATGGGCCAGCAGTTGGTTGCCACCCAGGAAAGCTTTGCCCGCATCAGCGAGGAAGCGGCGGGGCGCCTGCAGGCGATTTCCGGCAAGGTCGTGGCCAGCGAAGCCAATGTGAACAACGGCAGCGAAGCGTTGAAGCTGCAGATCAAGCAACTGGAAGCCCAGTTGCAGGAACAGGGCAAGCAACAGTTGGGCGTCGCGGGTCAAGCCACTGAACTGGACAGCCGCCTGGCCCAGATGAGTGCCAGCACCGCCGAACTGACAGCGGCCAATACCAAGCTGCAAGGCCAGGTGCAGGCCCTTACTGACGCTGTCGCCAGCCTCACGGCAGCACAGGCCGAGACCAAGGGTCTGGCCACCGATGTGGCGGCCTTGAAGAAACAAGGCAACCCTAGCGCGGCCATCGCCCGTCTCGAGCAGGACTTGCTGGTGCTCAAGAGCGCTCAGGAAAACCAGCCGGCCAATATCGACGCGCCGACCAACAAGGAATTCGACGTGTTCCGCATCCAGACCACGCGCAATATCACCACCTTGCAGAGCCAGGTGCAGAACTTGAATCAGCGTCTCAATGCGCCTGCTGCGGCCACACCACTGGGTCAATGAACGCGAAATCGTCCTCTGTAGGAGCGAACAGCTCGCTCCTACATGGATTGTCACCGCTCGGTGACATTTCTTCTCCCCTTCGTTACTTGCCCATCCCGCGCCCTTGTTTAGACTCCGGTCATCCCAAAAAACAATAAGGGCCACCCATGACCACCCATCCACTGCCTGCCAGCAGTTGGCTGAATGCACCTGCCCATCACGCTTGGCTCGCCGCAGAAGGCCAGCGCCTGTTGGCGTTCGCCAAGGCATCGCGCCTGCCGGACGGTTTCGGCAACCTCGACGATAAAGGCCAGTTGCCGGCCACTGCCCGCGCCGAAACCATGAACACCGCGCGCATGACACACAGCTTTGCCATGGCCCATGCCATGGGGTTGCCGGGTTATGCCGAGCTGGTGGCGCACGGTGTGGCAGCGCTCAGCGGCCCGCTGCGTGACAGTGAGCACGGTGGCTGGTTCGCCGCGCCCCAGGCGGCTGATGGCAACACCGGCAAGGCCGCCTACCTGCACGCCTTCGTGGCCCTTGCCGCCAGCTCTGCCGTAGTGGCCGGCGCGCCGGGTGCGCGCACATTAATGAACGACGCCGTCCATATCATCGACCAGTTCTTCTGGAGCGAAGAGGAGGGCGTCATGCTCGAATCCTTTGCCCGAGACTGGAGCGGCGTCGAAGCCTACCGTGGCGCCAACAGCAACATGCACGCCACCGAAGCCTTCCTGGCGTTGGCCGATGTCAGCGGTGATACACGCTGGCTGGACCGTGCGCTGCGTATCGTCGAGCGGGTGATCCACACCCACGCCGCCGACAACCAGTTTATGGTGATCGAACATTTCGACGCGCAGTGGAAGCCGTTGCTCGGTTACAACCAAGACAACCCCGCCGATGGCTTTCGCCCTTACGGCATCACCCCAGGCCATGGTTTTGAATGGGCGCGGTTGCTGCTGCACCTGGAAGCTGCGCGCCTTGAGGCCAAGTTGGCCGCGCCGGACTGGCTGGTGAGCGACGCCAAAGGCCTGTTCGCCAGTGCCTGCGAGTACGCCTGGGCGGTGGATGGTGCGCCGGGCCTTGTCTACACTTTGGATTGGAACCTGCGCCCGGTGGTACGCGAGCGCCTGCACTGGACCCATGCCGAAGCCAGCGCCGCTGCTCAGGCGCTGCTCAAACGTACCGGTGAGCTGCATTACGAAACCTGGTACCGACGTTTCTGGGAGTTTTGCGAAACCCACTTCATCGACCGGCTCCAGGGCAGTTGGCACCACGAACTCAGCCCGCACAACCAACCCAGCAGTAATATCTGGGGCGGTAAACCTGACCTGTACCATGCCTGGCAAGCGGTAGTGCTGCCTGCACTGCCCTTGGCACCCAGCTTGGCCAGTGCATTGGGCGGCGGATGCTATGTCACCAAGTGGTGACATTTGTGCGTCCCTTTGTTACCTGCGCCCTGAAAATCCATGTTTAAACTCCGTGCAGCGCAAGCTCTAGACTTGCATGCATAACAACAAGAAAAGGTACTCAGATGAACGCGATTAATCGCCTCGCCGTCGCTATTTCCATTGCCTCGTTGTTCCCCCTCAGTGCATTTGCCGCCGACTCCAAAGGTACGGTGGAAGTGGTGCATTGGTGGACCTCGGGCGGTGAAAAAGCGGCTGTGGATGTCCTGAAGGCCCAAGTTGAGAAAGACGGCTTTACCTGGAAAGACGGTGCTGTAGCAGGCGGCGGTGGCGCCACTGCCATGACCGTGCTCAAAAGCCGCGCGGTTGCTGGTAACCCGCCAGGCGTTGCCCAGATCAAAGGCCCCGACATCCAGGAATGGGCGTCGACTGGCCTGCTCGACACCGACGTGCTCAAAGACGTCGCCAAAGAAGAAAAATGGGATTCGCTGCTCGACAAGAAAGTCTCCGACACCGTGAAATACGACGGTGACTACGTGGCAGTGCCGGTGAATATCCACCGCGTGAACTGGCTGTGGATCAACCCGGAAGTCTTCAAGAAAGCCGGCATCACCAAGAACCCAACCACCCTCGAAGAATTCTATGCAGCGGGCGACAAGCTCAAGGCTGCAGGCTTCATTGCGCTCGCCCACGGCGGCCAGCCTTGGCAGGACAGCACCGTGTTCGAAGCGGTGGTGCTCTCGGTGATGGGCGCCGATGGCTACAAGAAAGCCCTGGTCGACCTGGATAACGGCGCATTGACCGGCCCGGAAATGGTCAAGGCCCTCACTGAACTGAAGAAAGTCGCGACCTACATGGACGTCGACGGCAAGGGCCAGGACTGGAACCTGGAGGCTGGCAAGGTCATCAACGGCAAGGCCGGCATGCAGATCATGGGTGACTGGGCCAAGTCCGAATGGACTGCGGCCAAGAAAGTCGCCGGCAAGGATTATGAGTGCGTAGCGTTCCCGGGCACTGATAAAGCCTTCACCTACAACATCGACTCCCTGGCGGTGTTCAAGCAGAAAGACAAAGGCACTGCCGCGGGCCAGCAGGACATCGCCAAAGTCGTGCTGGGTGAAAACTTCCAGAAGGTGTTCAGCATCAACAAGGGCTCGATCCCTGTGCGTAACGACATGCTGACCAAGATGGAATCCTACGGCTTTGATTCCTGCGCCCAGACCGCCGCCAAAGACTTCCTGGCCGACGCCAAGACTGGCGGCCTGCAGCCAAGCATGGCGCACAACATGGCCACGACCCTGGCGGTACAGGGTGCGTTCTTTGATGTCGTGACCAACTTCATCAACGACCCGAAAGCCGACCCGGCCGATACCGCCAAGAAGCTTGGCGCGGCGATCAAGTCGGCCAAGTAACAGCTGTGGAGCGGGTTTGTGTGGGAGCGGGCTTGCTCGCGAAAGCGGTGTATCAGACAGCATGTTTGGTGACTGACCCGCTGCATTCGCGAGCAAGCCCGCTCCCACACGAGCCGCGTACCAGACGGTTCATCTTGTAGTCCTTTTTCCCTGTACTGGATTTTCCCATGAGTTCTGTTGCTGTGTTCAGCAAGGCCTCGCCATTCGATGTGCTGCAGCGCTGGCTCCCTAAACTGGTGCTGGCGCCGAGCATGTTCATCGTGCTGGTGGGCTTTTATGGCTACATCCTGTGGACGTTCGTGCTGTCGTTCACCACCTCGACCTTCCTGCCCAGCTACAAATGGGCGGGCCTGGCGCAGTATCAGCGGCTGTTCGACAACGACCGCTGGTGGGTGGCGAGCAAGAACCTGGCCGTGTTCGGCGGCATGTTCATCGGTATCACCCTGGTGATCGGCGTGCTGTTGGCGATTTTCCTCGACCAGAAAATCCGCCGCGAAGGCTTTATCCGCACCATTTACCTGTACCCGATGGCGCTCTCCATGATCGTCACCGGTACCGCCTGGAAATGGTTGCTCAACCCGGGCATGGGCCTGGACAAACTCCTGCGGGACTGGGGCTGGGAAGGCTTCCGTCTCGATTGGCTGATCGACCCGGACCGCGTGGTCTACTGCCTGGTGATTGCCGCTGTGTGGCAAGCCTCCGGCTTTATCATGGCGATGTTCCTCGCCGGCCTGCGCGGTGTTGATCAGTCGATCATCCGCGCTGCGCAGATCGACGGCGCGAGCCTGCCGCGTATCTACTGGAGCGTGGTGCTGCCCAGCCTGCGTCCGGTGTTCTTCAGTGCGGTGATGATCCTGGCGCACATTGCGATCAAGAGCTTCGACCTGGTGGCGGCAATGACCGCAGGTGGCCCGGGCTATTCGTCCGACCTGCCGGCGATGTTCATGTACTCGTTCACCTTCAGTCGCGGCCAGATGGGCATGGGCTCGGCCAGTGCAATCCTGATGCTCGGTGCGATCCTCGCGATCATCGTGCCGTACCTGTATTCCGAGCTGAGGACCAAGCGTAATGACTAGTCTCGCCGCCAAACCTGCCATCAGCCTGAGCCGCATCGCGATCTACGCGGTGCTGATCCTGGCGGTGCTGCTGTACCTGGTGCCGCTGGTGGTGATGCTGCTCACCAGCTTCAAGACCCCGGAAGACATCAGCACCGGTAACCTGCTGAGCTGGCCCACCGTGGTCAGCGGCATCGGCTGGGTGAAAGCCTGGGCCACCGTGGATGGCTACTTCTGGAACTCGATCAAGATCACCGTTCCTGCTGTGCTGATCTCTACCGCTATCGGCGCCTTGAACGGCTACGTGCTGTCGTTCTGGCGCTTCCGCGGTTCGCAGCTGTTCTTTGGCCTGTTGCTGTTCGGCTGCTTCCTGCCGTTCCAGACCGTGTTGCTGCCCGCGTCGTTCACCCTCGGCAAGATGGGCCTGGCCAGCACCACCACCGGCCTGGTGTTTATCCACGTGGTCTACGGCCTGGCGTTCACCACGCTGTTCTTCCGTAACTACTACGTGAGCATCCCGGATGCGCTGATCAAGGCCGCACGCCTGGACGGAGCGGGGTTCTTCACCATCTTCCGCCGGATCATCCTGCCGATGTCGACGCCGATCATCATGGTCTGCCTGATCTGGCAGTTCACCCAGATCTGGAACGACTTCCTGTTCGGCGTGGTGTTCTCCAGTGGCGACTCCCAGCCCATCACGGTGGCGCTGAACAACCTGGTCAACACCAGTACCGGGGCCAAGGAATATAACGTGGATATGGCGGCGGCGATGATCGCCGGGCTGCCGACCCTGCTGGTCTATGTGATCGCAGGCAAGTATTTCGTGCGCGGCCTTACGGCTGGCGCGGTCAAGGGGTAATCATGGCTACGCTTGAACTTCGCAATGTAAACAAGACCTATGGCGCCGGCCTGCCCGACACCTTGAAGAACATCGAACTGTCGATCAAGGAAGGCGAGTTCCTCATCCTGGTCGGCCCGTCGGGCTGTGGTAAATCCACGCTGATGAACTGCATCGCTGGCCTTGAGACCATCACCGGCGGCGCGATCATGATCGGTGATCAAGACGTGAGCGGCATGAGCCCCAAGGACCGTGACATCGCCATGGTGTTCCAGTCCTACGCGCTGTACCCGACCATGAGCGTGCGCGAGAACATCGAGTTCGGCCTCAAGATCCGCAAGATGCCGCAAGCCGACATCGACGCCGAAGTGGCGCGCGTGGCCAAGTTGCTGCAGATCGAACACCTGCTCAACCGCAAGCCGGGCCAGTTGTCCGGTGGCCAGCAACAGCGCGTGGCCATGGGCCGTGCCCTGGCGCGCCGGCCGAAGATCTACCTGTTCGACGAACCGCTGTCCAACCTCGACGCCAAGCTGCGCGTCGAGATGCGTACCGAAATGAAGCTGATGCACCAGCGTCTGAAAACCACCACCGTCTACGTGACCCACGACCAGATCGAAGCGATGACCCTGGGCGACAAAGTGGCGGTGATGAAGGACGGGATCATCCAGCAATTCGGCACGCCAAAAGAAATTTACAACGACCCTGCCAACCTGTTTGTGGCAAGCTTTATCGGTTCACCACCGATGAACTTCGTTCCCATGCGCCTAAAACGCCAGAACGGTGATCTGGTGGCGGTGCTCGACAGCGGCCAGGCCCGTTGCGAGTTGGCGTTGGGCATGAATGACGCCGGGCTGGAAGACCGCGATGTGATCCTGGGCCTGCGCCCGGAGCAGATCGTGCTGGCAGCGGGCGAGGGTAATGGCTCGTCGAGCATTCGTGCCGAAGTCCAGGTCACCGAGCCGACCGGCCCGGACACCCTGGTGTTTGTGCAGCTCAACGACACCAAGGTCTGCTGCCGTTTGGCGCCGGACGTGGCACCGCAAGTGGGCGAGACCCTGACCTTGCAGTTCGACCCGGCCAAGGTATTGCTGTTTGACGCCAAGACCGGTGAGCGGTTGGGCACAGTGGCTTCATTGCCGGCACAGGGGCATGCCGACAATGTGACCCAGTTCAAGGGCCGTTAAGCAAGATAAGTGATTGTTTTAATTAAAAAATGTAACCCGCGTTAGATAAAAACAGTTTAATAACAATAAAGACGAGGATGTAGGGATGAAAAAGCAACACAACAACACCCGGCTGATCTGCCAATTGTCAGCGGCAGCAGCCCTTGTATTGTCCGCCAATGCGATGGCGGCCGATGCATTCAGCGCTGATTCCAAGTGGATGACCGGCGATTGGGGCGGCGAGCGTACCAAGCTGATCGAGCAAGGTATCGACATCAAGGCCGACTACGTGGGCGAGATGGGCTACAACGCCCACGGCGGCTACAACGACGACAAGACCGGTCGTTACTCCGACCAGTTCGGTCTGGGCGTGGCACTGGACCTGCAAAAACTGTGGGGCTGGGATAACACCCAGGCCAAGATCCAGTTGACCAACCGTAATGGCCAGAACATCTCCAATGACCGCATTGGCGACCCGCGTGCCGGCACCTTGAGTTCCTCGCAAGAAGTGTATGGCCGTGGCCACATGGTGCGTTTGACCCAGTTCTGGATTCAGCACCAGATGTTCGACAACAAGCTGGACGTGAAGCTCGGTTACTTCGGTGAAGGCGAAGACTTCAACACCTTCCCTTGCGACTTCCAGAACCTGTCGTTCTGCGGCTCCCAGGTCGGTAACTACGTCAATACCTGGTACAACTGGCCGGTCGCCCAGGCCGCTATCCGCGTGAAATACAACATCACGCCTGAGCTGTATGCGCAAATCGGTGCCTACAACCAGAACCCGTCGCAGCTGGAGCACGGCAACGGCTTCAAACTCAGCGGCAGTGGTACCAAGGGCACCGTGATTCCGGTGGAATTGGTCTGGTCGCCGAAGGTTAATAACCTGCCGGGCGAATACCGTGTGGGTTTCTATAAAAGTGCGGCCGATGCTCCGGATGTACGTGAAGACGTCAACGGTAACGATGCGGTCCTCAGCGGCGCCGACTTCCGTACCCGCAGCAGCAAGAAAGGCTACTGGTTCGTTGCGCAACAGCAACTCACCACCCATAACGGCGACGCTTCCCGTGGTTTGAACATTGCCGCCAACGCGACCTTCCATGACAAGGAAACCAACCTGGTCGACAACTACCAGTCGTTGATGCTCGTGTACAAAGGCCCATTCGACGCGCGTCCAAAAGATGACGTCGGCATTGGCGTCGCTCGCCTGCATGTCAACAATGATGTGAAGAAAAACTCGGAGCTGCTCAACGACGCCAGGGGCGTGAGCGACTACGACAATCCGCTGTACACGCCGATTCGTGAGACTGAGTACAACGTCGAACTCAACTACGGTTTCCACGTCACCAACTGGCTGACTGTGCGTCCGAACCTGCAGTACGTTGTCCAGCCTGGCGGCGTGGATAAAGTCGACAACGCGCTGGTAGCGGGCCTGAAAATTCAGTCTACGTTCTAACGCTGTTGCGATAAGCTCCTCTCTCTGTGCGCATTTGCGGGTAGCCATGGCTATCCGCTTTTTTTTGCGTGGCACTGTGATATTCGGGACCTGGGCACATGCACGAGCAACCGCTGCAACGCTTTTTCAAATCCCTGCGCGAGCGTCCGGTGTTCGCCTGGGAGCGCTTTCAGATGCGCGATGTATTGGTGATCGACCATCCGCTGTGCCAGGCGGTGTTCAGTCGCCAGGGTGCGCAATTGCTGCACTTTCAACCCACCGGCCAAAAGCCGTGGCTGTGGTGTGCCGCCAAATGGCCGCAAGTCGGGGCTATCCGTGGTGGCGTACCGGTGTGCTGGCCGTGGTATGGCCGTCACCCCAGCGAAAATGCCTGGCCTTCCCACGGTTGGGCCCGCTTGATCGACTGGAAACTGCTCGACAGCAGCACTGACGATGACGGCGTGCGCCTGCACTGGCAATTGCAGCTGTGCGACTGGCAGGTGGACTTGCACGCACACTTGGGCGAAACCCTGGAACTACGCCTGAGCACCGAGCATCACGACGAGCTGCCGTGCCAGTTGAGCCATGCATTGCACGCTTACTGGCGTATTGGTCACGTTGATGAGGTAGCGCTGTCTGGGCTCGAAGGCGCGCAAGGTTATGACCAGCTCAATCGCCAGGTTTGCCAGCAGGAAGGTGAATTACGGGTGGATGGCGGATGCCAGCGGGTGTTCCAGCATGAGGGCGAATTGCAGCTCAAGGACCACGCCTGGCAGCGTGAACTGTGCATCGATACCGGCGACAGCGCCGACACGGTGGTGTGGCACCCGGGGAGCCGGCCGCTGTTGGGCGTGAGCTTTAACGAAGCGTCGGGGTTTGTGTGCGTAGAGGCGGCGATGGCGGCGGCGAGCCTGGCGCCGGGGGAGAGGGCGCATTTGAGTTTGCAGGCCAGGGCAGGGGTTTAGCGGTGTGGCTGATGGCGCTATCGCAGGCAAGCCAGCTCCCACCTTTGGAATGCATTCCCCTGTGGGAGCTGGCTTGCCTGCGATAGCGCCGGTACTGCTGGAAGAGCTGCCTGCTAGTTGAATTCATGATCGTTCCCACGCGTGGAAATGCAGCCTATGACGCTCCGCGTCACGACGCTAAAGGCAGACGCAGAGCGTCCAGTGAGGCATTCCCACGCGGAGCGTGGGAACGATCAGTTGACACGGATTTAGTTGAACTCATCCCCCACCGGATACCGGCTGTCATTCAAGCTCTCTTTGATCTTGCGCAAATGCGGCTGGAAATCCACCCCGCGACGCAAGGTCATGCCGGTCGCCAGCACATCCAGCACCGTCAACTGGATAATCCGAGAAGTCATCGGCATGTAGATATCCGTGTCTTCCGGCAGCGGGATGTTCAGGCTCACCGTACTGGCTTTGGCCAGCGGCGAGTTTTCGGCGGTCACGCCCAGCACCGACGCACCGTTTTCCCGAGCGATACGCGCCACTTCCACCAGTTCGCGGGTACGGCCGGTGTAGGAAATGATCACGAACAACTCACCGGTGTGCGCCACCGAGGCGATCATGCGTTGCATCAGCACGTCGGCGTGGGCGGTCACTGCCAGGTTGAAGCGGAAGAACTTGTGCAACGCATCCATGGCCACCGGGGCTGAAGCGCCGAGGCCAAAGAAGTGGATCTGCCGTGCCTGGATCAACAAGTCCACGGCCTTGCTGATCAGCGCCGGGTCCAGGGCCTGGCAGGCACTGTCCAAGGAGGCAATGGCGCTGCCAAAGATCTTCTGCGTGTAGGCCTCGGGGTTATCATCGGCCTCCACGGCGCGGCTGACATACGCGGCGCCACTGGCCAGGCTTTGCGCCAACTGCAATTTGAGTTCAGGGTAACCGCTGACACCGAACGAACGGCAGAAGCGGTTGACCGTCGGTTCACTGACCGAGGCGGCCTGGGCGAGGGCGGCGATCGAGAAGCGTGTGGCCTGCTGCGGGTTGAGCAGGATCACTTCAGCGACTTTGCGCTCGGCCTTGTTCAATTCTTCGAGGCGGTTCCGGATCTGTTCCAGAAGATTTCGCACGCGGTCCATTCAGTCTTTCCTTCGGGCGACGATGCAAATAAAAAGGCGGTAACCAATCGATGAGTGGCTTTTCGCGGTGGCCTATCCTACTGAGGGTAGCTGAACACCACCACTCGCAATGCGTATTTCGGGAAAATGTTGTGGTTATTACTACATTTTTCCTTGAGTGATGCCTTGAAAAAAGGTATTTGTAGCTTAACTTGATAAAAGAACAAACATCATGCCTTCGATAACCGTGGAACCCTGCACCTTTGCCCTGTTTGGCGCCTTGGGTGATCTGGCGCTGCGCAAGTTATTTCCTGCCCTTTATCAACTCGATGGCGCCGGGTTGCTGCACGACGACACACGCATCCTGGCCCTGGCCCGTGAAGCCGGCTCCGAGCAGCAACACCTGGCCCATATCGAAAAAGAATTGCGTAAATACGTCGGCAAGGAACTCGACGAGGCCGTGGCCCAGCGTTTCCTCGCGCGCCTTTCATATGTGCATGTTGACTTCATGAAGGCTGACGACTACGTCGCCCTGGCCGAAAAAGCCGGCAGCGAGCAACGCCTGATTGCCTACTTCGCCACCCCGGCGGCGGTGTACGGCGCGATCTGCGAAAACCTGTCCAAGGTCGGCCTGGCGGAAAATACCCGCGTAGTGCTGGAAAAACCCATCGGTTCGGACCTGGAGTCGTCGCGCAAGGTCAACGACGCCGTGGCGCAGTTCTTTCCGGAAAACCGCACCTACCGCATCGACCACTACCTGGGCAAAGAGACGGTGCAAAACCTGATCGCCCTGCGTTTCGCCAACAGCCTGTTCGAAACCCAGTGGAATCAGAACTACATCTCCCACGTGGAAATCACCGTGGCCGAGCAGGTTGGCATCGAAGGCCGTTGGGGTTATTTCGACAAGGCTGGCCAGCTGCGCGACATGATCCAGAATCACTTGTTGCAACTGCTTTGCCTGATTGCCATGGACCCGCCTGCCGACCTGTCCGCCGACAGCATCCGCGACGAGAAGGTCAAGGTGCTCAAGGCGCTGGCGCCGATCAGCCCCGAGGGCCTGACCACTCAGGTAGTCCGTGGCCAGTACATCGCCGGCTACAGCGCTGGTAAAGCCGTGCCGGGTTACCTGGAAGAAGACAACTCCAACACCCAGAGCGACACCGAGACGTTCGTTGCCCTGCGTGCCGATATCCGTAACTGGCGCTGGGCCGGCGTGCCGTTCTACCTGCGTACCGGCAAGCGTATGCCGCAAAAACTGTCGCAGATTGTCATTCACTTCAAGGAACCGTCCCACTACATCTTCGCCCCGGAGCAGCGTCTGCAGATCAGCAACAAGCTGATCATCCGCCTGCAGCCGGACGAAGGTATTTCCCTGCGTGTGATGACCAAGGAGCAGGGCCTGGACAAAGGCATGCAACTGCGCAGCGGACCACTGCAATTGAATTTTTCCGACACCTATCGCAGCGCACGCATCCCCGATGCCTACGAGCGATTGTTGCTGGAAGTGATGCGCGGCAATCAGAACCTGTTTGTTCGCAAAGATGAAATCGAAGCCGCGTGGAAGTGGTGTGACCAGTTGATCGCCGGCTGGAAAAAATCCGGTGATGCGCCCAAGCCGTATGCGGCGGGGTCCTGGGGGCCGATGAGCTCCATTGCACTGATCACGCGGGATGGGAGGTCGTGGTATGGCGATATCTGAATTGAAACTGCCTCAGGGCGTCACTGCCCATGAGTACCGTACGCCTGCGCTGCTGGCCGATGGCCTGGCCAATGACGTGGCTGAACAACTGCGCTCGGCCATCAGTGCCCGTGGCGAGGCGACGTTGGTGGTGTCCGGTGGCCGCAGCCCCGTGGCGTTTTTCCAGAACCTGGCCAAGCAGGGCCTGGACTGGTCCAAGGTCACCATCACCCTTGCCGATGAACGCTGGGTGCCGGTCGAACATGCCGACAGCAATGCTGGCCTGTTGAAGCAACACTTGCTGCAAGGTCCGGCGGCCAAGGCGAAGTTCTTGAGCCTGTACAGCCCCGCTGCCAATCTTGAAGACGCTGCCGAGCAGGCCGATCGCCTGCTGGGCGAGTTGCCAGCCATTGATGTGCTGGTGCTGGGCATGGGCGATGACGGCCACACCGCATCGCTGTTCCCCAACAGCCCTAACCTGAGCGAAGCGCTTAAGGCCGACGGTACCCGCCGTTGCTGGCCGATGCTGGCGCCCACTGTGCCGCACCAGCGCCTGACCATGAGTCGTGCGCTGCTGGCCACGGCCAGCTACACCGTGCTGTCGATTTCCGGCAGTTCGAAATTGACTACCTTGAGCGCCGCCCTGGCCAGCGACGATGTTGCTGCCATGCCGATTCGCGCGTTTTTGCAACCTACTCTAGAGATTTACTGGTGCCCATGAGCCAAGGATCAGCCGCTATGAAAAGCCCTCAACCGACCGTGTCCATGGCGGATAAAGTTGCCTTGATCGACAGCCTCTGCGCCAAGGCGCGGATCCTGCCGGTGATCACCATCGCCCGCGAGCAGGACATCCTGCCGTTGGCCGACGCCCTGGCCGCTGGCGGTTTGACCGCGCTGGAAGTGACCCTGCGTTCCGAGTTCGGCCTCAAGGCCATTCAGGTCTTGCGCGAGCAACGTCCTGAACTGTGCACGGGTGCCGGTACCGTGCTCGATCGTCACATGCTCGAAGCGGCAGAAGTGGCAGGCTCGCAATTTATCGTCACCCCCGGCATCACCCGTGACTTGCTGGAAGCCTCGGTGCACAGCCCGATCCCGCTGCTGCCGGGCATCAGCAATGCCTCCGGCATCATGGAAGGCTACGGCCTGGGTTATCGCCGCTTCAAGCTGTTCCCGGCTGAAGTCAGCGGTGGTGTTGCTGCCATCAAGGCTCTCGGTGGCCCGTTCGGCGAAGTCAAATTCTGCCCGACTGGCGGTGTTGGCCCAGCCAACATCAAGAGCTACATGGCGTTGAAAAACGTGATGTGCGTGGGGGGCAGCTGGATGCTGGATCCGGAGTGGGTCAAGAACGGCGACTGGGCGCGTATCCAGGAAGTCACTGCCCAGGCGCTGGCGCTGCTGGACTGAACGGATTTATCGAATCGTTGTTGCTGTGCTTAACGGCATTTTTGCGGCGCACTTGGTCGGTGTGCCGCTTTTTTTTGCCTGTAAAAAGCCTCAAAACCACCCTGGATCCAAATGTGGGAGCGGGCTTGCTCGCGAATGCGGTGGGTCAGTCAACGCATCTAGTGACTGGTATCGCGCCTTCGCGAGCAAGCCCGCTCCCACAGTTTTAATCTGTGTTTAGTTGGGTAATCGCTTGGACTAGCGCATTGATGTCCGCCGCCGACGTCACCAGCCCCGGTGTGACCCGAATACAGGTGCCAAACGCCGCCCCCGTTCGTGTGGTGGTGAACAGGCCATGCTCCTTGAGCAACCGGTCCACCATCACCTGCTGATCGCGCCCGATGAATTTGAAGGCCGTAATGCCGCAGTACAGTTGCGGATCATCTGGAGTCAGCACTTCAATTCCCGCCAACGGCCGTACCTGGTTCACCCACAGGTTGCGCAGGTAATTGACGCGTGCGCCCTTGGCGGCAGCGCCACCCAATTGCCGATGCTCTTCAAACACCAAGGGCAAGGTCATCAGTGCCGGAAAGTTCGGCGTGCTGTAGGACGTACGCGCTCGCACATCGGTGGCTGGGTAATGGAGCTCGCCCATATCCGGGTCGATATCGGCCAGGCGCTCCGGTGCGATGTACAAAAAGCCCAGGGTCAACGGCGCGCCGATCCACTTGTGCAGGTTGAAGCCTGCGAACTGAATGCCCAGTTCGGCCAGGTTGAATTCGATCTGGCCCAAGGCGTGGGCGCCGTCGAGGATCACGTCGATTCCTCGTTCGCGCGCTGCCTTGGCAATGGCCGCAACCGGCATGACCAGGCCCGTACGGTGGGTCACATGGGTCAAGGCCATTAATTTCAGGCGCGGGTACTGCACAAACGCATCGTGATAAGTCTGCACCAAGCTGTCGAAACGGGCCGGGTGGGTGTGGGCCACCTCTATGACTTCCACGCCGCGAGTCGCTGCCAGCCAGCGCATGGCGCCTTTGACTGTGTCGTATTCCAGATCAGTGATCAGCACCTGGTCGCCCGGTTGCAGGCGGTTGTAGTTGCGGATCAGCGACTGCAAAGCTTCGGTGGCGTTACGGGTGAAAGCGACCGACTCGGGGTCGACAGCAATCAACCCGGCCAACTGGCGGCGTATCTCGTTGTTTTCACCCTGTTCAAAACGCTGGCGCACATGCACAGCGTTGCTGCGGTTGATAAAGCTGATGTGCTCAAGGTATTGGGCCTGCACCGCCCGGCTCATGCGCCCGAAGTAGCCGTTTTCCAGGTTGATCGGGCCGGGCTCGCACTCGTAACACTGAGCGATGGCCTGCCAGTGCGCTTCGTTATCGGCATTCCTCGGCATGGTGGGTCTCCTAGTGGCGGGGGGCGGGTCTGCCGTGTTTGGCGCGCAGTGGTTCGAGCAATTCGGACAGACCGTTGTGGTCGATTTCCTGCATCAAGGCCAGCAAACCGCCCAGTTCCCCGTGGGGGAAACCTTCACGGGCGAACCAATTCAGGTAGGGCCCAGGCAGGTCGGCAATGATCCGGCCTTTGTATTTGCCGAAGGGCATTTGGCGGGTGATGAGCAGTTCGAGTTTGTCGGGATTCATGAGCGTCGCAGGGTTGAGGCCAGGCTTTCGAAAATACAGGCATTCTGCATGAAGGCCAAATGACAGATCATGCAAATAACCAAGATACAGATGGTTCAATAATTCGTAACTTATTGAAATAAAACGTAAAAATAATTTTTGAAAACCTGGCACGGGCGCTGCAATAACCAAGGCAACCTTCTAACCCGTACAAGGAATTGAAAAATGACTGATATCAACAAAGAATCGATCTCCGTACTGAACGACCTGATCGAGACCAGCATCGACGGCCAAAAGGGTTTCAAGGAATGCGCTGAAGACATCAAGCATCCAGAACTCAAGGCCCTGTTTGCCAAACGCTCCGCTGATTGCGCGACAGCCGCTGCTGAACTGAAAACTGCTGTGCGTGCCTTGGGTGGCGATCCTGAAGATTCCGGCAGCATGGCCGGCGCCCTGCACCGTGGCTGGGTCGACGTGAAGTCGATGGTCACTGGCAAGGACGAAGAGGCCGTATTGAACGAAGCCGAGCGCGGTGAAGACCACGCATTGAAGGCTTACCGTGAAGCGATCGAGAAGATCAACAAACACAATCTGGTGGGCATTCGTGACTTGGTTGAGCGTCAGTACCACGGTGTACAGCGCAATCACGACCAGGTAAAAGCCCTGCGTAACCAGGCCCGCGCTCAGTCGTAAGACCTACGCTGGACCTAATGTGGGAGCGGGCTTGCTCGCGAAAGCGGTGGATCAGTTACTGTTGTATTGACTGATCCACCGCATTCGCGAGCAAGCCCGCTCCCACACAAGCCCGCTCCCAGATTTGTTTTATGCAAAGGCTGGATCAGCCGATGCTGATCGGTGGCAACTCGGTCAGGGTCACGACTTGCTGCTTACGCGGCGCCAGAATCTCTGCCTCGCCATCTACCACCAACTCATCACGCTGGTTGAACACCCGAGTGGCAATACGCACGCGAAACTTCGGCAGTTTCTCGAGGATTTCCAAGCGCACGGTCAGGGTGTCGCCGATCTTCACCGGCTTCTGGAAGGTCATCTGTTGGCCGATGTAAATCGTGCCCGGCCCAGGCAGCTCGCAAGCCACTGCCGCGCTGATCAGCGCACCGCTGAACATGCCGTGGGCGATGCGCTCCTTGAACATGGTCGCCTTGGCGTATTCAGCGTCCAGGTGCACCGGGTTGTGGTCACCCGACATGGCGGCGAACAGCTGGATATCGCGCTCTTCGACGGTTTTGCTGAAGCTGGCAGTCTGGCCCACTTCAAGCGCTTCGTACGGGGTGTTGGTTACCTGGGTCATCTCAACGTGCATCCTGTGGCTTAACGGTAATTAATCGGCTGATTTTAAAGCAAAAACTATTCGCAGCGAGTGGGTCTGCGCAACGCCAGCGCCTGGTCGAGCCAGGCCAGTAGGTCGGCGGTGACTTCATCCCGGTTGGTTTCGTTGAACACTTCATGCCGCGCCTGCGGGTAGAGGTTCAATTGCACGTTCTGGCAGCCGGCCTCACGCAGTGCGTGGGCCAGGTCCTTGAGACGCTTGCCTTCGCTCACCGGATCACATTCGCCGCCCATCACCAGGATCGGCAAGCCCGGGTCGATCTGCGCGAGATTGGACGCTTTGCTGATTTGCTGCAAGCCGCCCAGCAGGTCGATCCACAACTGGTTGGTGCAACGAAAACCGCAGAGCGGGTCATTGATGTACTTGTCGACTTCGTCCGGGTCGCGGCTCAGCCAGTCGAAGGCGGTGCGGTTGGGCTTGAACGCTTTGTTGAACGAGCCAAATGAGAGGAACTCGATCAACGCACTACGGCCGCGCAACCCTTGGCGCAGGCGTTCGATACGTGCGATCAGCCGGGCCGCGCTATATAACACCACCGGCTGGAAATTCGAACCGCTGAGAATCGCGCCATGCAGGCTGGCGCTGTGGTGCAGCAAATAGCCCTGGGCGATGTAGCTGCCCATACTATGGCCGAGCAAAATAATCGGCAGGTCCGGTTGCTGCTGGCCAATATGCTGGTTGAGGCTGGCCAGGTCGCCGACTACTTTGTTCCAGCCATCCTTTTCAGCGTACAGCCCCAGGATGCCCTCGTCGGCGGTACGGCCATGGCCGCGCTGGTCCAAGGCATACACGCCGTAGCCGGAGCGGCACAAGGCGTCGGCCAGGCGAGCATAACGACCACTGTGCTCGGCCATGCCATGGGAGAGCATGACCACCGCCCTCGGCGGGCTGTCTGGCAGCCATTGGTTGACAGACAGGCGGCTGTGGTCGTTCGCGGTCAGCCAGAAGGTGCTGTGGTTCATGGCGGCTTCCTTTGCTCAGGGTCGTTGCAGTGTATAGCTCATCGCCAGAATTGCGCGGCATCTACCTGCACGTTAGACGCAAGATTCACGCAATCAATGACAGGATTTATCTTATTTGCCTGTTTGGTCATAGCTGCTAACGTCCCTCAAATCTCCGCTTTTTATCAATGCTTAAAGCGGCCGGACACACTCAGGTAAGAGGGCAAGAATAATGCAACCTGATTTCTGGAATGACAAACGGGCGGCGGGCGTCCCCAATGCCATCGACCTCACGACCTACAAGTCAGTGATCGAGGTCTTCGAGCGTTCCTGCAAGACCTTCGCTGACCGTCCGGCGTTCAGCAACATGGGCATTACCCTGACCTACGCTGAGCTGGAACGCCAGAGTGCGGCGTTCGCCGGTTACCTGCAACAGCACACCGACCTCAAGCCCGGTGAGCGCATTGCGGTGCAAATGCCTAATGTGCTGCATTATCCAGTTGCCGTATTCGGCGCACTGCGCGCCGGGCTGATCGTGGTCAATACCAACCCGCTGTACACCCCTCGCGAGATGCGCCACCAGTTCAAGGACGCGGGCGTGCGGGCGCTGGTCTACCTCAACCTGTTCGGTTCACGTGTGCAGGAGGTGTGCACCGACACGGAGATCGACTACCTGATCGAAGCCAGGATGGGCGATTTCATGCCCGCCGCCAAAGGCTGGCTGGTCAACACCGTGGTCGACAAGGTGAAGAAGATGGTCCCCGCCTATCACCTGCCGCGGGCGGTATCGTTCAAGCGCGCCCTGCGCATGGGCGCGGGCCTTGGGGTGACGCGCCATCCGGTAACCCTGGACGACATCGCCGTGCTGCAATACACCGGCGGCACCACCGGCCTGGCCAAGGGCGCGATGCTCACCCATGGCAATCTGGTAGCGAACATGCAGCAGGTGCGGGCGTGCATGTCGCAACTGGGTGAAGACGGCCACCCGCTGATCAAGGAAGGGCAGGAGGTCATGATCGCGCCGTTGCCGCTGTACCATATCTATGCATTCACGGCCAACTGCATGTGCATGATGGTGTCCGGCAACCACAACGTATTGATCACCAATCCACGCGACATCGGCGGGTTTATCAAGGAATTGAAACAGTGGCGCTTCACTGCGCTGCTGGGGCTCAACACCCTGTTTGTGGCGCTGCTGGACCACCCGGATTTCAAGAGCCTGGACTTCTCCCACCTCAAGATCACCAACTCCGGCGGCACCGCCCTGGTCAAGGCCACGGCGGAACGCTGGAAGGCGGTGACCGGCTGCGCCATCGGCGAAGGCTACGGCCTCACCGAAACCTCGCCAGTGGCCAGTACCAACCCCTACGGCGGCCTGTCGCGCCTGGGTACCGTGGGCATCCCGGTGCCGGGCACAGCCATGAAAGTGATTGATGATCAAGGGCACGAACTGCCGTTGGGCGAGCGCGGCGAGTTGTGCATCCAGGGTCCGCAGGTAATGAAAGGCTACTGGCAGCACCCGCAGGCCACTGCCGATACGCTGGACGCTGAAGGCTGGCTCAAAACCGGTGACATTGCTGTGATCGATACCGACGGCTATATCAGTATTGTTGATCGCAAGAAAGACCTGATTATCGTCTCCGGCTTCAATGTCTATCCCAACGAAATCGAAGACGTGATCATGGCCCATCCGGCCGTGGCCAGCTGCGCCGTGATCGGCGTACCGGACGAGCGCACGGGGGAGGCGGTGAAGCTGTTCGTGGTGGCACGGGCCCAGGGGGTGAGCCTCGAGGAACTGAAGACGTACTGCAAGGCCAACTTCACGGGGTACAAGGTGCCCAAGCATATTGTGTTGAGAGAGTCGTTGCCGATCACACCGGTGGGCAAGATCTTGCGCCGGGAGCTGCGCGACATTGCTTGAATTGAAATAGAGTACAAAAAATGTGGGAGCGGGCTTGCCTGCGATAGCAGTGTTTCAGTCACCTGTTGAACTGACTGATCCACCGCTATCGCAAGCAAGCCAGCTCCCACACTGTATTTTTCGCCCTTGAAAGCCTGTTCTAGAGCCATTTTTGGCGTTATAGAATTTTTGCTCTAAAAGTGACCATTGGATATTCTTGAGTCATGTTTATGACTGTAGGGCCCTCTTTTGGCTCTAGGCGGCCCTTGGCAAAGCTGCTACTCTCGGCGCGCTTTGTGACTTCTAGGCCTGCTTGAAAGCGCCAGACTCACCTAAAAACATACACCAATAATAATCGCATCAAATGCGATGATGAATTCGCGTCGCTGAGGAGTGGGCTTCCATGAATGAAGACTTTTGGAAGGATAAGTACCCCGCCGGGATTGCTGCACAGATCAATCCAGACGAGTATCCGAATATTCAGGCGGTACTGAAGCAGTCCTGCCAGCGCTTCGCCAACAAACCGGCTTTCAGCAACCTGGGCAAGACAATCACCTACGGTGAACTGTACGAATTGTCCGGCGCATTCGCCGCGTATCTGCAACAGCATACCGACTTGAAGCCTGGCGATCGAATCGCTGTGCAACTGCCCAACGTTCTGCAATACCCCGTCGCTGTATTCGGTGCCATCCGCGCCGGCCTGATCGTGGTCAACACCAACCCGCTGTACACCGCGCGGGAGATGGAACACCAATTCAATGATTCGGGGGCCAAGGCCCTGGTTTGCCTGGCCAACATGGCGCACCTGGCTGAAAAAGTCGTGCCCAAGACCGCCGTCAAGCACGTGATCGTCACCGAAGTTGCCGACCTGCTCTCGCCGTTCAAGCGCGTGCTGATCAACAGCGTGATCAAGTACGTGAAGAAAATGGTCCCGGCCTATCATCTGCCCCAGGCCATCAAGTTCAACGACGTACTCGCCAAGGGCCATGGCCAGCCGGTCAACGATGCCAGCCCGGCCAGCGGCGATGTGGCCGTGTTGCAATACACCGGCGGTACCACCGGCGTGGCCAAGGGCGCGATGCTGACCCACCGCAACCTCGTCGCCAACATGTTGCAATGCAAGGCGCTGATGGGCTCCAACCTCAATGAAGGCTGCGAGATCCTGATCACACCGCTGCCGCTCTACCACATCTATGCCTTCACCTTTCATTGCATGGCGATGATGCTGATCGGCAACCACAACATCCTGATCAGCAACCCGCGCGACCTGCCGGCGATGGTCAAGGAACTGTCGAAGTGGAAGTTCAGCGGCTTCGTCGGCCTCAACACCCTGTTCGTGGCACTGTGCAACAACGAAGGTTTCCGCAAGCTGGACTTCTCTGCGCTGAAGGTCACCCTATCGGGCGGCATGGCGTTGCAACTGGCTGCGGCGGAGCGTTGGAAGGCCGTGACCGGCTGCGCGATCTGCGAAGGCTACGGCATGACTGAAACCAGCCCGGTGGCCACGGTCAACCCGATCCAGAACATCCAGATCGGCACCATTGGCATTCCGGTGCCTTCCACCGCGTGTAAAGTCATCGCCGACGACGGTACCGAGCTGGCGCTGGGCGAAACCGGCGAGCTGTGTGTGAAAGGTCCGCAAGTGATGAAGGGCTACTGGCAGCGCCAGGATGCCACCGACGAGATGCTCGACAGCGAGGGCTGGCTGAAGACCGGCGACATCGCGATCATCCAGCCAGACGGCTACATGCGTATCGTCGACCGCAAGAAGGACATGATTCTGGTCTCCGGCTTCAACGTCTACCCCAACGAGCTCGAAGACGTGCTGGCGGGCCTGCCGGGCGTGCTGCAGTGTGCGGCCATCGGCGTACCGGATGAAAAATCCGGCGAGCACATCAAGTTGTTCATCGTGGTCAAGCCAGGGGCCACCCTGACCAAGGACCAGGTGATGGAACACATGCGCGCCAACGTCACCGGCTACAAGGTGCCCAAGGCCGTGGAGTTCCGTGATGCGTTGCCGACCACCAACGTGGGCAAGATCCTGCGGCGTGAATTGCGTGATGAAGAACTGAAGAAACTCGGTCTTAAAAAGTAACCCATAAAAAACCCCGCTGATGCGGGGTTTTTTATGAGGGCGCTGGCCAAACACTTACCCCCTGTGGAAGCGGGCTTGCCTGCGATAGCGCTACACCAGCCACTGCTGTATCGCCTGACTCACTGCTATCGCGGGCAAGCCAGCTCCCACAGGGTTACCGGGTTACAGCACGAACTGCGCAAAGCTCACACCCGCACCGGCGGGGCGCACGTCCTTTAAGAACGAATCCTTGTCGGCGCTCAACTCCAGGGTAATCTCCGGCTTGCGCTTGCCCGCATTGCGCACCACCAGCCCCTCGAGTTTTTCACGCAGGAACACGGTCGGCACCTTCAGGTGCAACAACTGGTCGGTGTCGGCGTTGTGCATCAACAGATGGATCCACTCGTACTGGCCCACGGCAATACGCCCCACCGGCAGGTCGAACCACCAGATGTTGCGTTTGCGGTCCAGGTCGGTGAAGTGGCAGTTGTTGACGCCGAGTACGGCACCGCCCAGTTCCTGGTTTCTGCGGGCAATGGCCTGTGCTTTATTGAGTTTCATAACCTTCCTACGGGATCTGTTATTCAGCGTTGCAGCCTGAATGTGCCGGGCATTCTCGTGGGTTGGACATAAAACATAAAGCCAAACCTGCCGCTTTCGATGAAATGCTCGTACAAAAATAATTGAAACTCTGCCGTTGCGCTTCAGGTCAACCGCTACGTAGTGACCAAAAACCATTTGATTGTTATCAGGAGTAATACCATGAGCAGCACTTCCGATAAGGTAAAGGGCTTGGCGAACGAAGCTGTCGGTAACATCAAGCAAGGCGTCGGTAAAGTCACAGACAATGACAAACTGCGTGCTGAAGGCGTGATCCAAGAGAAAAAAGGCGAAGCTCAGCAAGCAGTGGGCAAGACCAAGGACGCAGTGAAAAAAGCCACTGAGTAACACGTCCTGGCGGGCAGCCCCCAGCAGCCCGACGGCCATCCACGGATGGCCGTTTTTGTATCCGGTGTTGCAACTAAACTTTCGAAATTGTTTCAAAGTCGCCAAATGGGCTACTTTGATGTAGAAAACGGCCCCTGAGTCGCCCATGAACTCAATCTCTTTGCGGCGAAAGGAGACGCTATGATTTTTCCGGTACTCGATGGTCTCAAGCTGCACAAGGTGCTGATGCGCACCGTCACTGAATTTCTCGATGACGAGATGCCGACTTACGCCTCGGCACTGGCCTACCAGATGCTGTTCTCGTTGTTCCCCTTTCTGCTGTTCCTGATCGCCCTGATCGGTTTCCTGCACCTGCCTGACTTCTTCACCTGGCTGCGCCTGCAGTCGGAACTGGTGTTGCCGCCCCAGGCGCTAGAGCAAGTCAACCCGGTGATCGACCAACTGCAGCAGTCCAAGGGGGGGCTGCTCTCGGTCGGTATCGTGATTGCCTTGTGGACGGCCTCCGCGGGCGTGCGCCTTATGATGAGCGCCATGAACGCCGCCTACGACGTGGTTGAGGGCCGGCCGATCTGGAAGCGTTTTCCACTGTCGATTTTCTACACCGTCGGCATCGCCGGCATGCTGCTGGCTGCTGCCGCGCTGATGGTGCTCGGCCCGCAGGTCATGGAGTGGCTGGCCGGGCAGATCGGCATGCAGGAATTCGTCGTCACCCTGTGGACTATCCTGCGCTGGCCATTGATCGTGATCCTGCTGATGTTCGCCGTGGCACTCATGTATTACGTGATGCCGGATGTCGAGCAGGAGTTTCGCTTTATCACCCCAGGTTCGGTATTGGCGGTGGTGGTGTGGATCGTCGCCTCCCTCGGCTTTGGCTACTACGTCAAAACCTTCGCCGACTACAACGCCATGTATGGCAGTATCGGTGCGATTATTGTCCTGCTCCTGTATTTCTATATCTCCGCTGCCGTGCTGTTGCTCGGCGCGGAGATGAATGCCGTGATCGAACACATGTCTGCCGAAGGCAAGGACCCCGGGCAGAAGGAAATCGGCGAACCGGCCCCGACTGAAAAACAGCACGTCTCTGGCTTAGGCCGGGACCACTCCAAGCCCATTACCGAGCCTGAACAATGATCCGTGAAATCCTGAAAATGGGCGACGAGCGCCTGCTGCGTATCGCCCCGCCGGTACCGCCGGAGATGTTCGACAGCCCCGAGTTGTGGCAACTGATCGACGATATGTTCCAGACCATGGAACACGTAGGCGGTGTTGGCCTGGCTGCACCGCAGATTGGTGTCGACCTGCAACTGGTGATCTTTGGTTTCGAGGCCAGCGAACGCTACCCGGAGGCGCCGCCGGTACCCCAGACCATTCTGATCAACCCGCTGATCACACCGCTTAGCCCGGTACTGGAAGAGGGCTATGAAGGTTGCCTGTCAGTACCCGGCCTGCGCGGCGCCGTGAACCGTTACCAGCAGATCCGCTACGAAGGTTTCGACCCCAAGGGGGAGCCGATTGTGCGTTTTGCCGACGGCTTCCATGCGCGGGTGGTGCAGCATGAGTGCGACCATTTGATCGGCCGGTTGTACCCATCGCGGATTACCGATTTCAGCAAATTCGGGTTTATTGAAGTGATGTTCCCGGAGCTGGACCCAACGGCTGACGAATAGCCCACAGTTCAACTGTGGGATCAGTGTTTATTCAGGACTGGGGCATTGAGCCCCATCGCAATCATCGGCTTATTGCGCTTGTAACGCACCAGCCGTTCACTCAGCGATTGCGGCAAAACCGTGTCCTGGCTGAACCCCATGCCCCGATACAACCCTTCCAGGTCCGGATGGCACAGCAACCAGACCGTCCCCTCACAACCCGCCACGGCCTCTTCAACCAGTCGCGCCGCGAGCCCCTGGCCACGATAAGTCGGCGCCACAAACACCCCCGTCAGCCACTGCCCACCCACCACCGGGCTCAAGCACAAGCCCGCCACGATGTCGCTATCGCGCGCCACCCACAAGCGGCCGCCCTTGAGTGCCTTCATCGACGAATTGTGGTTGCGATAAAACTTGTTCAGCAGTGGCCACAGAGGCTCTGCCAGCGGTTCGATGTGCAATGGGGGCATGGGGTTCAGACAAGCATTATCCAGGGCCGGGGATTATAAGCGCCTTCTGCCGGGCAATAGGTGGTATACCCAGTGCTACATCCCCTGTTAGTGGAGCATGCATCATGGCCAAAGGTATGGATTCAAAGAAAGCCGCCAAGAAAAAACCGGCAAAGACCGCGGATGAAAAACGCGCGGACAAGAAGACCAAAAAATCCGAAGCAGGCCTGTTCGGTCACTGAGTTACACGCTTAGAACTAAACGATCTGCAAGATTTTCCCGCCTCATTGCACAGAGCAGGAAACACCTGCTCTGAGCTGCCGATGGCCAATTACCTTGATCCGACCCAACGCCGGGAAATCGAAGCCCTGGCGACGACCTTCGTGGCAAGAACCGAATGGCCGACCTGGCTACTGTTGATCGGCGTATATGCCGGCTGGTTCGCGGTGATCCTTGGCAGCCGGTGGCTGGGCCTGTGGCTGAGCATGTTGCTGCTGATTCCGCTGGTGACTCTGTGGCTATCGGTGCAGCACGAATTGCTCCACGGCCACCCGACCCGTTCGTTGTTGCTCAATAAACTCCTCGGCTATGCGCCTTTCGCGGTGTGGTATCCCTATACGCTGTACCGCGACAGCCACCTGTTGCACCACAACGACGACAACCTGACCCTACCGGGCATCGACCCGGAAAGCCGCTACCTCAATCAGCAGCAATGGGACGACAGCTCGCTGTTCGAACGTGGCGTGCATTGGCTGACCAAGACCGTGCTTGGCCGCTTCCTGCTGGCTGCGCCGTTGGCCATTGGCCGGTTGGCCCGTCACGAGTTTCAACGCCTGCCCCAGGTATGGCCGATGTGGCTGGCTCACGGCGCCGTTACTGTGCTGATGCTGAGTTTCATTGCCTCCTACAGCGCGCTTGCGGTGTGGCATTACCTGCTGCTGGTCAGCGTGCCAGCGTTGTCCCTGGCTTCGATCCGCTCCTACTATGAGCACCGCCCCCATCTCCGGCCGGAACACCGCACAGTGCTCAACGAAGCGTCCTGGCCCTGGGCCTGGCTGTTTCTCAACAACAATCTGCACCTGGTGCACCACGATCTGCCAAAGTTGCCGTGGTACCTGCTGCCCAGGGTGTACCGTGCCCGGCGCGAGCAGTGGCTGGTGCGCAGCGGTGGCTTCCTGGTGCAAGGGTACGGCCAGTTGATCAGCCGTCACGGCCTCAAGGCCATCGACAGTCCCCGGCACCCGTTTGCCTGAGAGGCGACCATGAGTGAGTACTACGCCGACCTGCGCATGTACGTTGCGCCCGAACCCATCCAGCAGGCCAATCAACACTGGCTGGCGCGCATCCTTGAGCGCTTGAAGCTGCATCGTCTTAACGCCGACCACCTCGACTTGCGCGGCCTGTGGCTGGCGCCACAATTGCTCGTCAGCCAAACCTGCGGCTACCCGCTGATGACCCAACTGCGCGGCCAGGTGCGCATCATTGGGCGCCCCCGTTACGAGTTGGCCCACAGCAGCCACGGCGAACATTGCAGCCTGCTGTTGACCCGCGCGGACAACCCGCGTACCCGCCTGACGCAGTTCTACCAGAGCCGCGGCGTGATCAACGGCCACGACTCCAACAGCGGCATGAACCTGCTGCGTCACTGTCTGGCGCCGTTGCAGCGCGACGGGCGGTTCTTCGCCAGCGTCGGCATCAGCGGCGCCCACCGCGAGAGCTTGCGCTGGCTGCGTGAAGGCCGCGCCGACCTCGCCGCCATCGATAGCGTCACCTACGACTACCTCGCCCGATTCGCCCCCGAAGAGGTCGCGGGCCTGCGCGTCATCACCCGCAGCGCGCCGAGCCCGACTTTGCCTTACATAGGCGCGCTGGGCTTGAGCGATGGGCAGGTGGCGCAGATTCGTGAGGCGATGAACCTGGCGTTGCAGGACCTGCCGCAGGTGGCGCAAACCCTCGGTGTGCGAGCTGTGCTTCCTGCCAGCGAAGATGACTATCAGGTGGTGTTGGATTACCAGCGCAAAGCCGCCAGCATCGGCTATTCGGTACTTCAATAAGGTTATATAAGAATGCGTTTTAAGTATTATTAAAGCATAAGGAGCCTTGCTAGGATTGCTTCACCGGAACACCGGACATACCGCGCAACCTACTCAGAAGGAGCCCCTATGTCCGGCGCCGATCGTGCTCACAGCGACTATGTGGGCTCCCTGTTTCGCATTCATTACCCTTGGCTGTGCAGCCGTTTGCACCGCTACCTCAACTCCCGTGCCCACGCCGAAGACATCGCCGTCGACGCGTTTGTCCAGCTCTTGAGTGCACCTCAGGTAGCGCCGATACGACAGCCCCGCGCATTGCTTACCACCATTGCCCAGCGCCTGGTGTACCAGGTGTGGCGTCGACGTGACCTGGAGCGTGCCTACCTCGCTGCGCTGGATAACGATGCGGCCTGCGCGGAGGGCAGGGCCCGAGTGCTCGAAGCGCTGCAGGCCGTCGAGCAGACGCTCGACCGCTTGCCGGCCAAGGTCAAGGCGACGTTCCTGCTGTCCCGCGTCAACGGCCTGACGTACCCCCAGATCGCCGCCGAATTGGGGATTTCCCAGCGCTCGGTCAGTGACTACATGGCCCGCGCTGTTACCGCCCTCGAATCCCACACTGACGGTGCTCACTTTGACTCTGAATCGAACCACCAAGAGGCAACTTATGAAAGCAATCAAACACCTGCTGGGCAGTTCGCTGCTGGCATTGGCGGTACTGGCGCAACCCACCTCGGCGGCCGAACCTTCCACGCTGCGCATCGGCTACCAGAAAAGCTCGGTCAGCATGGTGCTCGCCCGTGAGCACAAGCTCTTCGAAGCCGCACTGCCCGGTACACAGGTGCAGTGGACCGAATTCCTCGGTGGCCCGCCGCTGATCGAAGCGCTCAACGCAGGCAGCCTGGACATCGGCAATATTGGTGATATCCCGCCGATCTTTGCCCAGGCGGCCGGGATCGACTTGCAGTATTTTGCCGTCGAGCCCAACGAGGGCAAGGCCGAAGCAGTGCTGGTGCCCAAGGCCAGCACCGTGCAGAACGTGGCCGAACTCAAGGGCAAGCGCGTGGCATTGCTCAAGGGCTCCAGTGCACACAACCTGTTCCTCAAAAGCCTGCTGCACGCCGGGTTGCAGTGGAAGGATGTGAATGTGGTGTACCTGTCGCCTTCCGACGGCCGCGCCGCGTTCGAACAAGGCAAGGTGGACGCATGGGTGGTGTGGGACCCGTACTACTCGGCCGCCGTGATCGACGGCTCGGCACGTGTGCTGCGGGACGGGCAAGGGTTGAACCCTGCGGGCAGTTTCTTCGTGGTCAACCACCCGTTTGCCAAGCAGCACCCAGAGGCCATCGCCACGATTATCCACACGCTTGGCAAGGCGCAGCGCCTGTCGCTTGATGAGCCTGCCGCGAGCATCACGCTGATGGCCGGCACCCTGGGCCTGCAACCGGCGGTGGTCAAAAGCTACTTCGAACATCGCTCGCCCGAGCCGATCCGCCCCTTGGCGGCCATCGACATTGCCAACCAGCAACGCACCGCCGACCTGTTTTTTGCCAACGGCCTGATCCCGAAAAAAGTCGACGTGCAGCAGGCTGTCTTCAAGCCCCTTGATCATCCCTGAGTAGTGATGCTGGCGGATTAGTGGCCTTGCAGAGTGCCAAGGCCTGTCTATGCTCACCCAGAACCGTTAACGACGCTTGGCCGATAAAGCGTTTCCAATGGTTATTTCCCCATGCAGGTGTACCAGAAATATCCAACGTATGAATGGAATGCGCCCTCCAGGCGCCGGGAATCCAGGGTGATCTGACCATGTTCAACCGCCAGCACAAATCCGACCTGCAAGAGATCCAGCGTTTTTCCTGTGCCCTTACCGAAGCCAACGCCAAGCTTGCCGCCATCAGCCGCTCCATGGCGATGATCGAGTTCGACCGCACGGGAGTGATCCTGAATGCCAACGAGCGTTTTTGCCAAACCATGGGCTACAGCATCGAGCAGATCCGTGGCAAACATCACCGCCTGTTTTGCGAGGAGGCGTATACCCACACCGATGCCTACCACCAGTTGTGGCGCGATCTGGCGCGAGGCGAGGCGCTCAGTGGCACCTTTATGCGCTTGAACAAGCATGGCGAGGAGGTGTGGCTCGAAGCCAGTTACATGCCGGTGCTGGACAGCGACAACCAGGTACGCAGTGTGATCAAAGTAGCGTCGGATATTTCTGCACGGGTGCACCATGAACACGAAAACCAGAGCCTCATCGACGCCATTGGCCGTTCCATGGCGGTAATCGAGTTCACGCCCCAGGGCCAAATCCTGAATGCCAACGACAATTTCCTGCGCACCGTGCAGTACACGCGGGAGGAAATCATCGGCCAGCACCACAGCATGTTCTGTCATCGCAGTGAAGTGGAGTCGCCGGCCTACAAGGCATTCTGGGCCTCACTCAATCGCGGCGAATATCACTCCCATCGCTTCGAGCGTAAAAACAAATACGGTAAGACCTTGTTTCTGGAGGCGTCCTACAACCCGATCTTCGACACGAATGGGCGCCTGTACAAAGTGGTGAAGTTCGCCAGCGACATTACCAGCCAGGTCACTACCCTGCGTACTGCCGCCGATTCGGCCCACGCCACCTCGGTGCAAAATGACGCCTGCGCACGCAAGGGCTCGCAGGTGGTGCAGCAAACGGTAGAGATCATCGAGGCGATCTCCAGTGACCTCAACCAGGCTGCCGAGAGCATCGATGCGGTGAACAAGCAGTCGGACATCATCGGCGCCATTGTGCAGACCATCCGCAGCATCGCCGAGCAAACCAATATGCTGGCACTCAATGCGGCGATTGAGGCGGCGCGGGCCGGTGAGCATGGACGTGGGTTCGCGGTGGTGGCCGATGAAGTGCGCAGTCTCGCGGCACGCACCAGCCAGGCCACGGTAGAGATCGTGGATGTGGTGCGCAAGAATCACGACCTGTCGCTGTGCGCGGTGTCGAGCATGCAGTCGAGCCTGAGCCGCACGGGGCTCGGGGTGGAACTGGCGAATGAAGCGGGGCAGGTGATCCTGGAGATCCAGGAAGGCTCGCGGCATGTGGTGGATGCGATCAGTCAGTTCAATTCCACGCTGCAACTGCAGTAATTGAAACCTGCGCTGATACCCTGCGAAAGAATATTCAAATGTGGGAGGGGGCTTGCCCCCTCCCACATTTGGATTCCCTGCGCGACTAGATCGCAGCCAGGGTTTCTTTCACGGCCTGCGCCTGTGGGTCAGCCGTCTTCGCCGCTACCTGCTGCTGTTGCTGCTGCTGGAGGCGTTCGGATACTTCCTTGGCAAAGGCCTCGTCAATGTAGCGGCGGGTAGGCGGGCGCTTCAGGCGGCAAGCGATGACCGTATAGAGACCAATCGTTGCCGCTGGCTAGCTGTTTTTTACGGTGCGAATATCAAACGAGCCTTTGAACGAACGGTCCGTGCCTTCGACCTCAGCAGTGATTTCGAAAGTGCCGGCTGCAGAGCCTGTATTCCCGTCATAGGTGCGCAAGTCAAGCGTGCCGCTTTTTGCACGGTAGGAGGTGCGATGGCCGAAGACTGTTTGTCGGAAATAGCTGACGTTAACGTCTTTTGGCCAAGGTTGAGGCACGGTGATCGGACCTGGGAGCTGATCCTTGGGAAAGTCGATTTGAATGCCGATAAAGTCGCCACCCTGGCTGGGCTGGCGTCCATCCAGAGTGATCCAGCGTCCGGGACTGGATTCGCGATATACGACGTTGCTGGTATCTATTTCACCTTCGAAGCCTGTGGATTTAAGCCATCCTGCCGAGGCGTGTTCGCTCTGTTCCATGTTCAATCCGGGTTACCTTCCAATGGCGGCCCACCACGGGAACGCCTGATTATCAGTAGAACCGCATGAGGCGTTGCGATCTACTGTCAAAGTTGACAGTAGAGTCACTCCGCTGACGGACGGTATCGAGCGCCGACGGTGGTCAATGGGCGATATTTTCCAATGCCAGATTACGCGTACGCGGCCCGAACCAACTGATGGTAATCATCACGATCAACATGCTGCTGGCGATAAACGCCAACACCCCCGGCGTGCCAAGGTGCTCGAGGATAAAGCCGATCAACAGGCTACTGAACACCGTGGACAAACGGCTGAACGAATAACAGAACCCGACCGCTCGCGCACGGATATTGGTGGGGAACAATTCGCTCTGATAGGAGTGATAACTGAAGCTCAGCCAGGCATTGCAGAAGGTGATCATCACCCCGCAGAAAATCAGCCCTAACGCTGTGGTTTGCAGGGCAAACAGGCTGCCGAAGATCACTGCACCCATGGCCGAGCCGACAATTTGCCATTTGTTCTCAAAGCGGTTGGCCACCTTGACGAACAGCAGCGGGCCGAGCGGGTAGGCGAGGGTGATGATAAAGGCGTAGAGCAGGCTGTGGGTCACGCTGACACCCTGGCCCGAGAGCAAGGCCGGCAGCCAGTTGCCAAAGCCGAAGAAGCCGATGGCCTGGAATACATGGAACACGATCAGCATCAAGGCGCGTCGCCGGTAGGGCGGCTGCCAGATATCGGCGAAACGGCCATTGCCCTGCACGCTGATGGCTTCGGGTTCCGGTTCGTCCAGCGGCTTGCCATGATCCTTTTGGCAGCGTGCCTCCAGGTTGTTCAGGATCGTGTCGGCCTCTTCGAAGCGTCCCTTTTGTGCAAGCCAGCGCGGTGACTCCGGCAGGCGCTTGCGCAGTTGCCAGATAAACAGCGCAAACACTGCACTTGAGAGCACCACCCAGCGCCAGCCCGCGATACCGAACGGCGCCTGTGGCACCAGCCACCACGACATCAAGGCCACAGCCGGTACCGACAGAAACTGGATAAAAAATGCAAAGGCAAACGCCGAACTGCGCATGCGCTTAGGTACCAGTTCCGAGAGATAGGCATCGATGGTCACCAGTTCGATGCCAAGGCCAACGCCCACCAGAAAGCGCATGCAGATAATGCCCACGGCCGAGGTCTGAATGCCCATCAGCACCGTTGCCACCGTGTACCAGACCAGCGCAAAGGTGAAGATCGCGCGTCGCCCGAAGCGGTCGGCGATGGGGCTGAGCAGGCTGGCGCCGAGGAACAGGCCCAGGAATGTGGCCGAGGCGAAAGCGGCCTGGTCCGAGAAGCCGAAAACACCTTCGCTGCCGGTATGAAAAATCCCGTCGCTGATCAGGCCAGGGCTGATATAGGCGGTTTGGAACAAGTCATACAGCTCGAAAAAGCCGCCGATGGAGAGCAACGCCACCAGGCGCCAAATAGTGGCGACGGCGGGCAGGCGGTCGATGCGGGCGCTGATGTGGGCGGCTCGGTGGGGGGCGAGGGTGTCCGTAGCTGAGACGGGGAGTGTGGACATGAATAAATTCCATAGTCGGTCACCTGGAATCTTAACTGGCTAACGGAAAGCGGTGTTTGTTAAGTTGCGGACGGTAACCCGTACATTCGCCGATTAATTGCGCGCGGCGCCTCTGTTTCAGAGGTTTATCGCGCGAGGGCGCGAAGGCTGTCCTGCCGAAGGTTGCTATCGGCAGGCAGCTTCTGGTGCGTGGATGTTCTAGACGTGCTTGAAGTCCTCAACCTTATAAGCGCCTTGGGTGAAGCTCATCTTCTTTTGAGGGGCTTGCGCGTTTTGGGCTTCAAATTCGAGGGACGCTGACAGCATATTGCCTTGCAGTTGCAATACGGTGAATTTGCCACTGGTTGCCATATAGTTGCCGGACTCGCCTTGTCGCGTGTCGTCAAACTCAAGCCTTACTTTTTTATCACTCCCCGTTGCATCGATGTCGTAGGTCTCACCTGCCTTGATATTTTGGTCGATGCTTATTTTTATCAAGCCAGATTCGGACATGATTCCAACGGTCGAATTGAAATTTGACTCTCCGTTCAAATGGGCGACGAAAGACGTTTCAAATGGGGAACTCCACCCATTGATTACGCCGGAGATTTTGTCGTTCTCACCGATCTTCTTGCTCATGGCCGCTTCTCCATATCCAGGGATGAGCGAGGCATTGCCTTGCTCTGGCTTATGAATAGGTGAAGATGAAAAACAGGTCTACTGTCAAATATGACAGGTGGTAGTGGTTTTCAGACCAATGGTGATGACCATGCCTGAGGCCCAATAGCTCGCTTAGTCATGGCCGTCGAGGGCGAAGGTCTTGAAGCCGGCATGCTGGCTGAGGCGTTGGTAATACGCCGCGATGGCGGGGTAGGGTGGCCGCTCCATGGGTGTCATCTGCCACCGATGTACCGAAAGGCCTATCAAGATGTCAGCGAGGCTGAACTCTTCGCCGGCGACGTAGGCGCCGGTCTTGGTCAACTGTTGTTCCAGCAAGGCCATCTTGTCATTCCAGGCCTGCACGCCCGCCTGGATGCGTTGCGGGTCCTGATAGTCCGGGTTCTTACGCACCAGTGCGTGGAACGCATAGCCCCACGAAGGGTTGAGTTCGGTGGCTTGCCAGTCCATCCACTGTTCGACCCGTGCACGCAAGGCAGGCTCAACGGGTAGCAAATCATGGCGCTGATAGAGTCCGACAAGGTAGCGGCAGATGGTGTTGGATTCCCACAGTACGCCATGGTCGTCGATCAGCACCGGCACCTGAGCGTTGGGGTTCAAGGCAAGAAAATCGGGGGATTGGGTAGGCTTGAAACCGATGCCCCAATCTTCGCGCACGTAGTCGATGCCCAGTTCCTGGCAGGTCCAGAGTACTTTGCGCACGTTGATGGAGGAGGTGCGACCCAAGATTTTCAGTGAATGGCCCATGGTGCTTCCCTGGCATTTGGAGAATGACCAATCTAGCAGGGGCCGGGCACGACGGCGAGGGTATGAAGCGGGCACGGTCGAAAATGTGGGAGCTGGCTTGCCTGCGATAGCGCTGTGTCAGTCAATGAAGGTGTTGCCTGATACGCCGCTAT
>NZ_MPBM01000076.1:0-4218 GCF_001907715.1 Pseudomonas sp. BTN1 | reverse complement strand
GCTCCCACATGTTGCTCTGCGTACATCAGATGCTCTGGCGCAACCGGGCCAGGTCGCGCAGCGGCGGCGCACCGAACAACCGGCTGTACTCCCGGCTGAACTGGGACGGGCTTTCATACCCCACCCGATAGCCCGCCGCCGAGGCCTCCAGCCCTTCGGCAATCATCAGCCGCCGGGCTTCCTGCAAGCGCAGTTGCTTCTGGTATTGCAGCGGGCTCATGGCCGTGATCGCTTTGAAACGGTGGTGCAAGGTCGAGACGCTCAGGTTCACTTCCTTGGCCAGGTCGTCGATGCGCAGCGGCTGTTCATAGTTGCCGTTCAGCCAGGTGATCGCCTGGCTCACCCGATGGCTCTGGCTGTTAGCCACAGCGATTTCATACAGGCGATAACCCTGCGGGCCACGCAGCAAGCGGTAGAGAATTTCACGGTTGATCAAGGGCGCGAGCATCGCGATGTCTTTAGGCGTGTCCAGCAAGCGGGTCAGGCGCAGCACCGCGTCGAGCAGTGCGTGATCGATGCGGTCGACGTACATGCCTCGTGAGGTCGGGCGCGAGGGCACGCCCATCGGCCCGGCCTCTGCGATCAGCGCGGTGAGCTGCGCCGGGTCGATATTGATACGCACCGAGAGGTTCGGGTCCTCGGCGGTGGCGTCAATAATGCGGCCGGCCACCGGCATCGCCACCGAGAACACCAGGTAGTTAAGCGGGTCGTAGGCAAAGATCTCGTCGGCCAGGCGCACTTCCTTACTGCCACTGGCTAGGATGCACAGCGCGGGTTCCACCAGCACCGGCATGAAGTCCCGGGGCGCGTTGTGGCGGTTCAGGTACAGCGAGGTGATCGCCGTGCCGTAGGAGCCGTCCTCCCAGGTATGGCGGTGCACGATACTGGCCAGCTCGGCGCGTTGTTTCTCCATCTCGGCATCGAGGGGAACGGGCTTGGATTCGGGCGACGGCATGGGGCGTCCTCTACACGCGGCTTTGATGGGCTCAGCTTAGCGGCGGCTTTTCAAAAAGTGTTACGTCGATTCTGCAGCATCCTTGCCTGATCCTGCGAGATCGCGTGAATCAGGCAAGTACGCAGCCTGTCATCTGCCTGAAACATGGGGCCTGGGCCTGGAATAAATTCTGAGACCGAACGTCCTCCCTACGCTTCTCGCAGGATTGTGCAATAAGCCTGCAGGAATTGACTAACCGCGCTTACCGCCGCGCCGTTATCTTTGATCCTGTGGCAACACGCCCTCATTGTGCTTGCCGAGCATCACTTCTCAACGGGAGAGTCGAACATGTCCACCCCCATTCCCGCGAGCCATATGGCCTTTATCCGCGCCCGTAGCGGGTGCAGCACCGAACTCGGTGCACGCTTGAGCAGTTTGATCGAACCGGGTCGCCAGGCCCAGGGTTGCCTGCAATTCTCGTTGCAGCACTCCCAGGTCGACCCCGATGTATGGCTGGTATCCGGGTTCTGGAGCAGCGAGCAGGCCATGAGCGCCTACTTCAACTCTCCGGCCCTGATGATCTTCACTGAGCTTCTGAACGACATGGTCGTGCGCAGCATGGACTTCCAGACCTTCACCGACGCATCGGCGGCACAGGCCTACGGCGAGTACCTGCAACTGGCCGGTTAACGGTTAGAATGGCCGACTTTCCATTGGCCAGGACTTGCAACATGGCACGTAAACAATTTGCCCACCACGAAGCCGTTTCCGCCGTAGTACCGGGCGAAGGTGGCTACAGCGCCGCCGTCGCCGTCAAGGCACTGGATGGCATGGGCGCACCCAGGTTTCACAAGATCCTTGATGGGCAGACGTTCAAGACAGCGTCCGATGCCGATGATGCGGCGACGTTGCAACTCGAGCATCTGGTCGATGTGGATGCAGAAGGCCAACTGACCTGGGCGACTGCTGAACGCTGAGACAGCACACCTAACCAATGTGGGAGCTGGCTTGCCTGCGATAGCGGTATCCAGCTCCCACAGTTTTGATTGCATTGCAGTCAGGGTTTGGTGGCGCCTGGGCGGTACATCTTGAACAGCGCTTCTGGCCCCAGCTGGAAATAATCCGCCGGGCCACCCCCGCGTAAAATCGGCTCGGCGGCAGCGGTGTCGTAGATCCCGTCCTTGAGCAACCATTTGGCGATGTGCACCGCAACCACCTCGCCCAGCACCAGCCAGCTCGGCACCAACTGTTGGTCGGCACGTTGCAGCTGGATGATCTGCGTCACCTTGCACTCGAACGACACCGGGCTCTCGCCCACCCGTGGTACGCCAACGATTTTCGAAGCCACCGGCGTCAAGCCGGAGAGTTCGAATTCATTCACCTCGGGCGATACGGCCGCGCAGCTCTGGTTCATCTGCTCGGCCAGCGGGCGGGTGGCCAGGTTCCAGACGAATTCGCCGGTCTGTTCGATATTGTTCAGGCTGTCTTTACGCCCGACACTGGAAAACCCAATGATCGGCGGAATGTAGTTGAATGCGTTGAAGAAACTGTAGGGCGCCAGGTTCAGGCGGCCTTCGCGGTCGTGCGAGGAGATCCAGCCAATCGGGCGTGGGCCGACGATGGCATTGAACGGGTCATGGGGCAGGCCGTGGCCGTTGGCGGGTTCGTAAAAGTGGATATCGTCGGACATGGCCCTGTTCTGCTCTCAATTTTGGGGCCTCCATCATATCCAATGTGGGAGCGGGCTTGCTCGCCGGTTTGGGGGGCCAGGCCCGCTCCCACAGTTTTTACTGCATTAGGCTGTTAGTCAGTGGTGATTCGCGAGTGTTTACGCGTGTCTTTCATGGTCACGTAGACCATCAACGACACGGCGATACACGCGGTCACGTACCAGTAGTAGCCCGTTTCCATACCGATGCTCTTGAACCACAGCGCGATGTATTCAGCGGTACCGCCGAAGATCGACACGGTCAGGGCATACGGCAGGCCCACGCCCAGTGCGCGGATTTCGGTCGGGAACAGCTCGGCCTTCACCACGGCGTTGATCGAGGTGTAGCCGCTGACGATGATCAGCGCCGCCATGATCAGGAAGAACGCGCCCCACCAGCTCTGGATGGTGTGCAGGGTGGTGAGGATCGGCACGGTGAACAGGGTGCCAAGCACGCCGAAGGCGATCAGGATCGGGCGGCGGCCGATTTTATCCGACAGCCCGCCGATGATCGGTTGCAGGCACATGAACAGAAACAGCGTCGCCGCCGAGATGGTGGTGGAGTCGGAGATGCTCATGCCGACCGTGTTCACCAGGTATTTCTGCATGTAGGTGGTGTAGGTGTAGAACGCCAGGGTGCCGCCCATGGTCAGGCCGACCACGGTCATCAGTTCCTTGGGGTGACGCATCAAGGTGCGCATTGCGCTTTCCTTGGCTTTTTCTTTCTTGGTGAACGACTCGGTTTCTTCCATGCCGCGACGCAGGTACAGCGCGACCACTGCGCACAGGGCGCCGATGGCGAACGGGATGCGCCAGCCCCAGGCGTACAGTTGTTCGGGAATCAGGGTCACGTACTGGAAGCTTGAGTAGAACCCGCGACGTTCCTTGGTGGCCATCTCACTGAGATAGGTGGCAGAGGTGCCGTATTCGCCGCCGACCGACAGGCCCTGCAGCAGGCGGGCAAACACCAGCAGGATCGGCGCACCGATACCAATGATTTCATAGCCTGGGCTCAGGGCAATCAGCAGCGAGCCGAAGCACATCAGGTACACCGAGGCCATCAAGGCTTTTTTACGCCCGACTTTGTCGGCGTAGAGGCCCATCAGCCAGCCACCGATCGGGCGCATCAGGAAGCCCACGGCGAAGATCGCGGCGGTGTTGAGCAGTTGGGCAGTGGTGTCGCCTTTGGGGAAGAAGGCTTTGGCGAAGTACAGCGAGAAGGCGGCGTAGACGTACCAGTCGTACCATTCGACCATGTTGCCGACCGATCCGCTGAAGATCGACTTGATGCGGCTGGAGGTGGTGCGCTCCTGCGCTTTTGCGGCCGTCGATCCCAGAGGCACGGTGTTGGAGTTATCCATTGAAGGATCCTTCATCTAGTTGTTTTTATGGAGCGGCGCGTGCGCAGCCTGTTGGGGCTATAGCAGGAGCTGTGCCAGGTAGAGGAAGGCCCGCAATAGAAGGGTTGCGGGATTTTATTGAGCGGAAAGTCGCTGATGGTTTTGGGGTGGTGAGCGGAAATCCGCTTATGGCTACTGGCCTCTTCGCGAGCAAGCCCGCTCCCACAGGTTGGAAT
>NZ_MPBM01000075.1:0-100567 GCF_001907715.1 Pseudomonas sp. BTN1 | reverse complement strand
GGGGCGTGGGCGGAGGGGGGGTGTCGAGGGCGGGCGGGGGGGGGGGGGCGGGGGTGTGTTCGGCGTGGTGGACGAGGAAGGGGGCGCCCTGGCCCAGCGTACCGCCGGTGCCACTGCCGAAATCCAGGGCCTGATCGCCGGCCTGCAAACCGCCGCGCACCAGTCGGTAGAAGGCATGCGCGCCCAGGTCGAACACGCCGAAGCCACCGCCCAGCAGGCCCAGGCGGCGGATGGCGCGCTGGATGAAATCGTCGGCGCGATCCAGACCATCTCCGACACTGCCGTGCGCATTGCCGATGTGACCGCGCAGCAGAGTGGCGCCGTGAGCGAGATACGCGACAACAGTGAGCGGATTCATCAATTGGGTGAGGATAATTTGCTGCGTATTGGCCAGGGCCGTAGCCAGGGCGAGCACCTGCTGGTACTGGGCGGGCAACTGACTACCGCCGTGCAAGCCTTCCGCGTCTGACCCGATCTAATGTGGGAGCTGGCTGATCGTTCCCACGCTCCGCGTGGGAATGTCGCCCCAGACGCTCCGCATCCCGCTTTAAAGCCGTGACGCAGAGCATCACTGGATGCGTGCCCACGCGAGCGTGGGCACGATCAGCTCCCACACTGACCAGATGCAGGGTCTTGGTCACAAATTTTGCGCAATCCTCGCTAATCGTGCCGGCTACTGCATAGAACTGGACAGTCACAAAGGCTTTGCGGCATAGTCGCCGGGTTCTGACGTACCCACACCAATAACAAGGAACAGCCAATGGCGACCTTACTGGTTCTTCACGGACCCAACCTGAACCTGCTTGGCACCCGCGAACCGGGCGTCTACGGGGCAGTAACCCTCGATCAGATCAACCTCGACCTGGAACGACGGGCACGTGAAGCCGGCCACCATTTGCTCTACCTGCAAAGCAATGCCGAGTATGAATTGATTGATCGTATCCATGCCGCGCGCGGCGAAGGCGTGGACTTTATTCTGATCAACCCCGCCGCTTTTACGCATACAAGCGTTGCATTACGTGACGCGCTGCTGGCGGTGAGCATCCCATTCATCGAAGTGCATTTATCGAACGTGCACAAACGCGAAGCTTTCCGCCATCACTCTTACTTCTCCGACGTAGCGGTAGGAGTGATCTGCGGCCTTGGCGCCAGCGGTTACCGACTGGCCCTGGAGGCCGCCCTGGAACACATTGAAGAACAGGCTAAACGCCCCTGACCGACCCTTGGGAGTTGATGATTCATGGATATCCGTAAAGTTAAGAAACTGATCGAACTGCTGGAAGAATCCGGTATCGACGAGCTGGAAATCAAGGAAGGCGAAGAGTCCGTACGGATCAGCCGTCACAGCAAGACCCCGGCCCAACAGTTCTACGCACCACAGATGCAAGCGCCGGCTCCAGCCGCTGCTGCTCCGGCTGCCGCGCCTGCCGCCGCCACTGCACCTGCCGCCCCAGCCGCGCCTGCGCTGAACGGCTTCGTGGTCAAGTCGCCAATGGTCGGTACGTTCTACCGCACCCCGGCACCGACCTCGCCAGCCTTCGTTGAAGTGGGCAAAACCGTGAAAGTGGGTGACACCATCTGCATCGTTGAAGCGATGAAAATGATGAACCACATCACCGCGGAAAAAGCCGGCGTCATCGAATCCATCCTGGTAGAAAACGGTCAGCCGGTTGAGTACGACCAGCCGCTGTTCACCATCGTTTGAACCGCGGAGCGCCTTCGATGTTGAAACCTGCGAAGAAACTGCAAAAAGTCCTGATCGCCAACCGCGGCGAGATCGCGCTGCGTATCCTGCGCGCCTGTAAGGAAGAGGGCATCAAGACCGTCGCTGTTTACTCGACGGCCGATACCGAATTGATGCACGTGAAGCTGGCGGACGAAAGCATCTGCATCGGCCCGCCACTGGCCACGAACTCGTACCTGAAAGTCTCGAACATCATCGCTGCGGCAGAAGTGACCGGCGCTGATGGCATCCACCCCGGCTACGGCTTCCTCGCGGAAAACGCCGATTTTGCCGAACAAGTGGAAAAATCCGGGTTTGCCTTCATCGGCCCCAAAGCCGAAACCATTCGCCTGATGGGCGACAAGGTCTCGGCCAAGGACGCCATGATCGCGGCCGGTGTGCCCACCGTTCCAGGCTCCGACGGCCCACTGCCTGAAGACGAGGAAACCGCTCTGCGCATTGGTCGCGAAGTCGGCTACCCGGTGATCATCAAGGCCGCCGGTGGCGGTGGTGGTCGCGGCATGCGCGTGGTGCACAAGGAAGAAGACCTGATCGAAGCCGCCAAGCAGACCCGCTCCGAAGCGGGCGCCTGGTTCGGCAACCCGATGGTCTACCTGGAGAAGTACCTGACCAACCCACGTCACGTGGAAGTCCAGGTACTGTCCGATGGCCAGGGCCACGCTATCCACCTGGGCGACCGCGATTGCTCGCTGCAACGTCGCCACCAGAAAGTCCTGGAAGAAGCTCCGGCTCCGGGCCTGGATGAAAAGGCGCGTCAGGAAGTCCTGGCACGCTGCGTCAAGGCTTGCATCGATATCAACTACCGTGGCGCCGGCACCTTCGAGTTCCTCTACGAGAACGGCCGTTTCTACTTCATCGAGATGAACACTCGTGTGCAGGTAGAGCACCCGGTATCGGAGATGGTCACCGGTATCGACATCGTCAAGGAGATGCTGAGCATCGCCGCCGGTAACGTGCTGTCGTTCACCCAGGACGACGTGAAGATGCACGGCCACTCGCTGGAGTGCCGCATCAACGCCGAAGACCCGAAAACCTTTATCCCAAGCCCTGGCCTGGTCAAGCATTTCCACGCGCCCGGCGGCAACGGCGTACGTGTGGATTCGCACCTGTACAGCGGCTACAAGGTTCCGTCCAACTACGACTCGCTGATCGGTAAGCTGATCACCTGGGGCGCCACTCGCGACGAGGCCATGGCCCGTATGCGCAACGCCCTGGACGAAATCGTGGTCGACGGCATCAAGACCAACATCCCGCTGCATCGGGATCTGGTTCGTGATGAAGGCTTCTGCGAAGGTGGTGTGAACATTCACTACCTGGAACACAAGCTGGCCAACCAGTAAGTGCTCCACCCAACAAAGCCGCCTTCGGGCGGTTTTGTTGTTTATGGGCCACCGCCCCCCGATCGTTCCCACGCTCCGCGTGGGAACGATCGTCGGCGCAGTCGTCTTCTGGCTTGCTCTCGCGTAAACTTGCGCGCTTTCGCGGCCTGCCCGCCGCACATTCATTTTTTTCAAAGGTGCCCGCCATGCCTTGGCTGCAAGTCCGTCTCGCCATCAGCCCAGAACAAGCCGAAACCTACGAAGACGCGTTCCTCGAAGTGGGTGCCGTGTCGGTGACCTTCATGGACGCCGAAGACCAGCCGATCTTCGAGCCGGAACTCAATACCACGCCGCTGTGGTCCCACACCCACTTGCTGGCCCTGTTCGAAGACGGCACCGACGCCGCTGCCGTGCTGGCCCATATGGAACTGCTCACCGGCAGCCCGCTGCCCGAGCATCACAGCGAAGTCATCGAAGACCAGGACTGGGAACGCAGCTGGATGGATAACTTCCAGCCCATGCGCTTCGGCCAGCGCTTGTGGATCGTGCCAAGCTGGCACGCCGCTCCCGAGCCAGACGCCGTCAACCTGCTGCTGGACCCGGGCCTTGCGTTCGGTACCGGCACGCACCCGACCACCGCCCTGTGCCTGGAATGGCTGGACGGCCAGGACCTGACCGACAGCAACGTACTGGACTTCGGCTGCGGCTCGGGGATCCTGGCCATCGCCGCCCTGCTGCTGGGCGCCAAGGAGGCCGTGGGTACCGATATCGACGTGCAGGCCCTGGAAGCCTCCCGCGATAACGCCGGGCGCAACAACATTGCCGAAGGCAAATTCCCACTCTACCTGCCTGAGGACCTTCCCCAGGTTCAGGCCGACGTACTGGTCGCCAATATCCTCGCCGGGCCACTGGTGTCGCTGGCGCCGCAACTGTCGAGCCTGGTCAAGCCGGGCGGGCGCCTGGCGCTCTCGGGCATCCTGGCCGAGCAAGGTGAAGACGTGGCTGCGGCCTACGCCAAGGACTTCGAGCTGGACCCGATCGCCAACCGTGATGGCTGGGTACGCATCAGCGGTCGTCGGCGCTAGAATGAGCGCTTGCCTGAATTGGATGGCCGCATGACCGACAGTTTCGTCACCCAGTGCCCACATTGCCAATCGCGTTTTCGCGTCAACCACGCTCAGTTGAGCGTGGCCCGCGGCGTGGTGCGTTGCGGCTCGTGCCTGCAAGTATTCAACGCCGCTCGCCAGTTGCTGGAGCAACGGGCCCAGGCGTCTGCGCCGGAGCCTGAAGTGCCGACCACCGCCGAGCCGGCCGCCGAACCGACTGTCGAAACGCCTCCCGAGCCACCGCGGGCCATCAGCCAGAAGCAGTGGACGGCCGAAGAGCTGGACCTGGATAACCTGGACAAGGAACTGGCCAGGCTGGAACGTCGCGAGATCCAGCACACCCAGGCAGTGGGCGCAGAACGTCGCCAGCCAGGCGCCGACCGTCGGCAAAAGGAAGAGTCCTTCAGTGCCAGCCGCGACACGGTCAAGGCCGAGGAAGAAAAATGGGCGGCCAGCCTGTTCAGTGAGCCACCCGAAGAGCGTGCACAGGCACCAGAAGAAGAGCCCGAGCCGGTTAAGGCACCTGCGTCCAAACAGCGCACCGAACCGTCCATGTCTGCCCACGTCGACGAACTCGATGACGAACCAGCTCTGCACGCCACTACCGTGGATGACGACCTCGACCCGCCGCTGACACCCACCCGCGACGAGCACGATGAGCCTGAACCCGAAGACCGCGCGTTCGCGCGACGCAAGCGCGCGCGAACGGAGGCCGGTGTACACGATGAGTTGCTCCAGGACCTGGAAGACGACCCCCTGCACCTGTATGCGCAGAAGCGTCCGTCAGGCTGGGGTCGCCGTCTGCTCTGGATATTGTTGGTCGTACTCGCCGCCGCCGGCCTGGCCGGCCAGTACATCGCCTACCAGTTCGACGACCTGGCCCGCCAGGACGCCTATCGCCCGTGGTTCCAGACGCTATGCCCGAAACTGGGGTGCACCGTGCCATCGCGGGTCGACATTACCCATATCAAGAGCAGCAACCTGGTGGTGCGCAGCCACCCCGAGTTCGCCGGGGCACTGGTGGTGGATGCCATCCTCTATAACCGCGCGACCTTCTCCCAGCCCTTCCCACTGCTGGAGCTGCGCTTTGCGGACTTGAACGGCAGCCTGATCGCCAGTCGTCGCTTCAAGCCCGCCGAATACCTGAGCGGCGAGTTGGCCGGCGTGAGCGAAATGCCCTCGCAGACGCCGATCCACATCTCCCTGGACATCCTGGACCCCGGCAACAAAGCCGTGAATTACAGCCTGAGCTTCCATTCACCCGAGTGAAACGGCGCGCCCACCGAGGTTTGACGGCGGATTATTGACTTGGCCATCGTCAACCAAACCGATGGCGATAAAAAAATAACTGTTCAGATTTTATCCAATTCAGCCTTTAACCCGTCATCGAGAGCGGGTATCATGCCAACCCTTTTTCGAACTCTAATGATCCGGCCCCACAACAGGGAAGTCCTATGTCGGCGGTACGCATCGGCCCATACACATTGCAGAACGGCTTGATCCTCGCCCCGATGGCGGGTGTCACCGACCAGCCCTTTCGTCAGCTGTGCAAGCGTTTGGGCGCGGGTCTAGTAGTCTCTGAAATGGTTACCAGCGACATGAGTTTGTGGAACACCCGCAAGTCGCGGATGCGCATGATCCACGAAGGTGATCCCGAGCCACGCTCGGTGCAGATCGCCGGTGGCGATGCGCAGATGCTGGCGGATGCAGCCCGGGCCAATGTGGAGCTGGGTGCACAGATCATCGATATCAACATGGGCTGCCCGGCCAAAAAGGTCTGCAACAAGGCCGCCGGTTCCGCGCTGTTGAAAGATGAGCAGTTGGTCGCCGAGATCCTGCAGGCCGTTGTCGGCGCAGTAGATGTACCGGTGACCCTGAAGATTCGTACCGGTTGGGACCGGGACAACAAGAATGGCCTGACGGTGGCGAAGATCGCTGAACAGGCTGGTATTGCAGCGCTGGCGGTGCATGGCCGCACCCGCGCCGACCTTTACACCGGTGAAGCCGAGTACGACACCATTGCCGCGATCAAGCAGGCCGTGTCGATGCCCGTCTTTGCCAATGGCGACATCGACAGTGCCGAGAAAGCCCGGCGCGTGCTGCACGCGACCGGTGCCGATGGTTTGTTGATTGGCCGGGCCGCCCAGGGGCGGCCGTGGATTTTTCGTGAAATCGAGCATTTCCTGCGTACTGGTGAAGTCTTGCCGGCACCAGAGTTGGTCGAGGTGGAACGTATTCTGCTAGAGCATCTGGCCGCCCTGCACGCCTTCTATGGGGACGTGATGGGAGTACGCATTGCTCGCAAGCATGTCGGCTGGTATCTCGCCACCTTGCCGGGCGCCAAGGAATTCCGCGCTCAGTTCAATCGTTTGGATGAAACGCAGGCACAGGTCGCCACCGTTCGTGAGTTCTTCGCCGGACGCGACAAGAGCCTGGGAACAGGGGATGGAGAAGGGGTGGCCGCATGACGATGATGACCGAGACTTTAGTGAGTGGAACAACACCCGTGAGCGACAACGTCAATTTGAAACAGCACCTCAACACGCCTAGCGAAGAAGGCCAGACCCTTCGCGGGAGTGTCGAGAAGGCGCTGCACAATTATTTCGCCCACCTTGAGGGCGCTTCCGTCACGGATGTGTACAACCTGGTGCTCTCCGAAGTCGAGGCGCCCTTGCTCGAAAGCGTGATGAACTACGTCAAGGGCAACCAGACCAAAGCCAGTGAGCTGCTGGGCCTCAACCGTGGCACCTTGCGCAAAAAGCTCAAGCAGTACGATTTGCTGTAAGCATTCAATCAAACCAGAAAGGCGCCCGCGTAAAACCGGTCGCCTTTTTTGCTGACTTCCTTTGCTTTTGATGGAAATTGAGATGACCGACCAGACCACCCGCCTGCCGATCCGCCGTGCCTTGATCAGTGTTTCCGACAAGACCGGGATCCTTGAATTTGCCCGGGAGCTGGAAGCCCTGGGTGTGGAAATCCTCTCCACGGGCGGGACCTTCAAACTGCTGCAGGACAACGGCGTGGCCGCAGTGGAAGTCGCGGACTACACCGGTTTCGCAGAAATGATGGACGGTCGCGTCAAGACCCTGCACCCGAAAATCCACGGCGGCATCCTTGGCCGTCGCGGCATCGACGACGCCATCATGACCGAGCACGGCATCAAGCCGATCGACCTGGTGGCCGTTAACCTCTACCCGTTCGAAGCCACCATCAACAAGCCAGGCTGCGACCTGCCGACCGCCATCGAAAACATCGATATCGGCGGCCCGACCATGGTGCGCTCGGCGGCCAAGAACCACAAAGACGTGGCCATCGTGGTCAACGCCAGTGACTACGCCAACGTCCTGGAAAACCTCAAGGCCGGTGGCCTGACCTACGCCCAGCGCTTCGACCTGATGCTCAAGGCGTTCGAACACACCGCCGCCTACGACGGCATGATCGCCAACTACATGGGCACCGTGAACCAGGCGGCTGACACCCTCAGCACCGAAGGCCGCAGCCAGTTCCCGCGCACCTTCAACAGCCAGTTCATCAAGGCCCAGGAAATGCGCTACGGCGAGAACCCGCACCAGAGCGCGGCGTTCTACGTGGAAGCCAAGCCTGCCGAAGTGGGCATTGCCACCGCGACCCAACTGCAAGGCAAAGAACTTTCCTACAACAACGTGGCCGATACCGACGCCGCGCTGGAATGCGTGAAGAGCTTCGTCAAACCGGCCTGCGTGATCGTCAAGCACGCCAACCCGTGCGGCGTGGCCGTCAGCCCGGACGCTGAAGGCGGTATCCGCCAGGCGTACGAACTGGCCTACGCCACCGACACCGAATCCGCATTCGGCGGCATCATTGCCTTCAACCGCGAACTGGATGCCGAGACCGCCAAGGCCATCGTCGAGCGCCAGTTCGTCGAAGTGATCATCGCCCCAAGCGTCAGCGAAGAAGCCCGCGCCATCGTCGCCGCCAAAGCCAACGTGCGCCTGCTGGCCTGTGGCGAGTGGTCGGCAGACCGCGCCGCGGCCTGGGACTACAAGCGCGTCAATGGCGGCCTGCTGGTACAGAGCCGCGACATCGGCATGATCGGCAGCCAGGACCTGAAAGTCGTGACCAAGCGCGCGCCGACCGAGCAAGAGATCAACGACCTGATCTTCGCCTGGAAAGTGGCCAAATACGTCAAGTCCAACGCCATCGTCTACGCCAAGAACCGCCAGACCATCGGTGTCGGCGCTGGTCAGATGAGTCGCGTGAACTCGGCGCGTATCGCCGCGATCAAGGCTGAGCACGCCGGTTTGCAGGTGGTGGGTTCGGTGATGGCTTCCGATGCATTCTTCCCGTTCCGTGACGGCCTGGACAACGCTGCAAAAGCCGGCGTGACCGCCGTGATCCAACCGGGCGGTTCGATGCGTGATGCAGAAGTCATCGCCGCCGCTGATGAAGCTGGCATTGCGATGGTCTTCACCGGCATGCGCCACTTCCGCCACTGATTGATCGTTCCCACGCTCCGCGTGGGAACGCAGCCAGGGACGCTCCGCGTCCCTCGGACGCAGAGCGTCCGTAGAGGCATTCCCACGCAGAGCGTGGGAACGATCATCCTAACGAGGTTTTTGAAATGAATGTTTTGATCATTGGCAGCGGTGGCCGTGAACACGCCCTGGCCTGGAAAGTAGCCCAGGACCCACGCGTGCAGAAAGTCTTCGTGGCCCCCGGCAACGCCGGCACCGCCATCGAAGCCAAGTGCGAAAACGTCGCCATAGACGTGCTGGCCCTGGAGCAGTTGGCAGATTTTGCCGAGAAGAATGTTTCCCTGACCATCGTCGGCCCGGAAGTGCCACTGGTGGCAGGCGTCGTCGATCTGTTTCGCAGCCGTGGCCTGGACTGCTTCGGCCCTACCGCGGGCGCCGCCCAGCTGGAAGGCTCGAAAGCCTTCACCAAGGACTTCCTGGCTCGCCACAAGATCCCCACGGCCGACTACCAGAACTTCACCGAGATCGAGCCGGCCCTGGCTTACCTGCGTGAGAAAGGTGCACCGATCGTGATCAAGGCCGATGGCCTGGCTGCCGGTAAAGGCGTGATCGTCGCCATGACCCTGCAGGAAGCCGAAGACGCCGTGCGCGACATGCTCGCCGGCAATGCCTTTGGTGACGCCGGCTCGCGGGTGGTCATCGAGGAATTCCTCGATGGCGAAGAAGCCAGCTTTATCGTGATGGTCGACGGCAAGAACGTATTGCCGATGGCCACCAGCCAGGACCACAAGCGCGTCGGCAACGGCGACAGCGGCCCGAACACCGGCGGCATGGGTGCCTACTCCCCGGCACCCGTCGTAACCGCCGACGTGCACCAGCGCGTCATGGACCTGGTGATCTGGCCAACCGTGCGCGGCATGGCGGATGAAGGCAACGTATACACCGGTTTCCTCTATGCCGGCCTGATGATCGACAAAGCAGGTAACCCCAAAGTCATCGAGTTCAACTGCCGCTTCGGCGATCCGGAAACCCAACCGGTGATGCTGCGTCTGCAATCGAGCCTGGTGCTGCTGGTGGAAGCCGCCCTCGCCCAGGCCCTGGACAAGGTCGAAGCGCAGTGGGACCCACGTCCTAGTGTTGGGATTGTGCTGGCGGCCGGTGGCTACCCTGCCGACTACGCCAAGGGCGATGTGATCGAAGGCCTCGACGCCGCCGCTGCGCTGGAAGGCAAGGTGTTCCACGCGGGCACCGCGCTCAAGGACGGCAAAGTTGTAACCGCCGGTGGCCGCGTATTGTGCGCCACCGCGATGGGTGCCAGTGTCGATGCCGCGCAACAACAGGCCTACAAACTGGCGGCGAAAATCGACTGGAAAGGCTGCTTCTACCGCACCGACATTGGCTACCGTGCCATTGCCCGCGAACGTGGTGAGAACAACTGAGTAGCTACGCTTGCAGTAGCTATCCGTTCGGTTAGGTAAGGGCCTTTGGCCCTTGCCGTACCCTGTCGCCCCGCGCATAGTTAACCCGTGCATCCACCTACCGAAGGGATTTCGCCGTGCGCTGGCTCAGGATCGCCATAGGTTTCACAATCAGTCTACTGACCCTGCTCTGCTTGCTACCGGCCCAGGCCGCCGCACAAGGCAGTGGCTGGGCGGTATTGCTTGATGAACAGGCCGACCTGCAACTGAGCGACATCCGTTCCGCCCGCTATACCAATCAATTCAGCCCCATCGAACTGGACCGGATCACTGCCGCGCAGCCGGACGGTGCGTTGTGGGTGCGCTTCAGGCTGCAACCCGGCAAGCACGAACAAGTGCTGCGGGTGTTTGCCCCGGACCTGTCCAGCCTGAGCCTGTACGTGCTGGACGGCGACACCCTGGTGGAGCAGCAAATCACCGGCACTCGCCAACCCCAGGCTGAGCGCCCGTTGCCCAGCAGTGACTTCATGTTACCGATGCCCCAGAGCCCGCGGCCCCTGGAGGTGTATTTGCGCCTGGTCTCGGAACACGAACTGCGCCCTTACATCACCCTGGAACCGGCGGTGCAGGCCGCTGCCAACCAGAACCAGACATTGATCTACGGTCTGCTGTTCGGCGTGCTGTCGATGCTGATCCTGCACAACCTCACGCGCTTCGCCTACCACCGCTCGCGCAGTAGCCTGTGGCTGGCCGCGTGCGAATTCCTGTTGATGCTCAGCCTGGCGCTACTGCTCAACCTGGTGGGGCCGTGGCTGCCGAACTGGCACGCGATCCAGACCCCTGGCGCCTACCTGGCCCTACTGCTGACCGCACCCTGCGGGTTGATGTTTGCCTACCGCTTTTTCATGCCACTGGGCCCGCATCCGCTGAACAAAGTGTTGATGGCGGACATCCTGCTGATCGTCCTGTGCGGCTTGCTGTTGTTGTTCGTCAACACCTTGCCGCTGAACATCATCACCTATGCCCTGGTCGCGCTGGCGGGCCTGAGCATGCTGTTCGTCTCGGCCTATCATTGGCAAAAAGGCTACCGCCCGGCGCGCTTGTTCGTGGCGGCCATGGTGGTGTTCAACATCGGCACGCTGATCATCCTGCCCGCCCTGCTCGGCCTCACCCTGGTGGCGCCACAAGGCCTGATCGTCACCCTGCTGAGCTTTATCTGCCTCAGCGGCCTGCTGATGAGCCTGGCCCTCGGCGAGCGCCAGCGCGCCATTGTCGAAACCCGCTTCAGCCTGAGCCGCGACCTGGCGGCCAGCAACGCCGAAATCGCCGCCAAGGCCGAGTTCCTGGCGAAGATCAGCCACGAAATCCGCACGCCCATGAACGGTGTGCTGGGCATGACCGAGTTACTGCTGGGCACGCCGTTGTCGGTGAAGCAACGCGACTATGTGCAGACCATCCACAGCGCCGGTAACGAGTTGCTCACCCTGATCAACGAAATTCTCGACATTTCCAAGCTCGAATCCGGTCAGATCGAACTGGATGATGTGCAGTTCGACCTCAATGCATTGATCGACGACTGCCTGAGCATCTTCCGCGCCAAGGCCGAGCAGCAGAATGTCGAGCTGATCAGCTTTATCCAGCCTCAGGTGCCACGGGTGATCAGCGGTGATCCGACGCGACTGCGCCAGGCGCTGCTGAGCCTTTTGGAAAACGCCCTGCACAAAACCGATGAAGGCGAAGTGCTGATCGTCGTCGCCCTGGATGAGCGCAGCCCCAAGCCACGCCTGCGCATTGCCGTGCAAGACAGCGGCGTACCCATGGAAGCCGCCGAACGCGACGCCCTGCTGCACAGCGAACTGCACAGCAAGAACTTCCTCTCGGCGACGCGCTTGAGCGGCCACCTGGGCCTGGTCATTGCCCGCCAATTGATCCTGTTGATGAACGGCGAGTTCGGCATCAAAAGCGGCAGTCACCAGGGCAGCACCCTGTGGCTGACCCTGCCCCTGGACCCGGAACGCCTGGAGCATCCGACCAGCGACCTCGACGGCCCGCTCAAGGACGCCCGCGTACTGGTGGTGGACGATAACGACACCTGCCGCAAAGTGCTGGTGCAGCAGTGCACGGCCTGGGGCCTGAACGTCAGCGCCGCGCCTTCGGGCAAGGAGGCCCTGGCGCTGCTGCGTACCAAAGCGCACCTGCGTGATTACTTTGACGTGGTGCTGCTGGACCAGAACATGCCCGGCATGACCGGCATGCAACTGGCGGCGAAGATCAAGGAAGATCCGAGCCTGAACCACGACATACTGCTGATCATGCTCACCGGCATCAGTAACGCGCCGAGCAAGATCATTGCGCGCAACTGTGGGATCAAGCGCATTCTCGCCAAGCCAGTGGCGGGTTATACCCTCAAGACCACCCTGGCCGATGAGCTGACCCAGCGCAGCAAAGGCGCCCTCGTTGCACGCCCGGCCCCCAGCGCACCGGCAGCCATTACCGTGCCCAGCGATTTCCGCATCCTGGTAGCCGAAGACAACAGCATCTCCACCAAAGTGATTCGCGGCATGCTCGGCAAGCTCAACCTCAACCCGGACACCGCCAGCAACGGCGAAGAAGCGCTGCAGGCAATGAAAGCCCAGCGTTATGACCTGGTATTGATGGACTGTGAGATGCCGATCCTCGATGGTTTCTCCGCCACGCAGCAACTGCGGGCGTGGGAAATCAGCCATCAACGCGTGCGCACGCCGGTGGTGGCGCTTACCGCGCATATCCTGTCGGAACACAAAGAACGCGCACGCCAGGCGGGCATGGACGGGCATATGGCCAAGCCGGTTGAACTGTCGCAACTGCGCGAGCTGGTGGACTACTGGGTGGCGCAGCGCCAACAGCGCCCTGAGCACAGCACCCTTTCCTGATGATCGTTCCCACGCTCCGCGTGGCAACGCCGCCCGGTAAGCTCCGCGTCCTGCTTGAACGCGACGCAGAGCGTCACTGGATGCATTCCCACGCAGAGCGTGGGAACGATCAGCAGAGCGCGGGAACGATCAGCCAGCTCCCACATTTGATCTGTGTCGGATAGACTCCTCCACACTTTCCCCGCCCGCGAGCCGCCCCCATGCTCCATGTGTTGTTCAGCGTTTACCTGAAGATGCTGGTGCTCTACAGCCCGTTCTTTGTGCTGTCCTGCTTTATCAGCCTGACCCGTGGCTACTCCAGCAAGGAGCGTCGGCGCCTGGCGTGGAAAGTTGCACTGGCCACCTTGGTATCGAGCGTGTTGCTCTACCTGTTCGGTCGGGTAATTTTCAGCGTGTTCGGCATTACCGTGGATGCGTTCCGTATCGGCGCCGGCAGCGTGTTGTTTATCTCCGCATTAGGCATGGCTCAGGGCAAGTCGGCGGTGCAGACCGACAACGTGCAGCAGGACGTGACCATCGTGCCGCTGACCATCCCGCTCACCGTCGGCCCCGGCACCATTGGCGCCTTACTGGTGATGGGCGTCAGCCAACCGCACTGGGACGATAAGCTCACCGCCATCCTCAGTATTGCCCTGGCCAGCCTGACAGTGGGCGTGGTGCTGTACCTGTCCAACCGTATCGAACGCATTCTCGGCGACCAGGGCTTGCAGATTGTCAGCCGGTTGATGGGCCTGTTCGTCTGCGCCCTGGCCGCGCAAATCATTTTTACCGGGGTACGCGGCTACCTGGTGCCCTAGATCCGGTATTTGGCGATAGCCATTTCCACTTTGTCACCGGCGCTTTCGCGCATCAGTTGGATGGTTTTCTCGTTGACCATCGAGGTACTGAGCACCAGGCAAGTCTGCCCGCTGAAGGCCTCGAACGAGGAGCTGTCCCACTCCAGGAAGGGCAGGCCCACCTGTTTATCCACACCATGGGTGCTGTAGGTCACCAGCACCATGATCAACTCGCCGTCTGTTTCAGCGCAGGAGGCCAGGCCGAAATCGCCGCCCTCACGCACCGCGCAATTGCGCTTGAACAGCTCGAAAGACGCTGGCTGGCGCTTCAGTGTGTCCAGCGCATCGGCGGCCAGCTTTGGCAATGCGCTGAGCAGTGGCCCGGACAGCGCCGTCGACGTCAGCATCGAGGCGATGATATTCAGCGCCGCCAGTTGCACCGTCAGGCCCTTGCCCGCACGCGAGACTCGCTCAAAGCGACTGCGCAGCGGCAGCCACCCCAGGCTGACCATCACCTTGATAAATTCCTCGTACCACGCCTCGCTGCCTCGCTGGACGTTCAGCACATCGCTCACATAACTGCTGGCCAGCAGATAGCTTTTGCGCACGTATTCCCGATTCAACGCCGACAAGCCTTCGGCAAACGAAATCACGCCGTTGTTGACAACGGCCGCATTGCAATCATCCTCGCTATCCAACACTGCCGTGGCCTGCCTGGCAGGTGCGCCCGGTAACTTGTAGGCGGCAATCAACTTGCGCCTTTTTTTGCTGTTGATCCTTTTGTGACGTCGCTCCATTTTCTGTTCTCCACAAGCACCCCACATGGGGCTTGCTTCCACACTAGTCCAGGGAGCGGCGGGGTTTCCATGCGACAAACATCCCTTGGCCTGCCCCGCCCAAAACCAGCGTCCAGCAATGACAAGGCGCGGCGGGCAGGCGTGCGGTTTTCATCGCATAAAAAAGAAAAAGCTCCGAACAACGCCAGGGGAATCCCTGGGATATTCGGAGCTTTCCGGCAGCCAACGGGGCTGTTTCAGGAGTTGGGTTTGTTGCCATACCAACGTGGCGTGTACACCCACTCGCCGCCACCCGCACGCGGGAACACACAAGTGGTGGATGAACCGATCAGTACCATGGTGCGCATGTCCACCTGCTCGGGCGTCAGTTGCCCCAAGGTGGTGACGCGCAGTGTCTGGCCTGGGCGGCCGATGTCACGGCCCAGCACCACTGGCGTCTGTGGCGTGCGATGCAGCGCGACGATTTCCAGGGCGCGCCCCAGTTGCCAAGGCCGCGACCGCGAGATCGGGTTGTAGAACGCCAAGGCCAGGTCGGCCTGGGAAGCCAGGTCCAGGCGTTTTTCGATGATAGACCAAGGCTTGAGGTTATCCGACAGCGACATCACACAGAAGTCATGCCCAAGCGGCGCGCCTGCCTGGGCGGCGGTGGCCAGCGAGGCGGAGACCCCTGGCAGGATTTCCAGGTCGACCTGATGCCAGGCCGGCTCGCTGGACTCGTGCAGCGCCTCGATCACCGCCGCGGCCATGGCGAATACACCCGGGTCACCAGAGGACACCACCACCACCGAGCGGCCTTGCGCAGCTAGCTCGAAGGCGTGGCGGGCGCGCTGCATTTCTTCGCGGTTGTCGGTGCAGTGTTGCACTTGATCGTCACGGAATGGCCCGGCCATGCGCACGTAGGTTTCATAGCCCAGCACATCGGTGCAACGCGCCAGTTCCGCCTTCACCGCCGGCACCATCAGTTCTGCGGCGCCGGGGCCCAGGCCAATCACCGCCAGCCGCCCGCGCGGGCGCCCAACCTGTGACAGGTCCAAGGGCTGCTCGGCCACGGTAATACTGATGTCCGCAACGGGTGTCAGCGCGGCAAAGCGCAACGGTACACCCAAGGCCGACGCGGCCTCATGCAAGGACGCGTCAGCCATCTGCAGGTCGCTGGCCAGCAAGCAGGCCAGGGATTGCACGGCCACGCCCGCCTCCTGCAACGCCGTGCGCACACGCTCGGCCAATTGCGCACCCGGCCGGCAGGTAACGTAGACATTCTGCGGGTAAATCAGCAACTCGTTGGCTGTCGGTGTGCGCTCGGCACTGCCTACATGAATCGCCAGGCGCGCTTGTTGATCCTGAGGCAGGTTAGCGTCCTCCAGCCATGGCGCCGTGCCTTCGATGCGCACGCTTTCGCCGGCCAGAAGGTCGGAGACAAAGCGTTTGCCCAACTCGATGTCGGCCAGTTGATAACCCGCTGGCGGGTTGAGCAGGCAGGTGCCAAAACGCAACTCGCCGCTGGTGGTGATGGCGGCAGACACGCCAAGTGCTGCGCCAATGTCGCGCGCCATCAGGTTCACGCCACCCAGGCCACCGAGCAACGGCACCACCGCGCTGCCGTCTTCGGCCACGGCCAGCACGGCGGGCTCTTCGCCCTTTTCCAGCAGCAACGGCGCCAGGGTGCGGATCACAATGCCCGCGGCGCACAGGGCAATCAGTGGCGTGCCCTGCTGATAAAGCTGACGCAAGGTCGCGCCGAATTCGCTGTAGGTGCGGTCTGCACCTTCAACCCGTGTGGCCAAACCGTGGATCAACGCGCCGGGGTAAACCTGCTGAAGCTTGCGCGCAGTCGTCAGGCTGCCCTGGCCCAGAATCACAATCGCCGGGGTCATCAACCTTGCCACCGTTCACCGGGCACGATGATCAGTGAGAAATACGGCGACGACATCGGCTCCACCTGATCCAGCGGCACGATCTTCTGGTTGGCCATGGTCGCGCGTTCCACGTACAACGCCCGCTCGGCCAGACCCAGTTCTTCCAACACCTGGCGCACTTTCGGAAAGTTGCGCCCCAGCTTCATGATCACTGCGGCATCGGCATCCGCCAAGCGGCGCTTGAGGTCCTCGTGGGGCAACACGCCCGAGAGCACCGACAAGCTCTGGTTGCGATACACCAACGGCGCGCCGAGTACCGAGGCACCACCGAGCATCGAGCACACGCCTGGAATCACCTCGGCGTCGTAGCGCTCGGCCAGGCGGTCATGCAGGTACATGTAGGAGCCGTAGAAAAACGGGTCACCTTCGCAGATCACCGCCACGTCGCGGCCCGCGTCCAGGTGCGCGGCCACGTCGAGGCTGGCGTTGTCGTAGAAGTCGCTGATCACTTGCTCGTAGGACAGCGGCGCGGGCAGCACTTCGGTGGTCACCGGGTACACCAGCGGCATCAGGGTCTGTTGCGGCACCAGGTGGTCCTCGATGATGCCGAAGGCGTTGCCCTTCTTGCCCTTGGCCACGAAGTACGCCACCACCGGCGATTCGCGCAGCAAGCGCAGAGCCTTGACGGTGATCAGTTCCGGGTCGCCGGGGCCTACGCCCAGGCCAAGCAAACGTCCGCGCACCTGCATTATTCGACCTCCGTGGCCAGGGCATTGACGGCGGCGGCAGCCATGGCGCTGCCGCCCAGGCGACCTTGCATGATCACGAACGGCACCCCACGGCTGTCAGCGGCGAGCATGGCCTTGGATTCGGCGGCGCCGACAAAACCCACCGGGAAACCGAGGATCAACGCCGGTTTCGGCGCGCCGGCGTCGAGCATTTCCAGCAGGTAGAACAACGCGGTCGGCGCGTTGCCGATCACCACCACGCTGCCCTCCAGGTGCGGGCGCCACAGCTCAAGGGCGGCGGCGGAACGGGTGTTGCCCAGCTCCCGCGCCAGCTCCGGCACGCTGTCGTCACGCAGGGTGCAGATCACCTGGTTATTGGCCGGCAGGCGTGTGCGAGTCACGCCTTCGGAGACCATCCGCGCATCGCACAGAATCGGCGCGCCAGCGGCCAACGCGTCACGCCCGGCCTTGCCGGCCCCTTCGGAGAATTGCAGGCCGTCGATGGCTTCGACCATGCCGCACGCATGAATCACCCGCACCGCGAGTTTTTCCAAATCAGCCGGGATGCGGTCCAACTTGGCTTCCGCGCGAATAATGGCGAAGGAGTTGCGATAGATCTCCTGACCGTCGCGGATGTAATCAATCATCGGTGTTGCTCCGTGGACGAGCGCGCAACAGGGCGCCCGCCGCTTCAATGGAAAGAGTGCGCGCGTGCAGCCGGCCAAAACCAGGCTGGGCTGCATCGCGAAAATAGAGGTCGTAGTGGCCGGGGCTCACCGCCAGCAAGGTGACTGGCGCGGTGTGCGCGGCAGCACAGGAGCGCGGGCAGCCGGACAGATGCACCTCAACGCCCGATTGCAGAGCGGCCAGTTGCACGGCGTCGGCCTTGGTGTCGGCTAGGCCTTTTGCGCAGCCGCTGGAACCGGTGCAGGCAATCATGCGCGCCAGCGGGTGGCCGAGCGAGCAGATAAAGCCCAGTTGCGCCAGGCGCTCGGTCACGGCGTGAGGCTTTTCGACGTTGGGCACCAGCACACCTTGCCAGGGGGTGAAGCGCAAGGTGCCGTCCCCATAGTCGCTGGCCAGTTGTGCGGCGCCCTTGAGCATCGTCGGGTCCAGGCGGCCCAAGGGCGCGAGGGCGGCGACGTAGAACTGATTCTTTTGCACTTGTGGATAAGTGCCCACCTGGAGCGACGGGTCGCTGGGCGGGCGCTCGAAGCCGTCGATTGGCAGCAACGGCAAGCGCAAATGGCTCAGTACGTTATCCACAGGCAAATGACGCATACGCGTTTGCTCTGGGGTGGCGAGGTCCAGAAAGGTTTCCAGCACAGCCACTACCAACTCAAGGCCTTGGCCCAATGGCACGGCGGCCAGGGGCGCATCCAGGCCCGGACAGCCGGCCAGGCCGAACGCGAGCAGGGTTTCGCCGTGGCGTACGAAGGCCGATAACCACAGGTCGTGGTGATGTTCGAGCATCGCCAGGTCCTCGCCACCATCGAGTTGCACCGCGAACTTGGCCGACAATTCATGGAAACGCGGATGGTTCTCCAGAGTGGCGAGGATCTGTGCGGCCAGCGGGCGGGTGTCGAACAGCATCTGCGGGTCGATGCCGGCGCTGGGGCTGAGCATCAGGTTGCGCACGTCGTCACCGCCCGCGTTGCTGGGGCCCAGGCCCGCCGCCAGCAGCCGGGCGATCAACGCCTCCTGCTCGGCGCCGATGCCGCGGATCTGCAGGTTGGCGCGGTTGGTCGCCTCGATCACCCCGCCCGCATACGCCTGGGCCGCGTCCGCCACGGCGTGGGCCTGGGCGGCAGTGATCGCGCCGCCCGCCAATTTGACTCGGCAAATGCCGCCGTCCAACGCCTGCACAATACGCAGCAACCCCGGACAAGCCGAGGGGCGCAAGGTATTCACAGCGGGCGTTGGGTTCACGGGGCTACCGGTTGACGGGTAAAGGCGCGGTATTATGCCTGCTTTGTCCGGCGGCATGAAAAGCCTGCCCGTCGGATGTCGTTCAAGGAATTGATATGTCGCCCTGGCTGACGGTTGTAGGCATCGGTGAAGACGGCTTCAAAGGCCTGGGCAGGAATGCCCGGCATGCCTTGCTGCGCGCCACGCGGATTATAGGTGCTCAGCGCCAGTTGGACCTGCTGCCGCAGTGTATTGGTGGCGAGCGCCAGCTGTGGCCGAGCCCGTTTTCCCTGGAGCCGGTGTTGTCGCGGCGTGGAGAGCCTGTGTGCGTATTGGCCAGTGGCGACCCGATGTTCTATGGCGTCGGCGCCAGCCTGGCCCGGCAAGTGGCGGCTGAGGAGTTGACGATTTTGCCAGCGCCCTCGTCGGTATCCCTGGCGGCGGCGCGCGTGGGCTGGCCGTTGCAGGAGGTGGTGACATTGTCGGTAGTGGCGCGGCCATTGGCGGCAATCAACGCGCATTTGGCCAGTGGCGTGCGCTTGTTGGTACTGAGCAATGATGGCAGCAGTCCCGCCTTGATTGCTGCGTTGTTAACCGAGCGCGGTTTTGGTCCCAGCCGCATCAGTGTGTTTGAACACTTGGGCGGCCCGGCTGAACGGCGTATCGACGGGCACGCGCAAGCGTGGGAGCACACCGCGGTTGCCGATTTGAACCTGGTCGCCATCGACTGCCTGGCGGATACGAACGCACCGCGTCTGTCGCGTCTTGCCGGCTTGCCGGACTCAGCCTTCAAACACGATGGCCAACTGACCAAGCGCGATGTGCGCGCCATGACCCTCGCCCGCCTCGCGCCCATGCCGGGCGAACTGTTATGGGACGTGGGCGCGGGCAGTGGCTCCATCGGTATTGAATGGATGCGCACCCATCCCAGCTGTCGTGCCTTGGCGATTGAAGCCGACACCGGCCGCCAGAGCCTGATCGAACACAACCGCGACGCCCTCGGGGTGCCCGGTCTGCAACTGATTCGCGGCAAGGCGCCGGAGGCGTTAAGCGGCCTGGAAACACCAGACGCCATCTTCATCGGCGGCGGCGTCACCCGCGACGGCGTGCTCGATACCTGCTGGCAACACCTGCGCCCCGGTGGCCGCCTGGTTGCCAATGCCGTGACCCTGCAAAGCGAAATGACCTTGATGAACTGGCGTGCCGAGCATGGCGGCGAACTGACCCGCATCCATGTGGCCCAGGCGCAGCCCTTGGGCGAGTTCGATACCTGGCGCCAGGCACTGCCGATCACGTTGCTGGAAGTGATCAAGCCGCTATGAAAAGAATTCTGCTGCTGGGCGGCGTCACGGAAGCGCTGGCCATCGCCCGCACCTTGGGGCCTGAACACGTCTACAGCCTGGCCGGCGTGGGCCGCGTACCCACCGACCTCACCTGCCAGGTGCGGGTCGGCGGCTACGGCGGTAGTGAAGGCCTGGCGCAGTTTGTACGTGCCGAACGCATCAGCCTGATCCTTGATGCTACGCACCCGTATGCGGCGCAGATCAGCCGCAACGCGGCCGAGGCTGCAAGGGCATGCGGCGTACCTTGCTGGGCATTGCGACGCCCGGCCTGGCAGCCGCAGCCGGGGGATGACTGGCGAGAGGTCGCCGACTGGGCCGAATTGGTCGAAGCGCTCAAACCCTTCAAGCGCCCTCTGTTCACCTTGGGTCGCGAACCCTTGCAGCACCTCGACGAAATCCCCGCCGAGCAGTTCTGGACCTTGCGCGCGCTGGATGTGTATCCGGGCAACAAGCGCTGTGAAGTGATCGGCGCACGCGGGCCGTTCCTCATCGAGGACGAGCGGGCGTTATTCGAAGAACGGCGAATTGATGTGCTGATCAGCAAGAACAGCGGCAGCACCGCCACCGAGCCGAAGCTGGAAGTGGCGCGTGAGCGTGGGGTGCAGGTGTTGGTGTTGAAGCGGCCGGTGTTGGCTCAAGTAGATAGGGAATTCCTGTCGTCTGAAGAAACACTCAGCGCGTTGGCAAACTTCACTCGATGAGTCAGGATCGCTCGCTTGCTTGATTAGTAACCTATTTGTTACCTTCAGGACGGCTAATGATTGAGATCGAAGAATACCAACGCGACAACGATTCCAGTCCGTTCGATGAGTGGTTTTCATCCTTGAGTGTCCCAGCGGCAACTCGAGTTTCAACCGCTTTAGTTCGGCTTGAAACAGGCAACACCAGCAACATCAAGTGGTTCGATGGGCTAGGCGAATACCGTATCGACTGGGGACCCGGCTTGCGAATCTATTTGATACGAGAAGGACATCGATTAATCATCCTGTTCGGTGGTGGTGATAAGTCCAGTCAAAAGCGCGATATCAAGGTCGTAAAGTCGCTGATTAACGAGTATCAGCGTGACAAGAAATTGAAACAAAAGAGGTGACCAGCATGGCGCTTACCCGTAGCTACAAACACACCATCGCTGAACGTGCCCAGCGAGACCCTGCATTCGCCCAAGCGCTTCTCGACGAGGCCGCTACGCTATTTCTCAATGGCGAGCCGGAAATATCTCGCGTGATCCTGCGTGATTTAGTCAACGCCACAGTAGGCTTTGAAGGCCTTGCGAAACAAACCGCCAAACCTAGCAAAAGCCTGCACCGAATGCTTTCGGCCAGCGGCAACCCCAGCATGGATAACCTTGCGGCGATTTTTGCCGTGATTAGAAAAGCCCTGGGGGTCGATATGCAGGTCCACGGCGTACCCGCTGCATAATTTGGGAGCGGGCTCGCTCGCGAAGGCAGTGTGTCGGCCGAAACATCCAGCGACTGACACACCGCTTTCGCGAGCAAGCCCGCACACACTTTGGAATTGCGTTATCAAATGACGGTAGTAGATCAGCCAGCCAAGGCGCTAGCTCAATCAACTGCGCAACCATTGGCTGGAAAAAGCCCTATACCTGACTTGATCGTTCCCACGCTCCGCGTGGGAATGCATCCTGTGACGCTCCGCGTCACGGCTTTAAAAGCGGACGCAGAGCGTCCAACGCGGCATTCCCACGCAGAGCGTGGGAACGATCAGCCCGCCTGGTACGCTGCGTCCCTTCTGCAAAATTGGCAAGCGGCCGTTCTCGTCTATCCTCAAACCCACCACTGCGACACCAAACCACACCCGCCCTTTTTACTTATCCCCCCCGATCAGGCTAAATACCCGCCTGATCGTTTAACCCTACGGATTATCCGCCATGGCCCGTCAACGCTTTGCAATTGCCTGGATCGCCTGCCTTGCAGTGCTGTTCAATGCGTTTGCCATGCCGTTGGCCAGTGCGATGCAGCAGACGGATGACCCGATCAAGCGTCTGATGTGGGGCGGGTTCTGTTCGTCCAATGGCGCGAGCCTCAAGGCGATTGCCCTGGGCAAGCTGGAAATCCCGGCGCCGCCGGATGATCACTCGGCTATGCAGCATTGCTGGTGTTGCTCGGGTTCGGCGCCGTTGGTGGCGTTGCCAGGGCATGTGCCGCAGTTGTATGTGACGCGCTTCGAGGCGGTGCAGAGCCTGCCGCCGCGCTTATTGCGCAATCCCACCCCGCGCCAGCAATGGCCAAGCCTTAACCCCCGCGCCTCTCCAACGGTCTGAACTTCTTCGCAAGTGAACTGCGTTTAGAACCGTTCTGGAGAACTGCCATGCTTAAATCTTCCCTGCTTCTGGCTGCGTTGCTGCTGCCGGTGTTCAGTGCTGCCAATGCCGATGACTACAAGGCCGGAGACTTGGAGGTCAGCAATCCCTGGTCCCAGGAATTGCCGCCGAATGCGCCAACCGTCGCGGCGTACTTTGTGATTCATAACACTGGCGAGACGCCGGATCGCCTGCTCAGTGCCGAGACGCCCTTGGCGGAGAAAGCCGAATTGCATGAGCACGTAATGCAAGGCGATTTGATGAAGATGCAACAAGTGCCCAGCGTCGCCGTACCGGCCAAGGGTGAGCTGACCTTCGCGCCAATGGCCTATCACGTCATGCTGCTGGGCCTCAAGGACCGCAGCCTGCTGGCCGATGGCAAGCAATTCCCGCTGACCCTCACCTTCGAGAAAGCCGGCAAGGTCGAGGTGCAAGTGTCGGTGCAAAAAGCGCCACCGATGGCTGGCCACGAGCATATGCACGCTCAGTAAGCCAACCTCGATGGGCGCTCCTCGCGCCAGGTTGTCTCCCCACTACCGCGTGAAGCGCGGCAGTTGGATCAGCCTGTTCGCCATGCTGATGATCTTTATCGGTCCGCTGATTTCCCAGGCGATGCCGATGGATCATCACGCCGGTATGTCCATGGAAATGCCCATGGATATGCCGAGCGACCACGGTGAATCCCATCACACCCAAGCTCCAGCCGAACACCACGCACTCTGGGCCAAGTGCGGCTATTGCGACCTGCTATTCAGCTGCCCGGCCCTGCCCGGCAGTGTGTCGTTCGTGGCCCTCGGCACCCCGCCGCCCGCCAACGCCCTCACACCCGCCACGCGCCTGGGCCATGCCCGGCAGAGCATCTTCCCCGGCGCCCGTAGCCGTGCGCCGCCCATCGTTTCGTAAGCCCTTCACAGCGTTACTTCACCCCGGCCGACTTTAGACAGACAGCCGCAGGCTGCTGGCCGTGTTGTTTACGATTGATTGATGGAATTTGTCATGTCCAGGTTTTCTGCTGACACCCGTTTGGGAAGTACTGCCCTGCTCACCGCCTTATGCGGCGCACTATTGGCTGCCCACGCTCACGCCGACGAGCATGAGCTGAGCCCCACCGTCATCACCGCGATCGCCCCTAGCTCACCGCTGACCGTGGTCACCAACCCCAAAGACCCTCGCCAACCGGTGCCCGCCAGCGATGGCGGCGACTACCTCAAGACCATCCCCGGCTTCGCCCTGGTGCGTAACGGCGGCACCAATGGCGATCCGGTGCTGCGCGGCATGTTCGGCTCGCGCCTGAATATCCTCACCAACGGCGGCATGATGCTCGGCGCCTGCCCGGGCCGCATGGATGCGCCAACTTCGTACATTTCGCCGGAAACCTACGACAAGCTCACCGTGATCAAAGGCCCGCAAACCGTGCTCTGGGGCCCGGGCGCGTCTGCCGGCACCATCCTGTTCGAGCGTGAGCCGGAGCAGTTCGGCGAGCTGGGCACACGGGTCAACGCCAGCGTATTGGCCGGCTCCAACGGGCGTTTCGACAAGGTCATCGATGCCGCTGCCGGCGGCCCATTGGGCTATGTGCGCGTGATCGGCAACCAGGCCCATGCCGACGACTACAAGGACGGCAACAACGACACCGTCGCCTCGCGTTATGACAAGTGGAACGGTGACGTGGCTGTGGGCTTCACGCCCGACGCCGACACCCTGCTGGAACTCACCGCCGGGCGTGGCGATGGTGAAGCGCGCTACGCCGGTCGCGGCATGGACGGCTCGCAGTTCCTGCGCGAAAGCCTGGGGCTGCGTTTCGAGAAATCCAATATCGGCGAGGTGCTGGATAAGGTCGAGGCCCAGGTCTACTACAACTACGCCGACCATGTGATGGACAACTACAGCCTGCGTGTCCCTTCGAGCACCGGCATGATGGCGGGCCCCATGGCGTCCAACGTCGACCGCCGCACCCTTGGCGCACGCATCAAGGCCACCTGGCGCTGGGCGGATGTGCAATTGATCAGCGGCCTGGATGCGCAGACCAATGAACACCGTGCGCGCAGCAGCATGGGCATCGACACGTATAAGGATTTGCCGCGCAACAAGGACGCCAATTTCCACAACTACGGTGTGTTCGGCGAACTGACCTGGTACGCCGCCGACAACGATCGCCTGATCACCGGCGCACGCCTGGACCGCGCCTCGGCCAAAGACTTCCGTCAACGCACCGGCTCGGGAATGATGTCGCGCCCGAACCCGAGCGCCGGCGACACCCGCGCCGATACATTGCCCTCGGGCTTTGTGCGTTATGAGCACGACCTGGCGGACAGCCCCACCACGCTGTATGCCGGCCTGGGCCACGCGGAACGTTTCCCGGATTACTGGGAACTGTTCTCCCCCAACACCGGCGCGGCCGGCTCGGTGAATGCCTTCGACGGCGTGAAGCCCGAGAAAACCACCCAGCTCGACTTCGGTGCCCAGTACAAGAGCGCCGACCTGGAAGCCTGGGTGTCGGGCTATGTCGGCCAGGTGCGCGACTTCATCCTGTTCGACTACAGGCCCGGCATGATGGGTACCACCTCCCAGGCGCGCAATGTGGACGCACGCATCATGGGCGGCGAAGTGGGCGCGGCGTACAAGCTGAGCCAGCACTGGAAAGCCGACGCCAGCCTCGCCTATGCCTGGGGCAAGAACAGCAGCGACGGCAAGGCCCTGCCACAAATGCCACCGCTGGACACGCGCCTGGGCCTGACCTACAGCGAAGACGATTGGAGCGCTGGTGCGTTGTGGAGGGTGGTTGCGGCGCAACACCGTATCGACCCGAACAAAGGCAACGTGGTCGGCAAGGACTACGACAAGAGTGGCGGCTTCGGCGTGTTCTCGCTGAACGCGGCCTACCGCATCAACAAGCACTTCAAGGTCAGCACCGGCGTCGACAACTTGTTTGGCAAGGCCTACGCCGAGCATCTGAACCTGGCCGGTAACGCAGGCTTCGGTTACCCAGCCAACGACCCGCAGGCCATCAAGGAGCCGGGGCGTACGCTCTGGACCAAGGTGGACATGAGCTTCTAAAAGCATCGCAGGCAAGCCAGCTTCCACAGGTGGATTACAGTCCCCTGTGGGAGCTGGCTTGCCTGCGATGACGGTGTAACAGACCAAGAAAAATCAAAAGCCTTATGCGGAGCAGCCGATGACCACACAAAAAATTTCCTTCTACAACCTGGCCTGGCGCTGGCACTTCTACGCCGGCCTCTTCGTCGCCCCCTTCATGGTGCTGCTGGCCCTCACCGGCATCATCTACCTGTTCAAACCCCAGCTCGACCCGCTGATGTACGGCCACCTGCTCACCGTGCCCGCCGCCGAACATGCGCTGAGCGCCGACGAGCAACTGCAGCGCGCCCAGGCCGCCTACCCCCACGCCGCGATCAGCAAATACCTGCCCCCTGCCGGCGCCACTCGCAGCGCGCAGTTCGTGATGCGCAACGATGCCCACGAGGTGACGGTGTTCATCGACCCCTATCGCGGCACCGTCCTCGGTGAGCAAGACGCAAACAACAACCTGCAAGCCATCGTCCGCGCCCTGCACGGCGAACTGATGATCGGCACCGTGGGCGATCGCCTGATCGAATTGGCCGCTGGCTGGGGCGTGATGCTGGTGGTGTCCGGCCTGTACCTGTGGTGGCCGCGGGGCAAGTCCTCGGCCGGCGTGTTATGGCCGCGCATCGGCAGCCGTGGCCGCTTGTTCTGGCGTGACCTGCACGCTGTCGCCGGCTTCTGGGGCGCAGCGTTCCTGCTGGTGATGTTGCTCAGCGGCATGACCTGGACCGGCTTCTGGGGCAAGCAATACGCCGACCTGTGGAACACCTTCCCAGCCGCGATGTGGAACAGCGTGCCGCAGTCCGACCAGCAGGCCCGTGTGCTCAACACGGCCACCCAGCAAACCGTGCCCTGGGCCCTGGAAAACACGCCGATGCCAATGTCCGGCGACCACGCCGAGCATATGAATCACGGCGCAATGCACGCAGGCCCGGCCGCACCCACGGTGCGCCTGCAACAGGTGGTCGACCTGGCCAACACACGCAAGGTCGAGCCCGGCTACAGCATTACCTTCCCCACCACCGCCTCCGGTGTATTCACCGTCGCGGTGTTCGCCGACGACCCGCGCAACGACGCCACCCTGCACGTGGACCAGTACACCGGCAAGGTCCTGGCCGATGTACGCTGGGATCATTACAACCTGGTCGCACGCGCCACCGAGACCGGCGTGATGCTGCACGAAGGCAAGATGTTCGGCTGGGTCAACCAACTGATCGTGCTGGTGATCTGCCTGATGATTCTGCTCAGTGCGGTCAGCGGCGTGGTGATCTGGTGGAAGCGCCGGCCCCAGGGTGGACTGGGTGTACCGCCGCTGCGCCACGACCTGCCCAAGTGGAAAACCGCGATGGCGATCATGCTCGGGCTGGCGATCATTTTCCCGTTGGTAGGGGCTTCGTTGGTCCTGGTGTGGGCGCTGGATCGCTTGCTGCTGTCACGCATTAGCGCAAACGCCTGAAGCATTGTCGCCCAACGCCCTCTTTTGAAGCCTGCCGTGCACCCAACGGCCTCCGTGGCGCCAACCTGGTGCGCCACGGAGCGGCTTTACCTCCCGAACCCGCCGGTAAACCCGTGTCTGGCGTAGCAGGCACAGCCCTTGCAAAGCCCTGTGTATCTGCCCCACAACAATTATCGGTACACGGAGATCGCACCATGAAGCGTCGCAGCTTGATCAAGGCTTTCACTTTGTCGGCATCCATTGCCGCCATGGGTTTGACCTGGACCGTCCAGGCCGCCGAGACCATCAAGGTCGGCATCCTGCACTCGTTGTCCGGGACCATGGCGATCTCCGAAACCTCGCTCAAAGACATGGCGCTGATGACCATCGACGAGATCAACGCCAAAGGCGGGGTGAACGGCAAGATGCTCGAACCGGTGGTGGTAGACCCAGCGTCCAACTGGCCGCTGTTCGCCGAGAAAGGCCGCCAACTGCTGACCCAGGACAAGGTCGCCGTGGTGTTCGGCTGCTGGACCTCAGTGTCGCGTAAATCGGTGTTGCCGGTGTTTGAAGAACTCAACGGTTTGCTGTTCTACCCGGTGCAGTACGAAGGTGAAGAGATGTCGCCCAACGTGTTCTATACCGGTGCGGCGCCGAACCAGCAGGCGATCCCGGCGGTGGAATACCTGATGAGCGAAGAAGGCGGCAGCGCCAAGCGTTTCTTCCTGCTCGGCACCGACTACGTGTACCCGCGCACCACCAACAAGATCCTGCGCTCGTTCCTGCATTCCAAAGGCGTGGCGGATAAAGACATCGAAGAGGTCTACACCCCGTTCGGCCACGCCGATTACCAGACCATCGTCGCCAACATCAAGAAGTTCTCCGCCGGTGGCAAGACGGCTGTGGTCTCCACCGTCAATGGCGACTCCAACGTGCCGTTCTACAAAGAACTGGCCAACCAAGGCTTGAAAGCCACCGAGGTACCGGTGGTGGCGTTCTCGGTGGGTGAAGAAGAACTGCGTGGCATCGACACCAAGCCGTTGGTGGGCAACCTCGCGGCCTGGAACTACTTCCAGTCGGTGGAAAACCCGGTGAACCAGAAGTTCGTGGCCGACTGGAAAGCCTACGCCAAGAAACACAACCTGCCGGGCGCCGACAAAGCCGTGACCAACGACCCGATGGAAGCCACCTATGTGGGCATCCATATGTGGGCGCAGGCGGCGGAAAAAGCCAAGTCCACCGACGTCGACAAAGTGCGTGAAGCCCTGGGCGGCCAGACCTTCGCCGCGCCGTCGGGCTTCACCCTGACCATGGACAAGACCAACCACCACCTGCACAAGCCGGTGATGATCGGTGAGATCCAGGCCGACGGGCAGTTCTCGGTGGTGTGGCAGACCGAAGCGCCGATTCGTGCACAGCCGTGGAGCCCCTACATCCCGGGCAATGACAAAAAGCCGGACTATGCCGTGAAGAGCAACTAACGCCCCCCACAGCTCGAATGTAGGACATGGTCACTGTGGGCGCTGGCTTGCCTGCGATGCAAACAACTCGGTGTGCCTGACACACCGCAGCGATGCCATCGCAGGCAAGCCAGCCCCCACACAGCCTGCTCCCACACTGTCCCCGCATGATCAGGACATTTTGCTATGCCCACTGCCCTCCACCGCCTCATCCTCGCCGTGCTGCTGGTGCTGCCCTTTGGCGCACACGCCAGCGACGCCGAAGACTTCCTTGCCGCCAACCCGGTGCAGCAAGCCAAACTCCTGCAGGACTGGGCCGCCCACCCCGACCCAACGCGTATCGAGTTGGTGGACGCCCTTGAGCAAGGTCAACTCATGCTCAACGGCGAAACCAAGACCGTGCGCCTGAACAACCGCCTGCGCGGCTTGATCAATAACGTGCAAGCCAGCCAGCAACTGCTCGCCGCCGACCCCAAGGTGCGCCTGGACGCAGCGCGCACCCTGCAAAAAAGCGCGGTGCCTGCACAACTTAAATTCCTCGACCAGCAGGTCGCCGCCGAAACGGATGAGCAGGTGCACAGCGCCCTGAGCCTGGCCCTGGCCAACCTGCAATTGGTCGACCCCGACCCGGTGGTGCGCCTGGCAGCCGTGCGCTTGCTCGGCAGCACCGGCGACCCGCTGGCCCGCACGCGCCTTGAAGCGCTGCTGGCGCCAGGCGTGGAAGCCGACGCCGCCGTGCACACCGCCGCTGAAACCAGCCTGGCCCAGGTCAAACGCAAACTGATGATGGGTGAAATCCTCGGCCAGGCGTTCAGCGGCATGTCCCTGGGCTCGATCCTGCTGTTGGCGGCCCTGGGCCTGGCGATCACCTTCGGCCTGCTCGGCGTGATCAACATGGCTCACGGCGAGATGCTGATGCTCGGCGCCTACTCCACCTATGTGGTGCAGTTGATGATGCAGCGCTATGTGCCCCAGGCCATCGAGTTCTACCCGTTGATCGCGTTGCCGGTGGCGTTTTTTGTCACCGCGGCCATCGGCATGGCGCTGGAACGCACAGTCATCCGTCACTTGTATGGCCGCCCACTGGAAACCCTGCTCGCCACCTGGGGCATCAGCCTGATGCTGATCCAGCTGGTGCGCCTGGTGTTCGGCGCGCAGAACGTCGAAGTGTCGAACCCGGCCTGGCTGTCTGGCGGCATCCAGGTACTGCCCAACCTGGTGCTGCCGTACAACCGCATCGTGATCATCGCCTTTGCGCTGTTCGTGGTGGTGCTCACCTGGCTGCTGCTGAACAAGACGCGCCTGGGTCTGAACGTGCGCGCCGTCACCCAGAACCGCAACATGGCCGCCTGCTGCGGCGTGCCCACCGGGCGCGTGGACATGCTCGCCTTTGGCCTCGGCTCCGGTATCGCAGGTTTGGGCGGCGTGGCGCTGAGCCAGATCGGCAACGTCGGCCCGGACCTGGGCCAGAGCTACATCATCGACTCGTTCCTGGTGGTGGTGCTCGGCGGCGTCGGCCAGTTGGCCGGCAGTGTCATGGCCGCCTTTGGCCTGGGGATCGCCAACAAGATCCTCGAACCCCAGATCGGCGCCGTGCTCGGCAAGATCCTGATCCTCGCGCTGATCATTCTGTTTATCCAGAAACGCCCGCAAGGACTCTTCGCACTGAAAGGACGGGTGATCGACTGATGAACCAGCCATTGATGCTTACGGCCACGCAAAAGGCCGGCCCCAAGGTCACGATTGCAGTCGGTGCAGTCATCCTGCTCCTGCTGCTGGCGTTGCCCCTGTGCTCGCTCTTGTCTGCCGACAACCCGCTGCATGTGTCGGCCTACACCTTGACCCTGGTGGGCAAGATTCTCTGTTACGCCATCGTCGCCCTGGCGCTGGACCTGGTGTGGGGTTACGCCGGGATGTTGTCCCTGGGCCACGGTTTGTTCTTCGCCCTGGGCGGCTACGCCATGGGCATGTACTTGATGCGCCAGGCGGCAGGCAGCGAGTTGCCGGCGTTCATGACCTTTTTGTCCTGGACCGAATTGCCCTGGTACTGGGCCGGCACCGACCACTTCCTGTGGGCGTTGTGCCTGGTGGTACTGGCCCCCGGGGTGCTGGCGTTGGTGTTCGGTTTCTTCGCCTTCCGCTCGCGAATCAAGGGCGTGTATTTCTCGATCATGACCCAGGCCCTGACGTTCGCGGGGATGCTGTTGTTCTTTCGCAACGAGACCGGGTTCGGCGGCAACAACGGCTTTACCAACTTCCGCAGCATCTTAGGTTTTGGAATCACTGAACCGGGCACGCGGGCGGTGTTGTTTATCGCCACGGTGCTGTTGCTGGTGGCGAGCCTCTACATCGGCTGGCGCCTGGCGAAGAGCAAGTTCGGGCGTGTGCTCACCGCCCTGCGCGATGCCGAGAACCGCCTGATGTTCTGCGGTTACGACCCACGCGGTTTCAAGCTGTTCGTGTGGGTGTTGAGCGCAGTGTTGTGCGGCCTTGCCGGTGCGCTGTATGTGCCGCAAGTGGGCATCATCAACCCCAGCGAAATGTCACCGACCAACTCCATCGAAGCCGCCGTGTGGGTAGCGCTGGGCGGGCGTGGCACGCTGATCGGGCCGCTGCTCGGCGCCGGTGTGGTCAATGGCATGAAGAGTTGGTTCACCGTGGCCTTCCCCGAGTACTGGCTGTTCTTCCTGGGGGCGCTGTTCATTATCGTCACCCTGTACCTGCCCAAGGGCGTTATCGGCCTGCTGAAGAAATGAGGAACGTCATGCTTGAACCTATTTTCGACGCAGGCAGCGGCCGCGATGCGATTGGCATCGGCCAGGTCGCGGGCAAAGGGCTCAACACCCGCCACGGCACCATTCTGACCCTGGAAGATATCAGCGTCAGCTTCGACGGTTTCAAGGCCCTCAACGACCTGAACCTGTACATCGGCGTTGGCGAATTGCGCTGCATCATCGGCCCCAACGGCGCGGGTAAGACCACGCTGATGGACGTGATCACGGGCAAGACCCGACCCAGCCACGGCAAGGCCTGGTTTGGCGAAACCCTGGACCTGACGCGCATGAGCGAAGTGCAAATCGCCCAGGCCGGCATCGGGCGCAAATTCCAGAAGCCCACGGTGTTCGAAGCCCTCAGCGTGTTCGAAAACCTGGAGCTGGCGCAGAAGACCGACAAGTCGGTGTGGGCCAGCCTGCGTGCGCGCCTGAACGGTGAGCAGAAGGACCGCATCGAGGAAGTGCTCGACACCATCCGCCTCACCGCCTCGGTGCATCGCCCCGCCGGCTTGCTGTCCCACGGCCAGAAGCAGTTCCTGGAAATCGGTATGTTGCTGATGCAAGACCCGCAACTGTTGCTGCTCGATGAACCAGTGGCGGGCATGACCGATGCCGAGACCGAGTTCACCGCCGAACTGTTCAAGCGCCTGGCCGGCAAGCACTCGTTGATGGTGGTGGAACACGACATGGGGTTTGTCGGCTCAATTGCCGACCATGTGACTGTGTTGCACCAGGGCAGCGTGCTGGCCGAAGGGTCGCTGGAACAGGTGCAGGAAAATGAGCGGGTGATCGAGGTTTACCTCGGCCGCTAACGCTGACACGAACGGCTGATCGTTCCCACGCTCCGCGTGGGAATGCCAAGTTGGACGCTCCGCGTCCCGCTGAGCAACGGTGACGCAGAGCGTCACGGTATGCATTCCCACGCAGAGCGTGGGAACGATCACAGGGGAATTGAGGAGTATCGAACATGCTGCAAGTCGACAAGCTGCACCAGTATTACGGCGGTAGCCACATTCTGCGCGGGCTGTCCTTCGACGTGAAGGTCGGCGAAGTCACCTGCCTGCTCGGGCGTAACGGCGTGGGCAAGACCACCCTGCTCAAGTGCCTGATGGGTCTGCTGCCAGCCAAGGAAGGCGCGGTGAACTGGGAAGGCAAGGCCATCACCGGCTTCAAGCCGCACCAGCGCGTACATGCCGGCATCGCCTACGTGCCCCAGGGCCGCGAGATTTTTGCGCGGCTGACCGTGGAAGAAAACCTGCTGATGGGGCTGTCGCGCTTCCCTGGCGCCGAAGCCAAAGAGGTGCCGGCCTTCATCTACGAACTGTTCCCGGTATTGCTGCAAATGAAGCACCGCCGCGGCGGCGATTTATCCGGGGGCCAACAACAACAGTTGGCGATTGGCCGCGCCCTGGCAAGCCGCCCGCGCCTGTTGATTCTCGATGAGCCCACCGAAGGCATCCAGCCGTCGGTCATCAAGGAAATCGGCGCGGTGATCAAGAAGCTCGCGGAGCGCGGCGACATGGCGATCCTGTTGGTGGAGCAGTTCTATGACTTTGCCGCTGAACTGGCTGACCAGTACCTGGTGATGTCCCGTGGCGAAATCGTGCAGCAGGGCCGTGGTGAAAATATGGAAAGCGAGGGTGTGCGTGGGCTGGTAACCATCTAATCTGTAGCCTCCTAACGATAAGCACACGCCATGAACCTGCCCATTACCCCTGCCCTGTTCACGCCCAGCTGGCACGCCGAGCTGGAACTCGGCTACGCGCGTGTCAAAGACACCACACGCCCGGTATTGCGCCGCCACCTTGGCCCGCTGCGCGTGCAAAAACACTTGTACGCCGAAGGCCCTGAGGTGTGCCAGCACATCATCGTGCACCCTCCCGGCGGGATTGCCGGTGGCGATCGCCTGGACATCAGCGCCCATGTGGGCACGGGTGCCTGGGCACAACTGACCAGCCCCGGCGCCGCCAAGTGGTACCGCGCCAGCGGCCCGGCGTATCAGCAACTTGAACTGACTGTGGAAGCCGGCGCGACCCTGGAATGGCTGCCTCAGGAAACCATCGTGTTCAGCGCGGCCCAGGCCGAACTCACCACGCGAATCGAGCTGTTGGGCGATGCACGGTTGTTCTATTGGGATGTGGTCGCCCTGGGGCGCCCGGCCAGTGGCGAACGGTTCGACCTGGGCCATTTTCAATCGCACCTGGACATTCGCCGCGACGGCCAGTTGCTCTGGCATGAGCGCCAGCGCATTGTGGGCGCCGATGGGTTGCTGGATTCGCCTATCGGGCTGGATGGGCAGCCGGTGTTTGCCACATTGTTGGTGACCGGTGAGATCGAACCTGAATTATTGGAACAATGCCGCTCACTGCCCCACGCGGTGCGCGGTGACCTGACCCAACTGCCCGGTTTGCTGGTGGCGCGGTGCCTGGCCAGTGAAGCGCTGCTGGCGCGGGGGTGGTTGATTGATTTATGGCGGCTTTTGCGACCGGCCGTACTCGGCAGGGAAGCGATATCACCAAGAATCTGGAGCACATGAAGATCAAACTGTGGAGCCAGCTCCCACATAAATCAGCTTCACATGGGATCTTCTATGTATTTAAGAATGAATTTTATGAAGGACCCTGAACCATGGACCTGACCCCACGGGAAAAAGACAAACTGCTGATCTTCACCGCAGGCCTGGTCGCCGAACGGCGCCTGGCACGCGGAGTGAAGCTCAACTACCCGGAGACCATCGCCTATATCTCCGCCGCCCTGATGGAGGGCGCCCGCGATGGCCGCACGGTGGCCGACCTGATGCACTACGGCACCACCCTGCTCAGCCGCGAACAGGTTATGGAAGGCATCCCGGAAATGATCCCGGATATCCAGGTGGAAGCCACGTTCCCCGACGGCACCAAGCTGGTCACCGTCCACCAGCCCATTGCCTGAGGCGCAGCCATGATTCGTGATGCAACCGAACACGACCTGCCGGCAATCCGCGCCATTTACAACGACGCGGTGTTGAACACCACGGCGATCTGGAACGAGCAACCGGTGGACCTGGCCAACCGCCAGGCCTGGTTCAGTGCGCGCCAGGCGCAGCAATACCCGATCCTGGTGGCGGTGGACAACGACGAAGTCACCGGCTACGCCTCATTCGGCGACTGGCGCCCTTTCGAAGGCTTCCGCTACAGCGTCGAACACTCGGTATACGTGCGCAATGACCAGCGTGGCAAAGGCCTCGGCCCACACCTGATGCAGGCCCTGATCGAGCGCGCCCGCAGCTGCGGCAAGCACGTCATGGTCGGCGCCATCGAAAGCGGCAACCTGGCCTCGATCCGCCTGCATGAGCGCCTGGGCTTCGTGACTACCGGGCAAATGCCGCAAGTGGGCATCAAGTTCGGCCGCTGGCTGGACCTGACCTTTATGCAACTGACCTTGAACCCGGGCGCACAACCGCCCAAGGAGTGACATCGATGAGCGCTGCACAACTGCGTCGAGTCAATGCGGAAAGTTTTGCCCACTACCGCCGGGGCTTGATCGAGCTGTTGCTGGACGCGGTGCAGCACGGCGCGTCGGTGGGCTTCATGGCCGACTTCGATGAGGCCCAGGCCCGGGACTACCTGAGCGGCGTGCAAGCCGGTGTCGAGGACACCAGCCTGCTGCTGTGGGTGGTGGTGCGCGACGAGCAGGTGATCGCCAGCGTGCAATTGGCGTTGTGCCAGAAAGCCAACGGTCTGAACCGCGCCGAGGTGCAAAAGTTGCTGGTGCACAGCAGCGCCCGTCGCCATGGCCTGGGCCAGCAATTGATGAATACCCTGGAACTCGCCGCGCGCCAGCACAAGCGTGGCCTGCTGTACCTGGACACCGAGGCCGGCTCCGGCGCCGAAGCCTTTTACCAGTCGCTGCGCTACACCAAAATCGGTGAGCTGCCCGACTATTGCCAAAGCCCGGACGGGCGCTACAGCCCGACCGCCATCTACTTCAAGACCCTGGGGCAACCTGCATGATTCCTGGTGAATATCAGATCCAGCCTGGCGAGATCGAACTGAATGTCGGCCGCCGCACCCTCACCCTCGGCGTGGCCAACAGCGGCGACCGGCCGATCCAGGTGGGCTCGCATTACCACTTTTTCGAGACCAATGACGCGCTGGAATTCGACCGAGCGGCCAGCCGTGGCATGCGCCTGAATATTCCGGCGGGCACGGCGGTGCGGTTTGAGCCGGGGCAGCGTCGGGAGGTGGAGTTGGTGGATTTGGGTGGTGGGCGGCGGGTATTTGGGTTTGCAGGGCGAGTCATGGGCGACCTTTAGGGCCTCATCGCAGGCAAGCCAGCTCCCACGTTGAAATGCATAGAGCGTTCCCACGCTCCGCGTGGGAACGCCGCCAGGGACGCTCTGCGTCCGCTCTTTACGTCGTGACGCAGAGCGTCACAGGATGCATTCCCACGCAGAGCGTGGGAACGATCGAGGACACACCCATGAAGATATCTAGACAAGCCTACGCCGACATGTACGGCCCCACCGTCGGTGACAAGGTGCGCCTGGCCGACACCGAACTGTTCGTCGAAGTGGAACAGGACTTCACCGTCTACGGCGAAGAGGTCAAATTCGGCGGCGGCAAGGTGATCCGTGACGGCCAGGGCCAGAGCCAGTTGCTCGCCCATGAAGTGGTCGACACGCTGATCACCAACGCGCTGATCATCGACCACTGGGGCATCGTCAAGGCTGACGTGGGCCTCAAGAACGGCCGCATCCACGCTATCGGCAAGGCTGGCAACCCGGACATCCAGCCCGGTGTGACCATGGCCATCGGCGCCAGCACCGAAGTGATCGCCGGGGAAGGCATGATCCTCACGGCGGGCGGCATCGACTCCCATGTGCACTTCATCTGCCCGCAGCAGATCGAAGAGGCCCTGACCAGCGGCGTCACCACCATGATCGGCGGCGGCACGGGGCCGGCTACCGGCACCAACGCCACCACCTGCACCTCCGGCCCGTGGCACCTTGCGCGGATGCTGCAGGCCAGCGATTCGTTCCCGATGAACATTGGCTTTACCGGCAAGGGCAACGCCAGTTTGCCCGAGCCGCTGATCGAGCAGGTCAAGGCCGGTGCGATCGGCTTGAAGCTGCACGAAGACTGGGGCACCACGCCGGCGAGCATCGACAACTGCCTGAGCGTCGCCGATGCCTACGACGTGCAGGTGGCGATCCACAGCGACACCCTCAATGAGTCGGGCTTTGTCGAAACCACCCTCGCCGCGCTCAAGGGCCGCACCATCCACACGTACCACACCGAAGGTGCCGGTGGCGGCCATGCACCGGACATCATCAAGGCCTGCGGTTTCCCCAATGTGCTGCCCAGCTCCACCAACCCGACGCGGCCGTTCACGCGTAACACCATCGACGAACACCTGGACATGTTGATGGTGTGTCACCACCTGGACCCGAGCATTGCCGAAGACGTGGCCTTCGCAGAAAGCCGCATCCGCCGCGAAACCATCGCCGCCGAAGACATCCTGCACGACCTCGGCGCGTTCTCGATGATTAGTTCCGACAGCCAGGCCATGGGCCGTGTCGGCGAAGTGATCACGCGCACCTGGCAGACCGCCGACAAGATGAAAAAACAGCGCGGCCCGCTGCCCGGCGACGGCCCCGGCAACGACAATTTCCGCGCCAAGCGCTACATCGCCAAATACACCATCAACCCGGCGATCACCCACGGCATCAGCCATATCGTCGGCTCCATCGAAGTCGGCAAATGGGCCGACCTGGTGCTGTGGCGCCCGGCTTTTTTCGGCATCAAGCCCACGCTGATCCTCAAGGGCGGCGCCATTGCTTCGAGCCTGATGGGCGACGCCAACGCCTCGATCCCGACGCCGCAGCCGGTGCATTACCGACCCATGTTCGCCAGCTTCGGCAGCTCCCTGCACGCCACCAGCCTGACGTTTATCAGCCAGGCCGCGCAGGCGGCCGGACTGCCCGAGGCCCTGGGCCTGAAGAAGCAGATCGCGGTGGTCAAGGGTTGCCGCGATGTGCAGAAAACCGACCTGATCCACAACGATTACCTGCCGGATATCGAGGTTGACCCGCAAACCTATCAGGTCAAGGCTGACGGTCAGTTGCTGTGGTGCGAACCGGCCGAGGTGTTACCGATGGCCCAGCGGTACTTCCTGTTCTAGAGGATGGCGCTGATCGCTTGATCGGTCAGTGTCTGGTTCAAGGTGATCAGCTCGGCATTGATGCGGCCAAAGGTGTCATCGTAGTCTTGCTGGGGCATCAGTTGCCCCGGTTCACTTTCCGAAGCCGATCGGCCCAGGCGCCGGGCTGTCTGGCTGATGGTTTGACGCAGGGCCTGCCTCGCTCTCTCGGGGAGGTGGGCAGCGGCGGCCCATTGTGCCTGCGCGGCCTCATAGTCGATCAGGGCGTCGAATTTTTCGGCAATCAGCGCGTAATCAGTTTGATGCGCACGCTGCAGGAAGTCAGTCCACATCGGCTGCTCCAGCAGATTGTCACGCAACTGCGCGCCCTGATCCTGCAGCTGTACGCGCTGGAATGCCGCCTCCACCATCGGCGCCGTGACATAGTCCTCGCGAAACATCATGCTTCTGGATTGCCAGGGCAAGTCCAGCCGGGTGGCCAGCGGCACCGTATACGCCAGATAGATTTCGACTTCGTCGATATCGGCGATCACATTACCGGCGCCATCGTAATGCTCAATGCGCAGGCCCTGGGCATCATACTCGGGAAACCTGGCGCCCTGCTCCTGCAACTCGGCGACGCGAGCATGGGCAATACGCCCCAGCTCATCAAGGCGCCATTTCCTCCTGGCTAGGTTGAACACGGCCCTGCGCACGGCGTCGACATCCTCGCTGAAGTAGGCTGACCAATGCAGCACGGCAACGCCCATCGAATTGAACAACTGCGCCCCGGCGTCCACGCAGGCCGCTGGGTCCCGGGCCATCAGGAACAAGTGCTCGCGTAATTCGGCGTCTTCGCCCATCGCCTCAAGCATGCGCCAGACTTTGGCGGTCAATTCCGGCAACCATACGCCGCCCCTGCCTGTCGAGTCCCCGGAGTGCCTGACGGCACGAAGAAGATTGAAAAAGCCCTCAGAGCCAAACGAGCCTTCAAGCATGTCCCATAACACTTGCCTGGAGGGCCATTCCTGCGCCGAATAACCGGTTTTCCACTGCTCGCTGTCGAGCGCCCCCCTTTTCGGCAATTGGCGATCCGGATCGCGGCCAGCGGCCTCGATGTACCGCTTGAATTGAGCAAGCAGTTCAGGCGTCAGCTCTTCACGGGTGAGGAAGGTTTTCGCCACAATCAGTGCCTTATCCGAGCCCGGCGCGAACTCGGGAATCCGCGCTATCGGGTTCTGCCGCATATCCAGAATGAAATTTTCCGGCCTGGGCACACGGAACACACTGGCAGGCCACTCCTCCAGGCTTGTGTCATTGAGCAGCAAGGTCTGTAAGCGCGGCATGCGCCCAACATCGGGTGGCAAGCCGAGTGGGTTCATGTCCAAAAACAACTCCTTGAGACGCACCCGATCTTTCAAGCGCAGGACGTCTTCAGGCGTCAGGACAATATCGTTGCCGCCCAAATGCAACCGCTGCAAATGCGGCATCTGTTCGATGGCTGACGGCACGCTTGTCAGTTGAGCAGCCTCGATCCCTAATCGACGCAGACCGCGAAAGTTGGCGAGCAGTGGCTGCACATCTGCATCCGTCAGCTGCGAGCCTTCGGTTCCCACAATGCCCAAGTAGCTGACATGGTCGAAGTTTGCAGTCAGTGCGGGCAAGGTTCTGAGCTGCTGCGCCAGGTCGTCTTCCAACCATTCGATTTTCTGCCCCAAAAGGCGCCCATTTCGATCGTAGTGCCGTGGGCCGACCTTTCTCCAGGCGTCATCCAGCGCCGTATAAATCTTGCGCCTGGCCCTCAGCACCTGGCGTTGCTGGTCACCGAACGCCTCCATGCCCCGGGGCGGTGTGCTCAACCAGTTGTGCAAGGCGGCCTGCAGGGTCTTGTACTCTTGCTCCAACGCACGCAGCCAGCTCAGATCCAGCGCGCCGCGCTCGTTGATCAGGGCGAGCATTTCGTCCCGGGTGATTTGCGGGTACAGGCTGCGGATCCGCTCGCGCGTGATTTTTTCCCACTCAGTGCCACCCCGCCCGCTCAATGGATAGCCGCGACGCTCACCCGGCAACACGCTGGGCGGTCGAAAAAAAGGCAGTTTTTCCGGCGACATGCCCAAGGCTTTGCGCAACGGTACTCGGCCTATTGCATGCTGCTTGATCAACCCCTTCAATTGCTCACCCTGGCCGACGTGGGGCACGCCAATCGCGTTGCGATGGGCATCGGTCAACGCATGCTGCAAAGCACCATAGAAACCATTGAGCCCATGCAGGTGCTGGCCGCGCTCATCGAAGGCTTGGTAACGCCCATCCTCCATGCGTGCCAACACCTTGCGACTACTCGCCTCCAGGGGGCCGAAGCTGGCGCGCACTGGGCCTTCAAACCGGCCTTCGCGAACTTCCAGGCGCAAATTGTCCGACCAGCCGGGCAGTGCCGGCAGTGTGTGGAGGGCCAGGGTTTCGGTGTCTGGACCGGCCAACGCGTCGAGGTACAAGCCTTCATACGCGAGGGTCAGGCGCATTTGCTGCTGCGCCCGGCGCGCCTTTTCAGCGAGCCGCAGGGGAATGCGCTTGGCGCGGTTCATCGTGTCGCGCTCGCTCGGCGTCGCGTCCGCCAGCACTTCGCGCGCCAAAATCGTCGGCACGCCACTGAAGTCGCGCTGGATCAGCATAATCGCGGTGTCGGAGGGTGGCTGCTGCTCGACGTAGATACTCTTCATCAACCGCTCGCGCACCTCGATGGCCCTTTGTTCGAGTTTCAATCTCAGGGCCTCGGTTCTCGCCTCGGGTGTGCGGGCGGTGTAACTGCCCACCAGAGCATCTCGCTGAGGTTCGCTGAGCGCTTCGATAATGCGTATGGGCAACTGGCCGCTCATCAAATCGGCGCGGTGGACCTGCACGGTGTCCGCCGCCGCGGCCTGCTGATTACCGTATTTGATCGACGGTCCGCTCAACTCGGTGCCGGTAAATGCCTCGATCGCCTTGCTCGCTGGCCATCCCCGCAACTCCACCGCCAGGGATGCGGCATAGCTGCACAGTGCGCTGCTGAGCGAGCCCTGGCGAATGCCCTCGGCGACGTTCACCGCATCGCGATACGCCCTGAACTGGCGCAGGGTGTCGAGCAGGATCGCCGGTACCGGCTCGCCTTCCACATGCACGCGGCGCAGCACGTCCTCACTCACAGCCGCCACGCTGCGCGCCTGCTCCAACTCGGCATCGCTGAAGCCCTCCGTCACCGGGCCCAATCGCCGCATCAACGTGGCGCCTTCCCAGGTGTGCGGGCGTTCCACTTCATGGTTCCAGAGGCCAGTGCCGTTGCTCTTCAATATCGGTTGATAGGCCTCGGCACGTGTAGGGTGCAGGATGCGATATTGCTCGGTCAGCGGGTCTTGTTGCACGGCATAGCGTTTGCCCTCCAACGGCAGCACGGTCTGGCCGTTGTGCCGGTGCAGGCCTTGCTCATCCGCCGCCACTGAAGGGAGGGACGCGGTGTGCTCATAGGCCGACAAGTCGGGTTTCCAGAGCCGAGTCTTGCCACTGGGCAGGGTAACGGCCTTGAGCTGCTCGATAAACGGCGACACGGTGAAGTGCACCACGGCTGCCTGTACCGCCAGCGCCGCCAGGTTTTCCACCACGTCGGTGATGTGCGCCCAGCCCGCTTCGCGGTCGCCTTCGCTCAGCTCGATAACACCGTCGATGACTTCGTAAAGTAGTTGCCCGGCCATCGCCACAGCCATCACCACACCCAGCGGCGGCACCGCCATGGCCACCAGGTTCAGGCCGAACAGGCCGATACTCAGGTAATGCGCAGCGCGCAGTGAACGCGAGGCCTCATCGACATCGGCGGTGCTCACCGCACGATGCCGGGCGTTCTCGAACAGCCGCGTACGCAGGCTGCCCAGGCGATAGGTCCACAGGTCTGCAACTTGCCATAGGTCCGTCAGGGTGTGGGCGCGAATGTTGAATTCAGGGGCAGTGGCATGCACGCGCACGTAGGGCTGGGGTTCGCCCAGTGCCGAAGGCGTGGCAAAGGACGGAGAAGTCAGCAAGCGCCCCCACTCCGATCGCAAGGCCTGTGCACCAAACGGCTGGGGAGGTGCGTCCAGCACCAGTTCGGTCAGTCGTTTGTAGTAGTAGGCGCGGTCTTTGTCGGCAACGAACCGGGCAAAAAAATGCTGGTTCGGCGTAGCCTTCCAGCCTTGGGAGCGGTCAGCTTGCTGGGTGGTTTTCGCGCTCAGGCGCTCGGTCAAATCATTGCGAAAGTCATTGAAGCTTTCATAACGCTTGATGGGATGGTCGGGGTCATCGGGAATATAGACGATGACCCAGCAGGTGTAGCCAGGCTTGGCGCAAGTGTCGATGACCAGGCAATCGTGCACATGCAGGTTCATCAGGCTCAGGCTGCGATACCCGATGGGCTTACCGTCGCTGAGAATATGTTTTTCCCCGGCCGCCACCCGCATCAGCAGCGCGTGGTCGCTGTCGCCAATGTCGCCTTTGAGCAACGCCAGGTACGCCGCCGCCTTGAAGGCGGCTTTCTGATGCCGGACGTAACGTTCGCGCAGTTCGGCTTGGGATTTGGCGTCGTCAGGTTTCAACTGTGCCTTGAGGTGAGCCTGGTACTGCTTGCCCAGGTCCAGGTCTCGGCACAGCTGGGTGAACGCATGAATCTTCAGGGTCGTGGTGTGGCGCTCGAAATGATCGCGCACGTCCGGTTGGGTAATGAAACCTGAGGCGCTGTTGAAATAGCCCTCTCGAGTCTCCCGTTGCTCAAAGTTGCCGAGGGCAGCGTGCAGCAGGGAGAACGTTTTGACCCTGAAGCCACCGGTCTTCACGCCAAAGGCATCTTCGACCGGTACATACAGGCGCAACCAGGTTTGATTGACGTCCAGCTCGTGGCCGATAGCCTTTAGCTCGGCTTCCAGCAAGGGTTGGGCAAACGCTTGCTCCGAGCGTATGTGACTGAAAGTTTTCTCCAGTTCGTTGAGCGACTCGCAACGGGCGTCCAGCAGCACTTTGAGCTGATCTTTGCGTGCCTGGGAAGCGGCGTCATACCAGCGGGGAATAGCCGGCGGCGTGTCCTTGAGGGCCTTGCGACGGGAGGGCGAACTGTTGACCAGGCAAGTGGGGATCGCCTGCTTGATCAGTTCGTAATGCTGGCCCTGCTCACCAGGAGGCGGGGTGGCGGGGTCGGTGACTTGAAGGTCCGGCATGGGATGACAACCTTTTCTTGGAAGAGGTTGTCATCCTAGGCACGCCGTTTTTGCGGCTGGCGCTAACTAAATCAATGACCCGTTCAGAACTGCTCGCGCGGATTGAACGCAGCCTTTTGCGCCAGGGCCTCCCACAATGCCTTGACCTCATCATCCGCCGCCTTGGGCATGACGGCCTTGAGCTGGATGAACAGATAGCCGCGTTGCCCGGCCTTGTTCAGCAAACCATGGCCCTTGGCACGCATACGCTGGCCGTTCTGGCTACCGGCAGGCACCTTGAGGTTGATCTTGCCGGTGAGGGTCGGCACGGCCACTTCCGTGCCCAGCGCCAACTCCCACGGCGCCAGCGGTAGGTTGATGATCAGGTTTTCACCGTCCACCTCGAACTTGGCGTGTGGTGCAAACTTGATGATCAGGTACAAGTCGCCATTGGCCCCGCCACCAATGCCAGGCGCACCCTGGGCCTTGAGGCGGATGCGCTCGCCATCGGCCACACCGGCCGGGATCTTCACGTTCAGGCTCTTGACGGTATTGCTGACGTGCCGGCCGGAGGCATCGTACTGGGGCACCTGGAAGCTGATCTGCTTGGACTCGGTCGACAGGGTTTCTTCCAGCGACACCGTCAACTGCATCTCCACATCCTGGCCCTTGCGCCCGGCAGGACGGCGCTGGCCGCCACCGAAGGCATCACCGCGCGAGCCGAAGATCGAACTGAAGAAGTCCGAGAAATCGCCCGCATCCTGGCCACCGCCAAAGCCGCCACGGCTCTGCCAGCCAGGCGGGCCCTGGAACGGCTGACCATGCTGGCCGTATTTACGCAGCTCGTCGTACTCGGCGCGCTTGTCGGCGCTTTTCAGCGCTTCATAGGCTTCGGACGCGTCCTTGAACTTGGCTTCGGCATCCTTTTCCTTGCTCACGTCCGGGTGATATTTACGCGCCAGCTTGCGATAAGCCGACTTGATCTCCTTGTCGTCAGCCGTTGGCTCGACACCGAGAATCTTGTAGTAGTCTTTGAAATCCATGGGGGCATCACCATCCGTTATCGATATCGCGCAGCCCGCCACACGGCACGCCATGGCTGGCAGCCTGGGAATTGATGTCAGGGCGCGTCTAAGTTAAGCGGCGATACACGGCATCAATGCAAACGCGGTGTACCGCCTGGATATGCCCACAAGATTGGGGCAAAACATGGACTTTCAAGATAGGACGCGTCTATTTACGACGACAGACGCGTTACCCGCAACGCAAGAATCAGGCAAATCGGCCTCTTATCATGTCTTCGGTGTACTGGTAGTCCAAACGCAACTCGGTGCCAGCGGCGATATCTTCGGTAGCGAAAATGGCATTGAGTAAAAATGGCTTGCGCTTGATCTGCGCGTCAGGCCCCACGCCCAGCCACATGTCGGCCTCGACGTCGAAAGCCACGGTCTCAACGTTGTAGCCTCCCAACGCCTGGCGCAGGGGTGTGCCGTTGGCGTCGTACTCAAAGTGGGTGTTGATTCGCGACAGGATGTTGTCCCCCGATATGTGAATCGGTTCTTCCACCAGCGTGTTCCCGTGGGCAACCATCTGGCTGCCCACCTTCATGGTATAGGTCTGTTCGCCAGGCCCGAAGATACCGAACGGCAGCACGGTACCGCCGTACACACCGACGATTTCGCCTTTGGCGATTCGGCGGTTGGCCACCACCATCGACTGGCCGATCAACGCTTTCTCGCCCGGCACTTTCACGTCTTGTTCGGTGAACGTGCGCAGTTGCAGTTGCGCTTCATAGCGCGCGCCGACCTGTTCATATCCCTCGAACTGGATGTAAGGCTTGATCTGCGCCGAGGTGTAGTGGGCGCCCGAGTCCTGGATCACCTGCTTCTCCAGAGACCTGATTCGAATAGGCCGTCCCTGATAATCCCTCAGCGGATACTTGCCGTTGTTGGCACGGATGTAGCTGCCGGCCGGATTGGGATTGGCCGTGAAATGGATTTCACGGCGCATATAGCTGAGTTCGCCCGCCGTGTATGGCCGCACCGGCATGGACTCCGAGGCCTCCACAAACTCATCGTCCGAACCTTGCGGCGCCATCCCGCCCACCAGACCCCGACGCTTCCATACCCCGCTGACATCAGGCTTGGCAATTACGCCGCTGCTGGTCAACAGCAACGGATTGTCCACCGCCTGTACCCACAGCACGTAGTGCTCACCGTCGCCCGCATCGGGCATGCTCGCGACAAAATATTGCTTGCCATTGAATTCAATGGCTTGCGCCTGGGAAAGTTGCAGGTTCACGGAGGTGCTTTCCCCCAGCGCTTCGAGAGTTGCCGTGGGTACCAGCGCCTGCGCCACTTCATCGCGGGTCAAGGTTTCAATCAACTGCGCTTCTTCAATCGCAAACTGTGCCTGCAACTCCTCGGCCTTGGCATCGTAGGCTGCGCGCGATAATGTCCCAGCCTCGAAATCACGCCGCAACGTATCCATTTTTTCGTGGTGGGGCTCGTTCTGTACTTCAAACCGTGCGCGGTATTTGTTCGCCACATAATCTTTCCAGAAGTCCCTTGAAAGCACGGCTTGAAACTCCTGTGCGGAGTTATCCAGGCTGATGACTCGCTGATAGGCATCATTAAGCATCTCCAAGGAGACATTACCCAGACGAGCGAACCGTGGCTGTTGCGGCTGGCCCGGCAACTCAAGGCGATCCTTCAGGCCATGACGATACGCCAGCCGAATCTCCACCTCTTCCAAGCGGCTGAACTCCACCTCGCGCTGAGCGGGGGTCAAGTCGTCGCGCTTGCGGATCGCAGTTCTACGCCGGTCGATATCTTGCAGTGCGATCTTCTCCAGCTCCTCCAGGCGCAACAGCCCCCTGGACAGTTTCAGCAGCGCCGCTCCCTGGGACGCGTCCAGTGCGAGGGTCCTGGCGTTGTGGGTCATCAGCAGGATCTCAAGGTTGCTGAAGGTCAGGGCCGCACGATCACAACAGGCCGCCCGGCCCGCCCATTCAAACATTTCCTTGCGCAACTGCTCGGACTCGGCGCTGTTTTGCGTGATGCCATCGATCACCTCCCACACGCGCCGCTGCAAGTCTGCATGGCCTGCTGGTGCGACTTCCAGGTCACGCAGCACTTCGAAGAAACCTTGCGCACCGGGCAGGGCCTGCAGGGCGGCCCATTGAAGTCTGCGCTGCGCAACCTGTTGCGTGGAGAACCCGATGGACCAGCGCCGGAACGGAGCATCAGTGGCAGCCAACACCACAGGACGATCAGCCACCCGCATGACGCTGGCGACCAGCCTGTTAGTGGCTCGTTCTCCCGCACTTAGCCGGTTGCCGTAAGCGACTATGCGTTGTCGCGTCTCGACCGACAACGGGTTCAAATCCAGATCGGTCACACGGGTGACGCGCAGGGTCTGTGCCAGTTGCTCGTCCGGCGGGGCTATCAGCGAATCGGGCAATGTGGAAATATTGTTAGCTCTGAGGTACACCGCATCCAGGCTTGGTTGGCCACCCAAGCCCGTCGGCCAGCTATCAATGCCGGTTGCCCCCATGCCCAATGAACGCAGATCCGACATTTGACTGAAATCCGGCGTGATACCCAGTGGGTTTGAATTGAGCAGCAACGCCCTGAGCGTGGTGCGTGACGACAGCGTCGCTGCAGAATCGGGGGTCAGGCGTATCCGGTTGTTTTGCAGGGACAGCCGGGTCAAGCCCTGCATCTGCCCCAGCGCCGGTGGCAATTCGCGCAACCGGTTACTCGACAGGTCCAGCCAGCGCACGCCTCGAAAGCCAGAGAGAAAACCTTCAGGCGACGTATTGAGGTTCATGTTGCTCAATTTGAGTGAACCGACATGGCTGAAATCCGCATCCAGATCAGGCAGGCTCGGCAGGTTCAGGCCACTGAGGTCCAGCTCCAGACCGAAGGGGTCACCCGCGTGGGTGAGTTGCTGCGGGGTTTCCCTGCGCCAGCAACTCAAGATACGTTGCTGGGCCGTTGCGCGATCACTCAGTGCCGCCACCTCGGTGGAACGTTGCCCAACCCGCACATAGCGCTGGCGCTCACCGCCGCCGGAGAACCGCCAGCCCTCCAACTGACGCAGCAGCGTGTCAAATGCTTGCTCACGCGACGCCAGCTCTGCCTCGGCGGCCTCGCCCAACGCCCAAATCATCCCCCTGGAAAACTGCACGCTGTTGTTCGGGTATATTTTCTGCATGACCCGAAGCCTTGGATTTCCGCTATCAAAGGCGTCATCAAGGGCGCCTCGCAGGAGGCGCGGATGGTTTTGCGTCAGGTTCTTCCAATACTGGTCGAACTTCTGCCAATAGTCGGCCGCAAAGGGGTTGCCATGCACAATGGTGACGTTATTCGTGCGCACGACCGCTTCGAGCTGATCCGCCGGCGGCGTCAAGTGTTGCGCAGGGACCTCCTGCAGTCGGTTATTCGACAGGTCGACACGCTTCAATCCGGTCAGGCTGGTTAATCCAGAAGGCCACTGGTCAATCTGCGTACCGCGCAAGTTCAACTCCGTGAGGTTTGGCATACCACTGAAGTCGGGCAATGTACCTAACGGGTTATGCGTCAGGTCCAGGTTTTCAAGCGCGCTGAGCCGGCTTAACAAGTGCGCACTGTGCGGTATCAATCGAAGCCCGCTGAAGGTGATGCTCAACGAAGTCAGATTTTTCATTTCCCCGATCACAGGCGGAAATTCGGCAACGTCGCCATTAAAGATCTTCAAACCCTCCAGATGCCTGAAGTTGTCGAGAAACTTGCCCGCGTTGCTCGACCAACTGATGTCGGACAGCTCAAGGTGTTGCACATGACTGAAATCTGCACTCACTGGCGGCAAATCAAACCGTTCCCCCCTGCCGTAATGCAGCTTCAGTAACGCCCCGGTTTCCCGCCGCCAGCAGCGCACGACTTGATTGACCAGCTCTGTCTGAACGCTGTAGGCATTCATGGCTTGCGGCCCTTGGGCGCGCCACCACACCTTCAAGGTTTTTTTCAGTGCCCGAAACTCTTCCTCCCGCCGCGCTAGTCCCCCAGTCACGTCATCACCCAAGGATTGGATAAACGCGGTGATTTGCTCCTCGTTGAAGCTGGGAAACAACTGCCGTACGCGCCCTCTGTCCGTGCGCAACGCGTTGCCAATTTTCCTGAACAGACGAAACCCCGGCCCGCCACCCAACAGACGTACCATCGGGTCATAGTCCGGTTTGCGCTGTGGATTCTCCTCCAACACCGTGAGCAGCGCCTCGCGTGGTAAAGGGCTGTGCTGAATCGCCTGCTTGAGCTCAGCGGCGCTGCCCAGGTCCAGGCGCTGACGCTCGTCGAGCGCCAGTTGCTCCCAGATGGCACTGTAGAAATCGCCGGGCATGGAAGCCTGGAATTCGCCGCTCTCGAGCAGCACCAAGGTTCGCTTGTGCGGAAAATCGGGTGAGCCGATGGCATCGAGCACCGTGCCCTCTGGGGAATACTGGCGTAACTCCAGCCGCGAACCTCGGTGCCATCCTGGCAACGTTTCCAGGGTGCGCAAGGCCAAGCGATGACTGTCGAGTCCGGTCTGAGTGTCAAGGTGCAGGCCCTCGTAGGCACGCGCCACACGGGTTTGCTGGGCACACCATTTCGCCTGCTCGGCCAATCGCTCAGGCAAGCGACCGCTGCTGCGCAAGGCCTCCAGTTCGTTTGCCGTAGCCCCTTGCAACAACCGCTCGGCCGCCAGGGTCGGCAAGGCCGGGAATGCGTCCAGCACCCGTTGCACATCCGCATCGGGTGCGGGGTTCAGCGCTCGGTAGCGTTCTTCCAGCAACGGACCCTTGAGGCTCTGCACGGCATCGCCGAGGTACTGGCGCAGTTGGCCGCAGCGAACGTCCAGGGATTGATCGGGGCTACCCGGAAACTCCTTGAGCTGCGGGTCGACCCCCTGCAAGGTGTACAGCAACTCCCTGAGCAAGCGGCCCTGAGCCACAGTGCTTTCGGTCAGCACTATTACACGCTTGCGCACTGAAGTCGGCGCATCGGCGGTTTCCCACAGCACGTCGCCGGTGGGGCCAATGACTTTGAGCGGTACGTTATCGGGCAGCAAACCGCGGCGCTGGAGCATGTCAAATTGCAGCACAGGATCGGCTTTCTGGTACACCAGCGGGTCGCTGCTTTTGATTTGCTCGACAAAGGTGCTGAGTTGCCGGTGCAGTTCGAGGCGCTTGATGGTGTCGTCCAGCAAGAGCGGCAGCGGCTCATGATCGACCATGGTCTGGCGCAACGCATCGGTCTCGACGCCGCTGATACGTAGCGGTTCGGACTGTCCGGCGATGCCCAGGCGCTTGTGCAGCGTGGGCTCGTCCCACGTCAGCGGTTGCTCCAGTTCATGGCTCCAGACCCCGTTATGGTTGTGCTCCAGTTCCGGTGCATAGGCATTGGGACGGCTCGGATGCTGGATGCGGTATTGACCTGTGTGTGGGTCTTGCTTGACCTGATAATGGGAGTCGTCGAACGGCACCAACTGTTGGCCTTCGTGCTCGTACAGGCCCAACGCATCGGGCTTGGCCTCGGGCGCGGGTTTGAGTGGCGATGCATAGGGCGCAAGATCAGGGTTCCACAGCACCTGCTTGCCTGTTGGCAGCGTCACCGGTTTGAGATGATCCACCGCACTCTGCCATTTGACGGCAGGCAACACCTTGGAACCGGCGGCGATGAAGGCAACGTTCAGCGCCACGGAAGCGAAATGCGCCCACATCTGGCGCGGCTCGCCCTGTTCGTAGGCCTCAATGCCCTCGAACACTTCGTAGCACATTTGCGAAGCACCCACCGCGAGCATGATCGGCCCCAGCCCCGGCACTACAAAAGCGGCCAGGTTGAACACGCTGACAGCCGCGTCGAAAAAGCGCTCCAAACGTTCGAGCCGAGCCTTGCGGTCTTCATCTTCAGTGGGCACGGCCACGGCACGTGCATCACTCAAAATCTTGCTGATATGTGCTTGGCGAATGCGCTGCCACAGGTCACCGGCAACGACCCAGTCTTGCATCGGCAACCGCGCCAACGGTGTGCGCAGCGGATAGTCTGCCCCGCCATTTCCGTTGTTGGCAGGCTGGTACAACCGATTGAACCGGGCGAAAAAACCGCCTTGGTCGCGCACTGGCACAAAGCGGCTGAAAAAGCGTCGATACGATGCGCTGTGCAGGCGTGTGCGCAAGTCAGCCATGAACTCGCTACTTGACGCATATTCCTTGACGGGCTGCTGGGGGTCACCGGGGATGTACACCACCAGCGGCTCGGAGCGGCTCGTATTTTGACGATCGGGCCCGATCAACAGCGGCCCTACCAACACGCTATCGAATACTTTAAGTGCGGCATAAGTCACCGGTTTCCCACCAAGCCTGGGGATATCAGAACCGGTCACCACCTGCTTGAGCATTCTATAGGCATCGGCACTCAGCGCTCCGTTCAACTGCAGCCTGGCAATCTCGATGCACACTGCAAGCTGCTGGCGCTGGTGCTCCTCGAGTAGCTGCTGCAGTGCCTGGCGCCCGCTGGCGTCTGCAGGTTCAACCACCGCCTTGATATGCGCCTGGTAAAGCGCGCCCAGGTCCAGAGTGCGGCAGAGCTTGGCGAACGCGTGGGGGGCGATTGCTACAGCTTGGGCATTGACCGCCGCGAAGGTCGCAATGATGTTGGGGTTTTGCGGGTTGAAGGTGGTGATCAGTTGGCAATCGGTGCACGCGCAGGGCTGTTCTTCATCGGCCTCGAAATTGGCCAGGGCGGCTTCCAGCAATGAAATGCCGCGGTATGTATAGTTCAGCGACGAATCGTTTTGTTGTTCGAAAACAAAGGCACCGTAGAAGTCATCGCGAGCGCCTTTGGAGCCATACTTGCGCACGAAGAACACATTGCGTACATCCAGCTCCAGATTGAACTCGTTTTTGATCGCATCTTTCAGCGGTTGCTCGGCGAATGTCAGGACGTCTTCGATCTGGCCCAGGTGTTCCTCAATCGAATTAAGCGTTTCACGAAAGCGCGAATGCTGTGCCGCCAGGGTGGTTTTGTCCGTGTGGGTGGCGGCCAGGTACCAGGCAGGAATATCCATCTCGTGTTTGCCAAGTTCTTCCTGGCGTTGCGGCGTGCCTTCCATGAACCAGTTCGGCACGCGTTGTTTGAGAAAGTCGTAATGCACGCCGCGCAGGTCGGCATTGAATGTTGCATCAGGCATAGCGGTTCGTCCGTGAGGGCAGTAAAACCGCAGCCTAACCAAGCCCCTGTCGGTCCGAGGCGTAGCTATGTAGCGCGAATGCACGCTGAATTACGGATCGCCGGTCTACGCATCCGGGCCCGAGTGACATACACTGCGCGGCCGTTTTTTGACCGGAACCTGTTAGACATGAAAAACGAATCTCCAGCCCGTGCCTGTGGCATCGACTTCGGCACGTCCAACTCCACCGTCGGCTGGATCCGCCCCGGCGAGGAGACGCTGATCGCGCTGGAGGACGGAAAAATCACCTTGCCGTCAGTGGTCTTCTTCAACTTCGAGGAACGCCGCCCGGTGTACGGTCGCCTGGCGCTGCACGAATACCTGGAGAACTACGAAGGCCGCCTGATGCGCTCGCTCAAGAGCCTGCTGGGTTCCAAGCTGATCAAGCACGACACCAGCGTGCTCGGCACTGCCATGCCCTTCACCGACCTGCTGGCACTGTTTATCGGCCAGCTCAAGAGCCGCGCCGAAGCCAACGCCGGTCGTGAATTTGAAGAAGTGGTACTGGGCCGCCCGGTATTCTTCGTCGATGACGACCCGATGGCCGACCAGGAAGCGGAAAACACCCTGGTGGATGTGGCGCGCAAGATCGGCTTCAAGGACATCTCGTTCCAGTACGAACCGATTGCAGCGGCGTTCGACTACGAGTCCACCATCGAGAAAGAAGAGCTGGTGTTGATCGTCGATATCGGCGGTGGTACCTCCGACTTCTCCCTGGTGCGCCTGTCGCCGGATCGTCGTCACAACGACAACCGCCAGAGCGACATCCTCGCCACCGGCGGCGTGCACATCGGCGGCACCGACTTCGACAAACAACTCTCGCTGGCTGGCATGATGCCGCTGTTCGGCTACGGCAGCCGCATGAAGAGCGGCGCCTACATGCCCACCAGCCACCACATGAACCTGGCGACCTGGCACACCATCAACTCGGTGTACTCGCAAAAATCCCAGCTGGCCCTGGGCAGCATGCGCTACGACATCGAAGACACCGGCGGCATCGACCGCCTGTTCAAGCTGATCGAACAGCGTGCTGGGCACTGGCTCGCGATGGAGGTGGAGGAAACCAAGATCCATCTGACCCAGGCAGACAGCCGCCATGTGCCGTTGGACCGTATCGAAGCGGGCTTGAGCGTCGACCTGAGTCGCGCACTGTTCGAATCGTCGATCGACAACCTGCTCGAACGCGTGCGCGGCAGTGTCACGCAGTTGCTCAATGACGCCTCGGTGAGCGTGGCCCAGGTGGATACGGTGTTCTTTACCGGTGGTTCCAGCGGCATTCCGGCGCTGCGCCACAGCATCTCGGCAATGCTGCCAAATGCGCGGCATGTGGAAGGTAATATCTTCGGCAGCATTGGCAGTGGTTTGGCGATTGAGGCGAGCAAGCGTTACGGCAGCTGAGTTTTAGCTGAAACCGTGGCGGGCCCTTCGCGAGCAAGCCCGCTCCCACACTTGACCACGTTCCATCTTTGGAATGCAGCCGAATGTGGGAGCGGGCTTGCTCGCGAAGAGGCCAGTTCAGGCACCGAACCTGTCTTTAAACCATCCCACCCAGCTTCAGCTCGCTCTTCAGATAGGCATAGTAAATCGGCCCCGCCACCACCCCCGGCAGGCCGAACGCTGCCTCAAACACCAGCATCGCCAACAACAACTCCCATGACTTGGCACTGATCTGCCCGCCGACGATTCGCGCGTTGAGGAAGTACTCGACCTTGTGGATCACGATCAAATACCCCAGCGCCGCCACCGCCACCCAGATCGACAGCGACAGCGCCACGATGGTGATCAGGGTGTTGGAGATCAGGTTGCCGATCACAGGCAGCAGACCGAGCAGGAAGGTCAGCACGATCAGGGTCTTGGTCAACGGCAGGTGAATGCCACACAACGGCAGCACCACTGCCAGGAACACCGCGGTGAAGGCGGTGTTGAGCGCGGCGATCTTGATCTGGGCGAAGACGATGTTGCGAAACGCCTGGACCAACAGGTGCAGGCGGTCGAACAGCGCGGCGGCCAGGGGTTTGCGCTTGGTCAAGTCGGGCACGCGCTGCAAGGCGATGATCGCACCCAGCACCATGCCGATCAGCAAGGTGACGAACATGTGGGCGGCGTCTTTGCCAACCAGTTGCAGTTCGCTCAGGTGCTTGCTTAGCCAATCACCGATGGCCACGCGAAACTCCGCGGCGCTGGCGGGCAGGTAAGCATCGATGGACGGCGGCAATTGCCCGCGCGCGCGGTCGACCACGCCCATGAATTTGTCCAGGGAAGCCCCGGGGTTTTCCGCTTCGTGGAGCAGGAAGCTGATGGCGCCGGCGAAGATCAAGGCCAACACGCTGACGATCAAGGTGCCCAGCAAGGCCACCGCCAGCCAGCGCGCGCGCCGGCCTTCGATCAGGCGTTGCAGTTGAGGGGTGAGCATGTTGACCAGTTCATAGACCAACAGGCCGGCCAGCAGGCTGGGTAGCAATTTCAGCGGCAGTACCAGCAGCAACCCGCCGAAAATGATGATGTAGCTGGACAGCAACAACACATGACGCTGAGAAAACGTTGGCATACAGCCTCAAAACAAACGGCGTTGAAGGATGTTGTAGGAGCGAGCTTGCTCGCGAAAAACGAAAGGGCGCCTCGTTTAGTCAGGGCGCCCGTGTGATCGTTCACGTTTTTCGCGAGCAAGCTCGCTCCTACAAAGGGGCTGTGTGCGAGTGTCGCAGCCTTCTATGGCCCGGGGCTATTATTTCTTCAGGCAAGTGCTCATGAAGGTTTTGCGCGCATCACCGGCCAAGGCTTGGGTTTTCGCCGACGCATTGCAGTCTTTCATCTTCTGCTGCTGCGGGGTCAGGGTCTTGGCGTCGTTGGCGGCAGGTGCCGACAGGCAGGTCTTCATGAAGGCCTTACGGTCATCGCCCTTGAGCGTCTTGGTGGTGGCCTCGGCATTGCAGGTGGTCATTTTGTTTTGCTGGGCAGTGGCGGCAAAACCCTGGGCACACATCAGCAGGCCCATCATTAACAACGGAATACGCAGCATCTTCATGGAGTTTTCTCCCTGTTACCGTGCCGACGGGCACGGCCTACAGCGCAGTGTAGTCAAAACCTGTTACAACTTCACCGGCCACGAATGTTCGCCCGCCGATATTGCTCCGGCGTGCAGCCGGCGTGGCGTTGGAACATGGCGATAAACGCTGAGGCGGTGCTGTAGCCCAGATCAAACGCCACGTGTTGCACGCTGCGGTCGCTGTCCAGCGCTTCGATGGCCGCCAGGTAGCGCAAGCGCTGGCGCCATTCGCCGAAGCTCATGCCCAGCTCGCGCACAAACTGGCGCGCCAGGGTGCGCTCGCTCACATGCACCTGCTCGGCCCATTGCGCCAGAGGGCGGTTGTCTCCCGGCTCTGCCTGCATGCCCTCCAAGACCCCAAGCAATCCCGGGTGGCGGGCGTAGGGCAGGAAGCAGTCGTGGACCGGCGCCTGCCTGAGCTGGTCCACCAGCACCTGGGCCAGGCGCATGTCGGCATCGGTGCGCGGTGCATTGACATCGCGCAGGGCGAAATCCTTGAGGATCGCCTTGAGAATGTCGCTGATCGCCAGGGTGCAAGGCTGCTGCGGCAACTGCTCGCACAGCTGCGGCGCCAGCCCTACGGAGTGGTAGACAATCGCCTCGGCATTGTAGGAGCTGTGCTCGGTAAGCGGCGGCACCCACACGGCGTATTGCGGTGGCGACATGAAGCGATTGCCCGCCACTTCCATGCGCATCACACCGCTGGCCGAGTAATCCAGCGAGCCCCATGTGTGCTGGTGGGGGGTGCATTCGGTGTCCGGGGCAAAATCGGAATACCGAAAGTACACCGGGCTTGGCAGGCGGGCGAAATCGGGCAGGCGTACGGTGTGTCGGGACATATTGTCTGGATTCAACGCTCAGTTGTCTGGATCGCAGTATAGGCTTCGATCCAGACAGAGGATAATCCTGCCTCGTCAACACACTGGGTTTCTTTTCAATGCAATACGCGTATCCGCTGCTGGCTATCTTTATCTGGGCCGGCAACACCGTGGTCAACAAATTGGCCGTGGGCTCGATCTTCCCGGCTGAAATCGGCTTTTACCGCTGGCTGTTCGCTGCGTTGCTGTTCACGCCGTTCATGCCCAAACCGGTGGTCGCCCACTGGCCGCAGATCCGTCCCAACCTGGGCAAGATCTTTATCCTCGGCGTGCTCGGCATGGCGGTGTATCAAAGCCTGGCCTATTACGCCGCGACGCTGACCAGCGCCACCAATATGGGCATCATCCTGTCTCTGATGCCGTTGATGGCGCTGACCGCCGCGATCATCAGCCTTGGCCAACGCCTGACCTTCGGTGCGCTGACCGGCGCGGTGCTGTCGTTCGCAGGCGTGGTCGTGGTGGTGTCGGCCGGCAGCCTGGGCGCGTTGCTGCAACATGGGGTCAACCTGGGCGACGGCATGATGCTGGTGGCAACATTGGCTTATGCGGTCTACAGCACCCTGCTGAAAAAATGGCAGCTGCGCCTGCCGCCGTTGGTGCTGCTGTATTTGCAGGTGCTGGTCGCGGTGATGGTGCTGCTGCCGCTGTATCTGTTCTCGGCCAAGGCCGGTTTGGGCTGGGCGAATATTCCGCTGGTGCTATATGCCTGCCTGCTGGCTTCGATGCTGGCACCGCTGGCGTGGATGCACTCGGTCAAGACCCTGGGGCCCAGCCGTACCACGTTGTTCTTCAACCTGCTGCCGCTGATTACCGCGCTGATTGCGGCGGTGGTGCTGAAGGAAGAGTTGGCGCGGTATCACCTGGTGGGTGGCTTGCTGACCCTGGGTGGAGTGATCCTGTCGGAGCGCTGGACCACACCGGTCAGACGCCCTCAGGACACATCCTGTTAAATCCGATAAAACTTTTCGCCTGGCCCGGGACTCACAACCAATAGCGATCACGCCGGCAGAGCGTGGCGTACAACCGGATTAGCCCCAGGAGATTGAAATGACTCAAGCACAACTGACTGACGTTGCGACCCTGCGCAGCCGCGCCCGCCAGAACGTCGAAAACGGTGCCGTGACCGAAGGCTACGACGCCGACCGTCAGGAAATCATCCGACTGCTCAACGAGTCGCTGGCCACTGAACTGGTCTGCGTGTTGCGCTACAAGCGTCACTACTTCATGGCCAACGGCCTCAAGGCCAGCGTGGCTGCCGATGAGTTCCTGGAACATGCGACCCAGGAAGCCGAGCACGCTGACAAACTGGCCGAGCGTATCGTGCAACTGGGCGGCGAGCCGGAGTTCAACCCCGACCTGCTGTCGAAAAACTCCCATGCGCAATACGTGGCGGGTAACACCTTGAAGGAAATGGTCTATGAAGACCTGGTGGCCGAGCGAATCGCAGTAGACAGCTACCGCGAGATCATCCAGTACATCGGTGACAAAGACCCGACTACCCGTCGCATCTTCGAAGACATCCTGGCTCAGGAAGAAGAACACGCGGACGATATGGCGGATATTCTGCAGGATCTGTAATAACTAACACCGCAACATCACCCTGTGGGAGCGGGCTTGCTCGCGATAGCGTTGGATCAGTTGATAAATCATTGACTGATACTCCGCTATCGCGGGCAAGGCCGCTCCCGCAGTTACTTCACGGTCTTGGGCGCCTTGCCTTCCTTCATCTGTTGCAGCAACGGTGCGCACTCATTGGGCTCGCCACCGCTTGGGGCAACCAAGGCGAGCAAGCCGGCGGCCGGCCCGGCGATCACGCCCAGGGCGACCATGCCTGCACCACGTAGCGCCAACGGAATGGCTTTCACCCCAGCATTGGGCTTGATGAAAGGTCCATTGACGTAAAGCGGTGAACGCAGGGAGAACAGGCGAAAACCCTTGGATTCCGGCGTGATGGTCAGGTCCAGTTGCTCGGTGGCCATATTCGCGGTGCCGTCAATGTAGATGATCGCGTTCTCGGTATCGAACACAAACAACCGTGTGGTCGCCAGGCCCGTCTTGATGCCGAAGTCCGCCGCGGCGCAGTTGATTTTCACTTCCTCGTCGCCGAACAGGCGGCCGACCACGTAGTTGCCCACGTTGAGCCCGGCGATTTCCATCAGGCTTCGGCTGATGGCACCATCGTTGATGAGCATCTTCAGGTCACCGTTGGATGTGCCCAACAGTGCCGCCACCGAGTTACCGCGCCCGGTAATATCGGCATCGCCGTTGAGTTCACCGAAGCTGGTTTTCATCGGTTCAAAAGTCGGGAACAACTGCTTGAGCTTGAAGTTACGCGCCGTGAGTTTGGCGCGGCCTTCCATCGGGGTGGTGCGGCCGTTCAAACGAATCTGCGCATCGAGCTTGCCACCGGCCACGCCAAAACGCAGGGGTTCGAGGCTCAGTTGGCCGTCGTTGAGCACCAGGTGCGTATAAAGATCGGTAAAGGGCAAATCGGCGCTGTGCACGATGCGCTTGCCGGTGAACTCGACGTCGGCATCCATATCGCGCCAACGCTCGGTGCGGAACTCCTCAACCGGCAGCACTTTGGTGGCCGGCTGTTTGCTTTCACCGCCACGGGCTTTTTGCTTGGCGTTGGAGTCCGCGCCAATCAAAGGCGCCAGGTCATCCATCAGCAGTTGGTTGGACACCAGCGCGCCACTGAGCTTGGGGCGTGGCTGGCTGGCGACATAGGCCAGGTCGCCGTGGATGTCGCTGTTGCCGATCTTGCCGTTGAAGTTCTCGTAGCGGAAGGAGGCGCCGCTGGGCTCATGCAGTTTGGCGATCAGGTGGCCGTCGGTGGAATAGGCCGGCGAATCCGGCAGGGTCACGCCGGTCAGCGGATACAGGTTGCCCAGACTGCTGCCTGAAAGCTTCAGGCGCAAGTCCAGGGCGCCGAGGTTCAGCGGGTCGGTCAGGGTGCCGGCCAGGGCGATGCTGGTGTCCGCGATCTTGACCTGGGCTTGCAGCGGGAACGGCTTGGCCGCGTCCTGCAAGGCCAGCAAGCCACCGATCTTGCCCGTGCCCGCGAGCTTCTGACCATGATATTGACCTTTGACCTTGAGGCCGAACGCGTAGTCCTGGGGCGCCGAGCCTTTTTCCAGGGCCTTCTTGGCATCGGCGTCGCCGACGATTTCACCGAAGGGGATCGGCTTGCCCAGCGGGTCGATGATCACATCCAGCTGGGTCTTGAGGCTTTGATCGTCAAGGGTCACATGGCCTTTGTCGAAGCCGATGGCGCCAATATCCACCACCCAGTTGGACGGTTCGGCGTTGGGGTCCTTGGGGTCGAACTTGAACGTCCAGTTGGCGCGGCCATCCGCCAGGCGCTGCAACTGGGCACTGGGTTCGGTGAGGTCGATGCGGGGGATCACCACACGCTGCACCAGCAAGGCCAGGGGCGAAATGCGCAGCTCAACCTTCTTGAGCGTGACCATCTGCGGTTGTTTCGACCAATCGGGGTTACCCAGGGTCAGGTCTTCGGCAATCACATGGGGCCACGGCACCCAGGCGCGCCAGCCGCCTTCATCGGGCTCACGCTGCCACACCACCGCGAGGTTGCCGTTAATGGCGAATGGACGATGCAGTTCTTCGGAGACTTTGGCATTGAGGGGCGGCTTGATGCGGTTCCAGTCGAAGAACACCAACACCAGTACCACGATGGCAATCAACAGAACGAAGCTGGCGCAGCTCCAAGCGAGAATTTTACGAGTGCGCGTCATTGCACAGGACTCCTGAATACGACTGGCTGGGCAACAGCCTTTTAAACAGCTTATAGGACTACGACTGGCAAAGTGCCTGGGGGTTTAACGCAACGGCGGATTTAGCCGAAAAAAGCGATTTTCCTGATCAACCAGACAATTTTCCCCATCGACGACGCACCATTGTTACCCAGGTTCGTGTCGAAAATACCCACATCGGTGCAAAGCCGCGGGCTTGAGAGGCTCGATCTAGAGCCTCCCGCGAGAACAATCAATTCTGTTGATTATTACCATTGTGTTTATGAACTTTTATATCGACTTATCAAGGGTAACATTAGCCCTGTACCCACTTTATCGCCCTCCCTAGGAGCAACCATCATGAAACGCCAATTACTCGCTACCGTTCTGTTATCTGTCCTGGCTTCCAGCGCCTTTGCCCTGCCAGCTGCCGAACAGGCCACCCCACAGAACAAAGCCCAAGCCGTGCAAACCAGCCAAACCGTGGCTCGCAGCGGTTCGCAAGAAGACGAAAACCGTGATTACGCCAAAGGCGCCGTAGCTGAAAATGGCTACAACCGTCTGCAAGAGAAAGGTTTGGTCGAAGGCGGTGCTGAACAAGCCAACAAACGTGCCTACACCGAAGGCGTTGCTGAAGGCGGTGCCGACCGTCTGCAAGAACTGCATCAAGCACAGAGCTAAGCCTGTGGTGGCCCAGAAAAAAGCCCGATCTGCCGATCGGGCTTTTGCTTTTATATAGACCGCGTCACGCCCCGCCCCTGCCAAGTTCGACGCCGGCAAAGCGCTTTTGCTAGAGTGCGTCGCTGTACTTGCCGACAAAGCTCATCCGCTCATGCTGCCCCGCGCCGAACAGAAGCAACAGACCCGCCTCGCCCTGATGGACGCAGCCCGCCATCTGATGGAGTGCGGCCGTGGGTTTGGCAGCCTGAGCCTGCGTGAAGTGGCCAAGACGGCGGGTATCGTGCCCACCGGTTTCTATCGCCATTTCGCCGATATGGACCAGTTGGGGCTGGTACTGGTCAGCGAGGTCGGCCAGACCTTTCGCGCCACGATCCGCCTGGTGCGCCACAACGAATTCGTGATGGGCGGCATCATTGATGCCTCGGTGCGCATCTTTCTCGATGTGGTTTCGGCTAACCGTTCTCAGTTCCTGTTCCTGGCTCGCGAACAGTACGGCGGCTGCCTGGCCGTGCGCCAAGCCATCGCCGCCCTGCGCGAAGACATCACTCGCGACCTGGCCGCCGACCTGACACTGATGCCCAAACTTCAGCACTTGGATGCCGAAGGTTTGCATGTGATGGCCGACCTGATCGTCAAGAGTGTGTTCGCCACCCTGCCCGATATCATCGACCCACCGGCCCACGCCTTGCCGGCCCACCTTACGCCCCAGGCGAAAATCACCCAGCAACTGCGCTTTATCTTTATCGGCCTCAAACATTGGCAAGGGCTGGGCAGCACCGAATAAAGCAATCAACCCGCCGTGTGGAACCGTTTGGCGGTGGTGTAGTGCTTGTTCCAGTAGCTATTGCTCAATGAATCGATACGAATGGTTTTGCCGGTGCGCGGCGAATGAATGAATTTGCCGTGGCCAATGTAAAGCCCGACATGGCTGACCTGGCCGCGCCCGTTGCCTTTGAAAAACACCGCATCCCCAGGCTTCAACGCATTGCGCTTGATGGTCGCCGCCGATGACCGGTGCATGGCCGTGGTGGTGCGCGGTATCTGGATATTGGCCTGGGTCTTGAACAGGTACACCAGGAAGCTACTGCAATCGAAGCCCTGCTCCGCCGAGGTGCCGCCCCACTTGTAGGGCGTACCGAGCAACTCATGGGCGCGGTCGATCACGTCGTCGATGGAAGCCGGCTTGAGGCTTTGCAGCGACGAGCCGAAGCTGGCGCGGGGCTGAAAATTGGCCGATGCCGATGAAATAAAGAAGGTCAGGCTGACCAGGCATATACAGAAAATTGATCGAAGCATGATGAACGTCGCGGTGGTATTAAACAGGGCGCATAGCCTAAAGAACCCTCAGGTAATCTCATGAACTCCAAATCCTCATGATTCGTAGGACAAATCCTAAAAACTGCCTACAGAGAAAAAGATGAAAGAAATTTCATCAAGACAAGCGCCTCCATCAACGCAAAACGCCCTTCGCTGGTGCTATAAACCTCGCCACGCACCAAATTGATTCACACACTGAATTATCTGACGCCCTATTGAGCAGCATGCCTGCCTGACTACAGGGAATTCCGACTCAATTCCGTGATTGGCAAGCCCCTTGCTCTAGGTCTTTCATCGCTCACAGCTGGAAGCTCTCTGATGCTGGTGATACATCGCCGAATCGCCCCCCAAGCCCTCTGGGCCGCCGAGTTGCTGCTCAATTACGAAGCCCGCAGCAAAAGCCGCCTGCGCTGTTTCAGTGCCGACGGTGAAGACGTCGGCCTGTTTTTGGAGCGGGGCCAGCCGCCCTTGCACGATGGTGAATTCCTACAGGCAGAAGACGGACGCGTCGTACGGGTGTGCGCCCGCCCTGAACAACTGCTGCATGTCACCTGCCGCAACGCGTTCGAGTTGACTCGCGCCGCCTATCACCTAGGCAACCGCCATGTAGCCCTGCAAGTCGGTGACGGTTGGCTGCGCCTGCTCGATGACTACGTGCTCAAGGCCATGCTTGAACAGCTGGGTGCCGATGCACAGACCATCGAAGCGCCGTTTCAACCCGAGCACGGCGCCTATGGCGGCGGCCATCATCATTCGCGCCATGGGGATGAAGACTTCAACTACGCCCCCAAGCTGCATCAGTTCGGCGTACGTCTATGAACCCAGCCTGGGCGCTTCTACGCCTGGCCAGTCCGCAATTGCCGATTGGCGGCTACAGCTATTCCCAGGGCCTGGAAATGGCGGTGGACAACGGCCGCGTGCAGGATGCCGCGAGCGCCCGACGCTGGATCAGTGACCAGTTGCTGCTCAACCTGGCGCGTTTCGAAGCGCCGCTGTTGCTCGCCCATTGCCGCGCAGCCATCGAGCAGGACTGGGCGCAACTGGCGCAGTGGTGCGACGAGCACCGCGCCAGCCGTGAGACCCGGGAGCTGTATCAGGAAAGCCGCCAGATGGGCTACTCCCTGCAACAGTTGCTCAACGGCTTGCCGGAACTGGACGACAGCGCCCGTGACTTTCTCGCTCAACGCGACGAACCGCACCTGGCCCTTGGCTGGGCCTTGGCCGCGCGCGCCTGGCACATCAACGCCGACGACGCCCTCGCCGCCTGGCTGTGGAGCTGGCTGGAAAACCAATTGGCCGTGCTGATGAAAACCCTTCCACTGGGCCAGCAAGCCGCCCAGCGTCTAACCAGTGAACTGCTGCCGCTGCTGCAACAAGCCCAGCAGGATGCCGAGCGCATTAACCCTAACCATTTGGGCAGCGCTGCTTTTGGCCTGTCCTTGGCGTGCATGGCCCACGAGCGCCAGTACAGCCGCCTGTTCCGTTCCTGATTCTGGAGAAGCACATGAACACACAACCCCTGCGCGTCGGTATCGGCGGCCCGGTAGGCTCGGGCAAGACCGCCCTGACCCTGGCCCTGTGCCTGGCGCTGCGCGATCGCTACAACCTGGCGGTGGTGACCAACGACATCTATACCCGTGAAGATGCCGACTTCCTGGTGCGCAACCAGGCCCTGGCGCCGGAGCGCATCATCGGCGTGGAAACCGGCGGCTGCCCACACACGGCGATTCGCGAAGATGCCTCGATCAACCTGGAGGCCGTGGACCAACTCAACCGTCGTTTTCCGGGCCTGGACCTGATTCTGGTGGAGTCCGGCGGCGACAACCTGTCGGCCACCTTCAGCCCGGAACTGTCGGACCTGACCATCTATGTGATCGATGTGTCTGCGGGCGACAAGCTGCCGCGCAAGGGCGGGCCTGGCATTTGCAAATCCGACCTGCTGGTGATCAACAAAATCGACCTGGCCCCGCTGGTCGGCGCGTCGCTGGACCTGATGAACAGCGACACTCAACGCATGCGCAACGGCAAACCCTTTGTGTTCAGCAACCAGAAAACCGGGGTCGGCCTGGATGACATCGTCGCCTTCATCGAACGCCAGGGCCTGCTGACCGCCGCCTGATCAACCCATAAGGAACCTGTCCATGAGACTCAACAGACTTTTCGCCGCCGCCGTGCTGCTGCTCGCGCCTGCCCTGGCCTTCGCCCATCCTGGCCATGGCGACAATGGCCTGATGGCCGGTATCAGCCATCCCCTGGGCGGCCTCGATCACTTGCTGGCCATGCTTGCGGTAGGCCTCTGGGCGGCCCAACAAAAAGGCGCCGCGCGCTGGGCGCTGCCATGCACCTTTGTCGGCACCATGCTGATCGGCGGCGTGCTGGGTTTTGAAGGGCTGCAACTGCCGGCGCTGGAAAGCGGGATTGCTGCTTCGGTGCTGGCCTTGGGCCTGGCGGTAGCATTGGCGGTACGGCCGCCGCTGTTCGTGGCCGTGGGCGCCACGGCGTTGTTTGCGCTGTTTCATGGCGTGGCCCATGGCCTGGAACTGCCGGATATGACCAGCCCTTGGGCGTATGCCGCTGGGTTTGTGGGGGCGACCGCGGCGTTGCATGCAGCCGGTTATGCAGTCGTGCGCTTTTTGCCAGCTGCTGCTGCACCCTTGGTGCGAGTGGCCGGGGCGGCTTCGGCGGCGACTGGGGTGTGGTTGCTGGCGGGCTGATTTGCGGCACTGCTGAGGGCCTCTCGTTCCCACGCTCCGCGTGGGAACGCAGCCGAGGACGCTCTGCGTCCCAAAGCATGACGCAGAGCGTCATAAAATGCATTCCCACGCAGAGCGTGGGAACGATCAGCCTGCTACCATGCGCGCCTACACCCCTGCCGTGACGACGCCAGCCAATGCCCATCGCTTCCCCCTCTTCCCTTACGCCTGTGCTCACGCACTTCCATGACCTGATCGTGCCTCTCTGGCAAGGCCCGGGCTGGAATGCCGACCTGGCACTGCCCTTTGAGGCCCTGGATGCCGATCACCAGCCACTGCCCCCTCAGCGCTATCGCGCCATGGCCTGCGCCCGGCAGCTGTACCTGTTCGCCAGCCTGATCGGCGAACCCGGCGCGGCTTTCGCCGAAGAACGTGCGGCAGCGCTGTTTCGCTCCCTGCAACGGCACTTCCATGATGCCGAACACGGTGGCTGGTTCTATAGCATCGACCCTGCCGGCCAGCCGCTGGACAAGCGCAAAGACCTCTACACCCACGCCTTCATTATTTTTGCCTGCGCCCATTACTGGGCCAAGATGCGTGAGCCGTTGGTGGAATCGGTGCTCAACGCTGCCCTGGAAGTCGTCGCCCAACGTTTTGCCACCGGTGACGGCTTGTACGAGGCCGTACTGGAGCGCAACTGGGCCTCGCTCGACTCCGGCCCGTTGCAAAACCCGTTGATGCACCTGGCCGAAGGTTTCCTGGCCACCCTCGCGGTGCGTGAGGACGCCCAGGTACAAGCGGCCCTGCTGGCACTGGCGACGGCCATGCAGCAACGTTTCATCGACCGCGAGCACGGCGTGATGATGGAAAAACCTTTGGGCGCTGTGGATAACTGGTTTGAGCCGGGGCACCAGTTCGAATGGTTCTTTTTGCTCGAGTCTTCAGCTGTGCTACGCGGCACCGCACTGCATGGCTCGCTGACACGGGCATTTGCCTATGCCGAGCAAAAGGGTGTGGATAAGTTAAGCGGGGCGGTCAGCGGCATGCTCGCGCTGGATGGCACGGTGCGCGACGGTACCCAACGGATCTGGGCACAGGCGGAGTACCTGCGGGCGTTGACCTTGCGGCCAGGCAGCGAAGCGGTGCTGCAGCGTCAGTTGCAGGCGCTGCAACAGCGCTTTTTGCATGCCAAGGGTTGGCATGAATGCCTGGATGCCGAGGGTAAGGTGAGCCGACGGGATATGCCTTCGACTACGCCCTATCATTTGGCGACTTGCTATCAGGGCTTGGTCCAGCATCTGGGCTGACCTGCAGGGCCCATCGCAGGCAAGCCAGCTCCCACAGTTGATAGTGTTCGCACATTTAAATGTGGGAGCTGGCTTGCCTGCGATAGCCTCACCTCGCTCTAACAGACTTTAGGCAATCCACTTGCGATCCCCGGTAAAACTGATCGTCAACCACCGCGCCGCATCCGCCGCCCCAAGCCCTGTGGATATCTCTTCCCGCAGCCCATCGAGAGTCGCGACGTTATCCACCGGGTAATTCGCTGGCAGCACCACATGAATTTCGATAAACCGCGCACGCCCGTGCTTCTGCACATAGGACACATAGTCGTCGAAACCATGCTTGGCCTGCGCCGCGTCCATCACTTCGCGAACCTTGTCGTCCAAGTGATCCGGCGCGATGCCCAACACTTCGCGCAGCGCCGGGCGCAGGATCTTGAATGCCGGCGCCAGCATGCTCAGGGCCAGCAGGATCAGAATCAACGGGTCCACGTAGACCGCCCACTCGCCATAGCCCTGGGACTTGAGCAACAGTGCGGCCAGGAAGCTGATCAGCAAGCCCACCGACAGCATCGCGTCCACCAGCCAACTGATGTTGTCGAACTGGATCAATGACGATTTGAGTGTGCGATTGCGGTAGCGCACATAGAAGAAGTAGGCGAACTCCACGACGGTAAACACCGCCGCATAAATGATCACCAGCCCCAACTCGATTTCGCGCCCGCCATTGATAATGCCGAACACGCCATTGAGGAACGCGTAGATGGCGATCAGCAGCAGGAAACTGCCTTCGATCAACAGCACCATTGGCTCCAGGTGCCAATAGCCGAACTGGAAACGCTCGTTGCTTTTCTTGGCGATCAGCTTGGCCGTGATCAGCATCAGCACCTTGATGGCGGTGGCGATCAGCGAGAAAAAGCCGTCGAACAGAATGGATTGGGCGCCGGATATCACACCCGTGACAATCCCGGCGATCGCGACTGCGAACATCAGGATAGTCGATTGTTTGAGCAGTGCCTGCTCACCTCGGTTACTCACATTGCCTCCTGTCAAAACCTTTAAACCGCTGGGTGCGGTGGGGTTTTCAGGCGGGCAGTGTACCTTATGCCGCATTTTGGCCGATTTGCCGCCATCGCAGGCAAGCCCCCTCCCACATTTGGATGTGTGAATACCGTCAAATGTGGGAGCTGGCTTGCCTGCGATGGCAGCGACGCGGTCTTAGCCTTTGGCCCCACGCTCAATCGCAAACCCAGCCCAGGTCTGGCTCACCGGCATCAACTCCAGGCGGTTGATGTTCACGTGCGCCGGGGTGTTCATCACCCAGAAAATCGTATCGGCAATGTCCTGCGGCTGGATCGGCTCGGCACCTGCGTAGGTGGCGTCATAACGCGCCTGGTCACCGCCGAAGCGCACCAGGGAGAACTCGCTTTCACACAAGCCCGGCTCGATATTGGTCACGCGCACGCCGGTGCCTTGCAGGTCGCAGCGCAGGTTCAACGAAAACTGCTTCACGAACGCCTTGGAACCGCCATACACATGGCTGCCCGGGTACGGGTAGTTACCGGCGATGGAGCCCAGGTTGATGATCCCGGCCCCGCGGCCATGGGCAATCAGGCGCGGCAACAGCAGGTTGGTGGTGGTCAGCAGGCCCTTGATGTTGGTATCGACCATGGTTTCCCAATCGTCGAGGTCGCACTTGGGCGCAGGGTCGGTGCCCACGGCCAGGCCGGCGTTGTTGATCAGGCCGCGCAGCGTGGCGAACGACGGCGGCAGGTTGGCGATGGCCTCCTCCATGCCTTTGCGGTCGCGCACATCCACCACCAGGCCATGCACTTCGGTCTGCTTGGAAAGCTCTTGGACCAAGGCATTCAAGCGCTCGGCACGACGACCGGTGAGCACCAGTTTCCAGCCGGCCTCGGCAAAACGACGGGCACAGGCTTCGCCGAAACCTGAAGTAGCGCCAGTGATAAACAGCGTGTCGGACATGGTGTTCTCCTTGCGGGCATCGGAAAAAAAAACAGCCAGCAGAATGCCCTTACGCCGCGTTTGCGGCAACCGCTGTGCACACACGCGCATGCTTGACTGATCACTTTTTAATCAAGCGACGCAAAGCCTTATAAACCGTAGCTTGCAGCCATATGCGCGCAGGTTATCCACAACTGCGCCCACAGTCTTTGGGGGCAAGTGCAAACGGCTCAAAGCCACTGTGTACAAGGGTTGCAGGCGGTTTTATAAAGTTTTTTGCTTGACCTGGGCAAGCGCCTATGTAGCCGGCGACAAATGCTGAAAAACACAACGATGGCTCCAGGCCAGTCATTGCGGCCCCTGCGCGCGTCTTTCCAGAGTTTAATCACAGACTTATCCACAGGCCGGAACGACTTATTTCGTTCATATACCTGTGTCTTTAAACAGGTTGACAAACCCTTGAGACGGTCGCGAAAAACACACTGATCGAAAAACAACCAACACGCTACAAGCCACGTGGTTAAAGGCTTTCAGCCAGCTACTCCCACGTTACCCACAGCCGGTTCCACAGTGGATGGGGACAAGTCAAAACTGTGACAAAACAGGGATTTGCGGCGACTATATGTCGCGCTTTTGAGGTGGGCTGGATTTGTTTTCCACAATTTGGTTGAGCGCTTGTGGACATCGCGAAAACAAATGTGGGAACCGGCTTTGGGTGGGAGCTAACTTGCCTGCGATGCGGCCACCTCGGTATGTCAGCTAAACCGAGGTGATGCTGTCGCGGGCAAGCCCGGCTCCCACATAAGGCCCGGTTCCCACAGGGTTGATGCGCCTGGATCTTAGGTCAGTGGCCGCCCAGGTAGGCGTTGCGCACGTCCTCGTTCACCAGCAACTCCTTGCCGGTGCCGGTCAGGCGAATCTCACCATTGACCATCACATACGCTCGGTCCGACAGGCGCAGCGCATGGTTGGCGTTCTGCTCCACCAGGAAGATGGTCATACCGGTGGACGCCAGCTCGCGCAGGGTGGAAAAGATCTGCTTCACCACAATCGGCGCCAACCCCAGGCTTGGCTCATCGAGCAGCAACAGCTTGGGCCGGCTCATCAGCGCACGGGCGATGGCGAGCATTTGTTGCTCACCACCGGACATGGTCATCGCCCGCTGGTTGCGCCGCTCCTTGAGCCTGGGGAACAGCTCGAACATGCGTTGCATGTCCTCGCTGGCGAACTTGTCGCCAATGGGGATAGTGCCCATCAGCAGGTTTTCCTCGACGGTCATGTCGGGGAACACCCGCCGCCCTTCCGGCGACTGCGCAATGCCGTTGGAAGCGATGTAGTGGGACGATTTGTGGGTAATGTCGACGCCGTTGTAGAGGATCTGCCCCGACTCGGCCCGAGGCTGACCGAAGATCGACATCAGTAACGTGGACTTACCCGCGCCATTGGAGCCGATCAGGCTGACGGTTTCGCCTTCGTTGATGTGCAGCGAGACTTTTTTCAGGGCCTGGATCGGGCCGTAGAACACGTCCAGGTCCTTCATTTCGAGGATAGGTGCACTCATACCAACTCCTCTTCATCCGCGCCCAGGTAGGCGGCGATCACTTTCGGGTCGTTGCGGATCGCATCCGGGCCGCCTTCGGCGATCACGTTGCCGTGGTCCAGCACCACAATGTGGTCGGAAATACTCATCACCATGCCCATGTCGTGTTCGATCAGCACCACCGTAAGGTCGTGTTCGTCGCGCAGCAGGCGAATCATCGCGCTGAGGGCTTCGGTTTCCTGTGGATTGAGGCCCGCTGCCGGTTCGTCCAGGCAGATGATCTGCGGCCGCGTGCACATGGCGCGGGCGATTTCCAGGCGGCGCTGCTGGCCGTAGGAGAGCTCGCCGGCCAGACGGTTGGCGCAGTCCACCAGGTCGACCACTTCCAGCCAGTAGAATGCGCAGTCCAGCGCATCGCTTTCGGCCTTGCGGTAGCCTTTGGTATTGAGGATGCCGGCAAGCATGTTGCGGTTGACCCACATGTGCTGGGCCACCAGCAGGTTTTCCAGCACCGACATTTCCTTGAACAGGCGAATGTTCTGGAAAGTGCGCGCCAGGCCGGCACGGTTCACCAGATGGGTGCCGCCGAACATCTTGTAGTACACGCGGCTGAGGAAGCTTTTGGGCGAGACAAAGTCGGTGGCCTCAAAGCGCTCACCCAGCAACTGAATGACGTTGGTTTGCTTGCCCCGCACGTTGAGCTCGATCTTGCCGCCACTGGCTTTGTAAAAGCCGGTGAGGCAGTTGAACACCGTGGTCTTGCCGGCGCCGTTGGGGCCGATCAGGGCGAAGATCGAGTTGCGTTTGACCTGTAGGCTCACATCACTGAGGGCCTTGATGCCCCCGAAGTGCATCATCAGGTGTTCGACTACCAGCACGACTTCCTTACTCATGGCGCGGCTCCCTATTCGCTATGGCACCCTTGCGTGGCGTCACACCGGTACGGCTGATACGAATCAAGCCACGCGGTCGCCAGATCATCATCACCACCATCAACACCCCAAACAGCAGCACACGGTACTCGGAAAAACTACGCAGCAGTTCCGGCGCCACGGTCAACACGAACGCTGCGATCACCACGCCGACCGTCGAGCCCATGCCGCCCAACACCACGATGGCGAGGATCAACGCCGACTCGAAGAAGGTAAACGACGATGGGTTGACGAAGCCCTGGTAGCTGGCAAAGAACACCCCGGCCAAACCGGCGGTGGACGCGCCGATGGTGAAGGCCGAGAGTTTGACCAGCACATGGTTCAGGCCCATGGAACGGCAGGCGATTTCATCTTCGCGCAGGGCTTCCCAGGCGCGACCGACCGGCATGCGCGTCAGGCGATGCTTGATGTACAGCACGGCCAGCACCACCAGAAACAGCACGATGTAGATGAACATGAACTTGATGTTGGGGTTGTAATCGATGCCGAAAAACTCGTGAAACGGAATGCCGCCATCCTTCGCACGCTTGCCGAACTCCAGGCCCAGGAAGGTCGGTGACGGCACGGGCATCCCGTTCGGGCCGCCGGTGAACGACAGCCAGTTGTTGAGCACCAGGCGTATGATTTCACCAAAACCCAGGGTCACGATGGCCAGGTAGTCACCGTGCATTCGCAGCACCGGGAAGCCGAGTATGCACCCCGCCAACGCCGCCGCGATGGCCGCCAGTGGCAGCACCGTCCAGAAGCCCAGGCCCAGGTATTGATAACCCAGCGCCAGGCCGTAGGCACCGATGGCATAGAACGCCACGTAACCCAGGTCGAGCAGGCCCGCCAGGCCCACCACGATGTTCAGCCCCAGGCCGAGCAATACGTAGATCAGCCCCAGGATCACCACGGTGAGCAGGTACTTGTTGGCAAAGATCGGGAACACGATGGCGATCACGATCAACGCCGGGATGATCCAGCGCAGCCGCGACTTGTAGTCCGGTGGCAGCACGTGCACGCCGGAGCCGCTGCTCTCGAACCCCTGCAGGATCTTCACGCCCTTGGAAGTTTGCAGGAACAGGCTCAAGGCAAAGCGCCCGGCCATCACGATAGCGACCAGCACGGCAACCCGCGCAGGTTCCAGGTTGAAGCTGTAGCCGTCGAGCACCACGCCGACAATCGGGCCGAATACGATCAGCGAAATCAGCCCCGCGAGGACCGTATCGACCACACTTTTCTTGATATCAATGGATTTGGCAGCAGACATGTTTACACCTTCGCCACAAGTGGGCGACCAAGCAGGCCCTGGGGACGGAAAATCAGAATCACCACCAGCAGGGAGAAACTGAACACGTCTTTGTAGTCAGAGTTGATCAACCCCGAGAACAGCGACTCGGAGATACCGAGGATGATCCCGCCCAGCATCGCCCCAGGCAGGGAGCCGATGCCGCCGAGGACCGCCGCGGTAAACGCCTTGATGCCGATGATGAAGCCGGCATAGAAGTCGAAGGTGCCGTAGTTGAGGGTGATCAGCACGCCGGCCAGGGCAGCCATGGCTGCGCCGATGACGAACACGTAGGAGATCACTCGGTCGGTGTTGATGCCCAGGATCGAGGCCATCTTGCGGTCTTGCTGGGTGGCGCGGCACATGCGGCCGAGCTTGGTGTATTTGATGATGTAGGTGAGCAAGGCCATGCCGGCGAACGCCGCCACGAGGATGAACACTTTGGTGTAGGTCAGTTGCACGAACCCGGTGCCGATATCGACGCGCCAGGCGCCGGCCAGCAGGGTGGGAATGCCTTGTTGCTTGGCGCCCTGGGCGATCTGCGCGTAGTTCTGCAGGATCAGCGAGATACCGATGGCGCTGATCAGCGGTGCTAGGCGGGTGGAGTTACGCAGGGGTTTGTAGGCGACACGCTCAATCACCCAACCGTACACGCCGGTGACGACTACGGTGAAGATCAAAGTACCGAGAATGAGCAGCGGGAAGGATTCGATGCCGAAGTAAGCCAGCAGTGCCAGACTGATCGCCGCGAGGTAAGCGGAAATCATATAAACCTCGCCGTGGGCGAAGTTGATCATGCCAATGATGCCATAGACCATTGTGTAGCCGATGGCGATCAGGCCATAGACCGACCCGAGGGTCAGGCCGTTGACCAGTTGCTGCAGGAAAATACCATCCATAACGCAATCTCACGCGGTGAGCACCTGCACACCGGTGGGTGTGCGGCGCTTCTGGAGGAAAAGACAGATCGGGGTCAAAACACAGCCCTTATGTGGGAGCGGGCTTGCTCGCGAATGCGGTGGGTCATAAACACATTCGGCGACTGACACTCTGCTTTCGCGAGCAAGCCCGCTCCCACATTGAGTCCGTGGTGCTTGTACTTACTTCTGCTTTTCCAACTGATGGTATTTGCCGTCTTTGTCCCACTGGTAAACCACGTAGTCAGAGACTTTCAGGTCGCCCTTGGCATCCCAGGCTTTTTCGCCCATGACGGTTTTAACCGGGTTGGCCTTGAGCCACTTGGCAGCGTCTTCGCCCTTGTTGGACTTGGCACCGTTGAAGCCGGCGGCCAGGGCCTGGATCGAGGCGTAAGCGTACAGGGTGTAGCCTTCAGGCTCGGTACCGTTCTTGCGGAACTCTTCCACGACCGTCTTGCTGTCTGGCAGCAGGCGCGGGTCGGCGCCGAAGGTCATGTACACACCATCAACGTACTGCGCGCCGCCGGCGGTGGCTACCAGTTCGTCGGTGACCACGCCGTCATCGGACATGAACTTGACGTCTTTGAGGCCCGCTTCGCGGATCTGGCGCACCAGTGGGCCGGCTTCCGGATGCAAGCCGCCGAAGTACACGACGTCGGCGCCCAGGGAACGGATCTTGGTAACCAGGGCGCTGAAGTCTTTCTCGCCCCGGGTCAGGCCCTCTTCCAGCACCGGCTTGACGCCGCGCTTGGTCAACTGCGCAGCGGTGGCGTCGGCCAGGCCTTTGCCGTAGGTGTCCTTGTCGTTGATCACCGCGACTTTCTTGCCCTTGAGCACGTCGACGATGTAGTCGCCGGCCACGATGCCTTGCTGGTCGTCACGCCCGCACATACGGAACATGGCGCCCAGGCCGCGTTCGGTCACTTGTGGGTTGGTGGAGCCTGGGGTGATGGCGATGATGCCCGCTTCGTCGTAAACCTCAGACGCCGGGATGGTGTTGGATGAGCAGAAGTGCCCGACCACACCGATCACTTTGTCCTGGTCGGCCAGGCGGTTGGCCACGGCCACGGCCTGCTTGGGTTCGCAGGCGTCATCGCCCGCCACCAGCTTGATCTGCTCGCCGTTGATGCCGCCGGCCTTGTTGATAACGTCGGCTGCCGCCTGGGCACCCTTCATGTACTGCTCACCGAAAGCGGCGTTGGCACCCGTCATCGGGCCCGCCACACCAATTTTCACATCAGCTTGAACAAACGTAGAAACACCCAGCGCCGCAGCAACGGCGAGGGCCAGAAAACCTTTCTTGTAAAACGTCTGGGACATGAGTGGTGCTCCGATATTTTTGATTTTTGGCACGACAACTTGCATTCAAACTTTTCACTGAAAGCTCAGAGCAAGCCGCGTGCCATTACTTTTTTATTCTTCAAAAAGACACGGTGTCATTGTTATTACAGGCGTTTCGACGCCTTTTGCCAGGACGTGCAACCGTCTAGCGTCTACGGGTGCAACCAGCACTGCAAAAAAGTACAACCCTGGTAGGTCGCACCTGCAACCACAGGCATAAACGACAGTTCCTACAGCTGTAACAACGTGCGTAACGGAACTGCACATTTACAGTGCGTGATTGCTACGACTTGCACCAATACAGATGGGTAGCCTGCTAAGAAAACGCAGGCTTCTGAGGGGTATTTCGCTGATCAGATCACGATCCTCAGGCATTGCCCGGCGTGATAGAGCGAGAAGCCGGCTTCATACAGGCAACTGCGCAGGCCCACAGCGGCCAGAGGTTGCATAGGGGCAAAAGGGATCGGTAAGGCTTGGGGGGCCTGGTGACACAGGTAGTCGGCAAACGCCTTGCCCACCACGCTGCCGGTGGTCACCCCGCGCCCGTTATAACCGGTAACCGCCACCAGGCCGGGGGCCGGTTCGAACAGGCGCATCAAGTGGTCGGGGGTGAACGCGATGCAGCCGGTCCAGGTGAATTCCCATTGCACCGGTTTGAGGTACGGGAAGTAGTGTTGCTGCACCCGATCGGCCCATGCCTTGAGGAACCACGCCGGCTTCTGGTTGCCGTTACCCAGGCTGCCCAGCAACAGGCGCCCGTCGGCATCGCGGCGAATACTGCTCAGGACCTGGCGCGTGTCCCACGAACCCTGGCCGCCGGGGAGGATCTGCTTGGCCGCGTCATCGGTCAGCGGCGCCGACGCCACCTGGTAGTAATAGCCGGGGAAAAAGTTACGCCGCAGTTCGGTCCATTCGCCTTCGGTGTAGGCGTTGGAGGCGATCACCACCTGCGCGGCCTGCACCGCGCCCTCGGCGGTCTGCACCGACCAATCGGCGCCTTGGCGTTCAAGCTGGGTGACCGGAGAATGGTCAAACAACTGCCCGCCCAACGCTGCGGCGGCATTTGCCAACCCAGTGGTGTAGGCCATGGGGTTCAAGGTGCCGGCGCGCCGATCCAGCAACGCGGCGGCGATTTTCCGGGTACCGGTGGCGTGCTCGCAGGCCTGGCCGGTGAGTAACTCAACCGGTGCGCCACGGCGTTTCCACTGCTGCTCACGGCTGCGCAAGTCCGCCTCGCCACGGGCGTTGTGCGCCATGTGCAAGGTGCCTTCACGGCGCAATTGGCAGTCGATGTTGTACTTGTCGATCAGGCTGAACACCAGGGACGGCGCCGCACCCAACATGCGGTTGAGCTGGCTGCCCACCGCCGTGCCGAAACCGGCCTCGATCTCGTCCGGTGGAATCCACAGGCCGGCGTTGACCAGCCCGACGTTGCGCCCCGAGCCGCCGTGACCGGTGCGATGGGCCTCCAGTACGGCGACGCTTTTACCTTGTTCCAGCAAATGAATGGCCGCCGACAAACCGGTGATGCCGGCGCCGATCACGCACACATCCACCTTGACCGCGCCCTTGAGCGCGGCTCGGTCGGGACGGCCTGGGGTGAGGTGTTCCCATAAACATGTTTCGCGCAGTGCCATTGCCAGACTCCGGGATGAATTCACCACCGCTCGTTCCCACGCTCTGCGTGGGAATGTAGCCTTGGACGCTCCGCGTCCGCATTGTCGTGACGCGGAGCGTCACAGAATGCGTTCCCACGCAGAGCGTGGGAACGATCAGTCTGGTCAGTCGAACGTGATGCCTTGTGCCAACGGCAGTTCCAGCGAGTAGTTCACAGTATTGGTTTGCCGGCGCATATACCCGCGCCACGCATCCGAGCCCGATTCACGCCCGCCGCCGGTTTCTTTTTCACCCCCGAACGCGCCACCGATCTCCGCGCCGCTCGGGCCGATGTTGACGTTGGCAATGCCACAGTCACTGCCCACCGCCGACATGAACTGCTCGGCTTCACGCACGTCGGTAGTGAAGATGCAGGACGACAAACCTTGTGGCACGGCATTGTTCAGGCGCAGGGCTTCGGCGAAGTCGGTGTAGCCGACCACGTAAAGAATCGGCGCGAAGGTTTCGCTGCACACCACGTCGCTTTGCTCGGGCATTTCCACGATGGCCGGCGATACGTAGTAGGCGTTGGGGAATGTGTCTTGCAGTTGGCGCTTGCCGCCGAACACCTTGCCGCCTTCGCTCAAGGCTTGCTCAAGGGCGTCCTGCATGTTGTCGAAACTGTGCTTGTCGATCAGCGGGCCGATCAGGTTGCCTTCCAGTGGGTGGCCGATGCGCACTTTGGAATAGGCGGCCTTGAGGCGGGTGACGATTTCTTCCTTGACCGACTCATGGGCGATCAGCCGGCGCAGGGTGGTGCAGCGTTGGCCGGCGGTGCCCACCGCGCTGAAGAGGATGGCGCGCACGGCCATGTCCAGGTCGGCGCTTGGACCGAGAATCATCGCGTTGTTGCCGCCCAGTTCAAGGATGCTGCGGGCGAAACGTGCGGCGACTTTGGGTGCCACTTCACGGCCCATACGCGTGCTGCCGGTGGCGCTGATCAGGGCGACGCGCGGGTCATCCACCAGCGCAGCGCCGGCGTCGCGGCCGCCGATGATCACTTGGCTGAGGTACTCGGGGGCACCGTCGAATTTTTTCAGTACGCGCTCGAACAAGGCCTGGCAGGCCAGTGCAGTGAGCGGGGTCTTTTCCGACGGTTTCCAGATCACTGCGTTGCCGCACACCAAGGCCAGCGCAGTGTTCCACGCCCACACAGCCACCGGGAAGTTGAAGGCGCTGATCACGCCGACCACGCCCAGCGGGTGCCAGGTTTCACGCATATGGTGGCCGGGGCGCTCGGAGGCGATGGTCAAGCCGTACAACTGGCGCGACAGGCCGACGGCGAAGTCGCAGATGTCGATCATTTCCTGCACTTCACCCAAGCCTTCCTGGGTGATCTTGCCCGCTTCCCAGGAAACGAGTTCGCCCAGGTCGGCCTTGTACTCGCGCAATACGTCGCCGAACTGGCGCACCAGCTCGCCACGCCGCGGCGCCGGCACCTTGCGCCAGGCTTCGAATGCATGCTCGGCGCGACTGACCTGTTGCTCCACCTCGGCGGCGCCTTCCCAGTGCACACTGCCGATACGGCTGCCATCAATCGGTGAATGCACGGGTTGTTTTCCAGCCTGGTACAGCGCCGGGTTTACCCCGAGACGATCAAGCAATGCGGCAACCATGGGTCACTCCTTCAATCTGCAGACAAAAATTCGCGCCGCAATACGCACGGCGATCCTGGCCCTATTTGTAGCTGGCCCAAGACTTGCCAACAAACGACGATTAGGCGAGATATCATTCCCTTTATTCATGCAAAGAATAAAAAGAGGCATGCCGTGCTGAACAAAAGACATTTGCCCTCGATCACCGCCCTGCAGTGTTTCGAAGCGGCCACCCGCCACCTGAGCTTCACCCGCGCCGCCGAGGAACTGAACCTCACCCAAAGCGCGGTGAGCAAACAAGTAGCGCAGCTGGAAGAACTGTTGCAACACCTGCTGTTTCGCCGCGTGCGCCGCCGCTTGCAGATGACCCCGGCGGGCGACCTGTACCTGGTGGAAGTGCGCAAGATCCTCACCCAGGTGGAAATGTCCACCCACTACCTGCGCTCCTACGGGGGCGAAACCGAAGTGCTGCGCGTGTCCACGCCCTACACCTTCGGAGCACGCTGGCTGGTGCCGCGCCTCAAAGGCTGGCGTTTGCGCCACCCGCAGATCCACCTGGACCTGTGCAACGAACAGGACCCGGACGAGTTACTGCAAGGCAAGGCCGACATGGCGTTCTATTTCGGCCAGGGCGCACGTCCCGGCACCGAGAGCCTGAAACTGTTCAGTGAAGAGCTGGTACCGGTGTGTTCGCCCGACAGCCTGCCCGCCCAGCCTTTCACCGACCCCACGCAACTGAGCGACCTGGTGCTACTGCAAAACGCCTCGCGGCCCCAGGGCTGGCATGACTGGTTCGCCAGCCAGGGCTTCCATACCGAGCACAGCTACCATGGCCCGCGGTTCGACACGTTTTATATGTGTATCCGTGCGGCGCAGGTGGGATGCGGCGTGGCGTTATTGCCGCGCTTTCTGGTGGAGGAGGAATTGGCCGAGGGCAAGTTGGTGATCCCCTGGCAACATGCGATGCCGAGCCAGGATGCTTACTACCTGGCGTATCCCGAGCATTCGGCGGAGGTGCCCAAGGTGCGCGAGTTTGTGAAGTGGATGATGGAGCAGGTGCTTTAGCGCCTGGAGAATCGCCATCGCAGGCAAGCCAGCTTCCACCGTTTGGAATGCACTCCAAATGTGGGAGCTGGCTTGCCTGCGATGGCGCCAGTGGCCTTACTGAAAAAATCACTGGCAAAACCCCACAAGTCTATGCGCCACTAACCCCCTTCCTCAATTGTGCGTAAAGGCCGGCCTCCATCGCCGACCCGTCTGGAGATTCCCGTTATGAGCGAGAGTGTGTTTGCCGATCGCATCGTGCAGAACCTGCTCGACACCGACTTCTACAAGCTGACCATGATGCAGGCGGTGCTGCACAACTACCCGAACGTGGAAGTTGAATGGGAGTTTCGTTGCCGTAACAGCGAAGACCTGCGCCCTTACCTGGCGGAGATTCGTTACCAGATCGAGCGCCTCGCCGAGCTGAGCCTGAGCCCCGATCAACTGGGGTTCCTGGAACGCATCAGCTTTATGAAGCCGGATTTTCTGCGTTTCCTCGGGCTGTTTCGCTTCAACCTGCGGTATGTGCAAACCGGCATCGAGAACGGCGAGTTGTTTATCCGCCTGCGCGGGCCGTGGCTGCATGTGATCCTGTTTGAAGTGCCAATGCTGGCCATCGTCAGCGAGGTGCGTAACCGCTACCGCTACCAGACCGTGATCCTTGAACAGGCCCGCGAGCAGCTGTATCGCAAGTTCGACTGGTTGACCGCCAACGCCAGCAGCGATGAGCTGTCGGAGCTGCAAGTGGCGGACTTCGGCACGCGCCGGCGCTTTTCCTACCGGGTGCAAGAGGAAGTGGTCAGCGTGCTCAAGCACGATTTCCCTGGCCGTTTTGTCGGCACCAGCAACGTGCACCTGGCGCGCGAATTCGATATGAAGCCGCTGGGCACCATGGCCCACGAGTGGATCATGGCCCACCAGCAACTCGGCCCACGCTTGATCGACAGCCAGATCGCCGCCCTTGATTGCTGGGTGCGCGAGTACCGTGGCCTATTGGGTATCGCCCTCACCGATTGCATCACCACCGACGCGTTTCTGGGCGACTTCGACTTGTACTTCGCCAAGCTGTTCGACGGCCTGCGCCATGACTCCGGTGATCCGATCCAGTGGGCAGAAAAAGCCATCGCTCACTACCACAAGCTGGGCATCGAACCGATGAGCAAGACCCTGGTGTTCTCCGACAGTCTGACATTGCCCAAAGCCTTGGAAATATTCCGGGCGTTGCGCGGTCGCATTAATGTGAGCTTTGGCATCGGCACCAACCTGACCTGTGATATTCCAGGGGTGGAACCGATGAGCATCGTGCTTAAAATGACCGCCTGCAATGGCCAGCCCGTCGCGAAGATTTCCGATGAAGCGGGCAAGACCCATTGCACCGACCCGAATTTTGTCGCCTATTTGCGTCACGTTTTCAAAGTACCTGCCCTATCCAGCAAGGAGTGAATCATGCAAGCCGTACAGCGTGAGATTGCACAACAGCTCAAGGTGCAAGCCCCGTTCAAGGACCAGGCCGCACTCGAAGCCGAGGTTGCCCGGCGCGTGGCCTTTATCCAGGACTGCCTGCGCAATTCCGGGCTCAAGACCCTGGTGCTCGGCATCAGTGGTGGTGTCGACTCCCTGACCGCAGGCCTGTTGGCCCAACGTGCGGTGCAGGAACTGCGCGCCAGCACCGGCGATGAGGCGTACCGCTTTATCGCCGTGCGCCTGCCCTACGAAACCCAGTTCGACGAGCACGACGCCCAGGCCTCGGTGGACTTTATCGAGCCGGATGAACGTCACACCGTGAACATCGGCCCGGCGGTTAAAGCCCTGGCCAATGAAGTGGCCGCCTTTGAAGGCAAGGCCGCGGCGTCCCGTGACTTCGTGCTGGGCAACACCAAGGCGCGCATGCGTATGGTGGCGCAGTACACCATCGCCGGCGCGGCCGGTGGGCTGGTGATCGGCACCGACCATGCGGCGGAAGCGGTGATGGGCTTCTACACCAAGTTCGGTGATGGCGCGTGCGATCTGGCGCCGTTGAGCGGGCTGGTGAAGCATCAGGTGCGAGCCATTGCCCGCCACTTTGGTGCGCCGGAATCGCTGGTGGAGAAGGTGCCGACCGCCGACCTGGAAGACCTGTCGCCGGGCAAGCCGGACGAGGCGTCACATGGCGTGACCTATGCCGAGATTGATGCGTTCCTGCAGGGTGAGCCGGTGCGTGAGGAGGCGTTCAGGATTATCTGCGAGACCTATCGCAAGACTGAGCACAAGCGGGTGATGCCGTTTGCGCCTTGAGGTGAACCTGATCGTTTTGCATTGATTGTCACATCGCCGTCGCAGGCAAGCCAGCTCCCACACTTGACCGGATTCCAACATGGGAATGCGGTCGAATGTGGGAGCTGGCTTGCGTGCGATGAACGATAACGCGGTCTTACTTCAGAACCACAGCACCTTTCATCATCGAGATGTGGCCTGGGAACGAGCAGAAGAAGCTGTATTTCTCATCGGCCTTCAGCTTGGAGACGTCGAAGGTCACCGAGTCTTTCTCGCCGGCACCGATGATCTTGGTGTGGGCGATGATGCGCTCATCACCGGCTTTCAGGTAATCCTTGTCGATCCCCGCAGCCATGCCGTCGGTTGCCACCGGTTGCATATTGGCTTCGGTAGTCAGCACCCAGTTATGGCCCATCACGTTCTTGGGCAGGTTACCCGAGTGAGTCAGCTCAACGGTGAACTGCTTGCAGCTCTTGTCGATTTCAATCGCTTTGGTGTTGAACGACATTTGGTCGGTGGAGTCGACAGTGACCTTGCACTCTGCAGCAAGCAACTGGCCGCTCGCCAGAGTCAGCAGGGAAACAGCAACGAGTTTGGCAAACATGTGAATCTCCAAGGCAGGGTTTTAAAAACGCGGATTGCGGTAAGGGTGCCTCAATCAGGCTTGAGTTCTTATGATCTGAATCAACAGATTGTATACAACTTTAGGCTATCAGCTTCATCAACACAATCAACCAGCCAAACTGCCGCACCCTGATTATGATCGGCCCATCACTCACGGGAGTTCATGCCATGCACCTCAATCACCTGTTCAACGGCCTTCTGGCTGCCTACGCCTGCGGTAAGTGAAAGCAAAGGGCCCCCTGAAGCTGCTACCATGACGACCCGAGGCAGCTGCGCGCCGCCCACCCTCACCTTCGACCCTAGAGGATCGCCCATGGCCAAACCTAATTACTCCTTCGCCAAACGTCAGAGAGACTTGGCCAAGGAACAGAAGAAAGAGGAAAAGCTGCAACGCAAGAAAGCCGCTGCAGAGGAAGAAGCCGGCGCGCTGAACCCGGATGCCGAAGGTGAAGCGGCAACTGACGAGACCGAAACCCCGAAAGACCCAGCTGAATGATCGTTCCCACGCTCCGCGTGGGAATGCAGCCCCGGACGCTCCGCGTCCCGCACCAGGCTTGAAGCCAGCGCAAGGGTGACGCAGAGCGTCACAGCAGGCATTCCCACGCAGAGCGTGGGAATGATCGTTTTTCATTCCAGCGGCATCACCGTCACCCGCACCTCCGGGTCGTGGCTGCCTCCCCCCAGAATCACCCCACGCAACGGCGACACATCGGAGAAATCCCGGCCCCAGGCCAGGGTGATGTGCTCCAGCGCCGGCTGCACATTGTTGGTCGGGTCAAAATCCACCCAGCCTGATACCGGGCAAAACACCGAAACCCACGCATGGGAAGCATCCGCGCCAATCAGCCGTGGCTGGCCGGGCGGTGGCTGGGTGAGCAGGTAGCCGCTGATATAGCGCGCCGCCAGGCCACGGGAACGCAGGCAGGCAAGCATCAGGTGAGCGAAGTCCTGGCACACGCCACGACGGCGCTCCAGCACTTCAACCAGCGGCGTGGCGACCTGGGTGGCTTCGGCATCGAAGGTAAATTCGCTGAAGATCTTCTCCATCAATGCCTGCGTGCCCAGCAGTAAAGGCTCGCCGGGCGGGAAGCAGCTTTCGGAGAACTCGACGAAAGTTTTCTTCAGATGGACATAGGGCGACTCGAAGCGATAACGACAGGCTTCGATCAGTTCGGCGCTCAATGCCTGGCTGCTGTAAGTCAGGCTGTCGCGGGTGTGGTCCCAGGGCGGCGACCGCTGGAAGTCCAGAGCGGGTCGCGCCAGCACTTCCACGGTGAGCCCGGCGTTCACCAGCAATTCATCATGGGGCCGTTCGAACGCCAGGCGAGTGATCGGGTTGCCGAATACGTCCAGTTCGTCGCGGCGCGAGGTGGGTTCCGGGCTGATATCCAACTGCTGCCAGGTGCACTTCTGCCAGGCGCACGGCCTTGGCCACAGGTGCGCCAGTTGCTGGGCCAGGGACACCGGGCTGTCATAGTGGTAATGGGTATCGTGGAAAATCTGGTAGCGCGCGCTCATTACACCGACACCGTTTGCTGGCTGACATCATCCACGTGGGCAAAATGGCGCAGCGCCAGGCGATCCGACACCTGCCCGCTTTCATCGGCCACCGCTTGCAGCAAGTCGGCCAGGCCGTCCAGCGCGGCACGCACGCTGGTTTCGCCAAACAGGCCGTCCTCCAGGCAGCCCAGGTCAAAACGCGCCAGGCGCTCGACCAACGGCGCCAGCCCGGTTTCACGGGGCACGCCAAAATCATCATTGAGACGGCGCAGGGTGCGGCTCACCAACTTGAGCTGGAACAGCACCGCATGGGGGTTCTGCTCGTCGAGCAGCAACAAGTCGAGCACCGGGATCAACTGCGGCACCGCCAGGTAGCGCGAGCGGTAGGTGATGCTGCTGTTGCCCAGCTCCAGCAACCATTCCAGCCCGGCCTGATCGAACACCGCCACGCCACGCAGGAACGCCGCAAGGCTGCTGCTCAGAAACTGCAGACGCTCGATACGCCGGCCCATCATCAAGAAGCGCCAGCCCTCATCGCGGGTCATGTCGTCCAGGGCAAACCCGGACAGTGCCGCCAGGGACATCACCAGGCGGTTGAGAAAGTCGAGCAGCTCGCCAAAGTCTGCAGTGTCGCTTTCCAGTTCCATGGCTTCGCGTTGCAGCTCCACCAGGGCCTGCCAGTTTTCCCTGGACAACTTGCCGCGCACCTGGGACGCCGCCCACTGCAAGCGCTGCAAATTGGCGCGCAGGCTTGAAGGCCAGTCATCACCCAGCAAGGCGGCGAGCAGACGCTCCGGCAGCTCGCCCTCCTCCGGCAACAGGCGCAGGCTTTCGCCGAGTTCGACGGCGGCCTGCAACGCCAGCGGATCGTCGCCATCGACATACCGCGCCAGTACGATACGCAGCCAGCGCGCACTGTCGTCGCAGCGCTCGCAGTAACGACCGAACCAGAACAGGTTTTCCACCACGCGCGAGGGCAGATAGGGATCGCGGCGCACCAGGTCATAGGCGCCAATGGTGCGTTGGGCGCGCCATTGCTCGCCACCCGGCACGCGTTCACCGAGCGCCCAGGTGTCCTTGCTCGCCCCGCCGCGCTGCATCGACACCACCTCGGCATCGGCGTCGGCCGCCACGCGAGTCAGGCCGCCAGGCAGTACCCGATAACCGTCTTCACTGGCCACGGCGTAGACACGCATACCAATGGCACGGTGTTGCAGGTGGTCATCCACGGTGTGCCATACGGGCGCCTGAGACAGTTGCGCCAGCTCTTGGGCGACATAGGCATAGGGCCGCGCACGCATGCGTTCGGCCAGGGCCTGGCGCTGTTCGTCGTCAAGGTCGCGACCAAACACCGGAGCGAAACTTTGTGAGGGAAATGCCGGCTTGATCAGCAGTTCCGGGAGTTTTTCCAAGGCTTCGGCAAGCACCGGCGCTTCACCGCACCACCAGGTGGCAATCGACGGCAGGATCAAGGCTTCACCGAACAAAAACTCATTGATCCTGGGTAAAAAGCCCAGCAGCCCCGGGGACTCCAGCACGCCACTGCCCAAGGCATTGGCCACCAGCACGTTGCCTTGACGCACGGCGTCGAGCAGGCCCGGCACGCCGAGCGCCGAGTCAGTGCGCAGTTCCAGCGGGTCGCAGAAATCATCGTCGAGGCGACGCATGATCGCATGCACCCGGCGCAGGCCGCTGAGGGTTTTCAGGAACACGGTGCTGTCGCGCACGGTGAGGTCGCCGCCCTCTACCAGGGGGTAGCCGAGCTGACGCGCCAGGTACAGGTGTTCGAAATAGCTTTCGTTGAAACGCCCCGGCGTGAGCAGCACGATCAGTGGCGGCTGGTCATCGCCAGGGGCCTGGCGCGCCAGGGTCTCCTGCAGCGTGCGAAAGAAACCGGTGAGGTGCTGCACCTGCATATCCCGGTACAGGTCCGGGAAGGCGCGGGACACGATGGTGCGGTTTTCCAGGGCGTAGCCGGCGCCCGACGGGGCTTGGGTGCGGTCGGCGGTGACCCACCAGCGGCCATCCGGCGTGCGTGCCAGGTCGACCGCGTACAGATGCAGGAACGCACCGTCGGGCGGCTGGATACCCTGGCACGGCCACAGAAAATTGTTATGCCCGAACACCAGTTCGGCGGGCAGCAAGCCTTCCTTGATCAAGCGCTGCGGGCCATACAGGTCGGCCAGTACCGCATTGAGCAGGCGCGCACGCTGGGCGATGCCGGCCGACAGTTGCTGCCACTCCTCGGCCGCCAGCACATGGGGCAACAGGTCCAGCTCCCAGGGGCGGTCGGCGCCCTTGGGATCGGCGTAGACGTTGTAGGTCACGCCGTTTTCCTGGATCTGGCGCGTCAGCAACGCCTGGCGCTGGGCCAGTTGTGCGGGCGTGCTGCGTTGCAGGTGATCGAACAAGCGTCGCCAATGGGCACGCACCGCGCCGCTGGCGTCCAGCAGTTCGTGATAGGTACCCGCGGTGAGCGGGTAACGGTCGAGCAAGTCGGACATGGAACGCTCGGCAGAGGCAAGGGAAGTCAGGTTAACTCAAATTCACTACGATCCAATGTGGGAGCTGGCTTGCCTGCGATAGCGGTGTGTCAGTCACCAGAACTATCGACTGAACCACCGCTATCGCAGGCAAGCCAGCTCCCACACTTGGATCATGTTCATTCCTTATTTTTTGTGAAACGCCGCAAATCCAGGGTCATTGGCAACTCATCGTTTACCGTTACAGTCGGCACCACAAGCTTGCCCGGGCTATGCCCCAAGCGGAAAAACCGCGCCATGCGCCGGCTCTCCGCCTCATTGGCATTCACCGGCAGGCTGTCGTAATTGCGCCCGCCCGGGTGCGCCACATGGTATTGGCAGCCGCCCAACGAACGCTGCATCCAGGTGTCGAGCAGGTCAAATACCAGCGGCGCATGCACGGGGATGGTCGGTTGCAGGCAGTTGGCCGGTTGCCAGGCGCGATAACGCACCCCCGCCACGAACTCACCGACGCGGCCGGTCGGTTGCAGCGGCACCGGCACGCCATTGCAGGTCAGCAGGTAGCGTTGCGGTGGCAACCCGCTCAACTTCACTTGCAGGCGCTCCAGGGACGAATCCACATAGCGCACCGTGCCCCCCACCGCGCCCTCCTCGCCCAGCACATGCCAAGGCTCCAAGGCCTGGCGCAGTTCCAGTTCGATACCGCTGACGGCGTAGTCGCCCACCTTGGGGAAACGGAACTCCAGATGCGCCGCGAACCATTCGGCTCGCAGCGGGTAACCAGCCGCGTTCAGCTCGACGATCACGTCGGCAAAGTCCTGCTCGATAAAGTGCGGCAACAGGAAACGGTCATGCAGTTCAGTGCCCCAGCGCGCCAGCTTCGGCGGCGCATAGGGCTCGCGCCAGAACCGCGCGACCAGCGCCCGCAGCAACAACTGCTGGGTCAGGCTCATGCGCGCATGGGGGGGCATTTCAAAGGCGCGCAATTCCAGCAGCCCCAGGCGGCCAGTGGCGCCGTCGGGTGAGTAAAGTTTGTCGATACAGAATTCGGCGCGATGGGTATTACCCGTCACGTCGATCAGCAGGTTGCGCAACAGGCGATCCACCAACCATGGCGGGCAGTCCTCGCCCGGTGCCGGCATCTGCGCGAAGGCGATTTCCAGTTCATACAGCGCATCGTTGCGCGCCTCATCCACCCGGGGTGCCTGGGAGGTGGGGCCGATAAACAGGCCGGAGAACAAATAGGACAACGACGGGTGGTTATGCCAGTAGCTGATCAGGCTGCGCAGCAGGTTCGGTCGGCGCAGGAAGGGCGAATCCTTGGGCGTCGCACCGCCGAGTACGAAGTGGTTACCGCCACCGGTGCCGGTATGGCGCCCGTCGATCATGAACTTCTCGGTGGTCAGGCGGGTTTGCCGGGCCTCTTCGTAGAGGAATTCGGTGCGTTCCACCAACTCGTCCCAGGTGGCGGATGGCTGTACGTTGACCTCGATGACACCGGGATCTGGCGTGACCCGGAAATTGCTCAGGCGCGTATCCGCTGGCGGCTCGTAGCCCTCCAGCAGTACCGGGCAATGCAGCTCTTCGGCGGTGGCCTCAATGGCAGTCACCAGCTCCAGGTAATCCTCGATGCGCTCCAGCGGCGGCATAAACAGGTACAGGCGGCCTTCTCGTGCTTCGGCGCACAGCGCGGTACGGGTCAGCCAGTCGGCGGACTCGTCGACCTTGGGCACACGCTCATCACCCGGCGCGGGCTCGCCATGGTTTTGCAACTGGGCGCTGGTCGGCAGCTCCGGCTGATCCTGGTTAGGGTCGGTCGGATGCACAAACGGATACTCCGCCGCCGTCACCCAGGGCTGCGAAGCGAGCGGCAGACGATAGCCCAGCGGCGAATCCCCCGGCACCAGGCGGCAATGGTTGTCGCGCAGGTACCAACGCCCACTCTGCCAGCGGTCATCGGCCGCCGTGCGTGCCAGCGGCAGCACCTGGCCGATGACTTTATCCAGGCCCTGGCTGAAGACTTTACGCAGGCGTTCACGCTCCAGGTCGTCGCTCAGACGCGGGTCCTGAGCGGTGACGTTCTGGGGCAGCGCCCCTTCGCGCCACAGGTAGTAGAAATTGTCCTCGAACGCCGGGAACACAAAGCGCGCCGGCAGTTTTAGGCGTTCGGCGACGCTGGCCAGGAAACGCCCGGCCATCACCCCGTCGGCACCGTAGTCCTCTTGCTCATCGGCGATCAGCGCGCTGTTGTGCCAGATCGGCACGCCATCGCGGCGCCAATAACAGTTGAGCGACCAACGTGGTAATTGCTCCCCGGGGTACCACTTGCCTTGGCCGAAATGCACCAGGCCCTTGGGCGCATAGTGCTGGCGCAGGCGCTGGAACAGCTCGGCCGACAGGCGTCGCTTGTCCGGGCCCAGGGCTGCGGTGTTCCATTCGGCGCCGTCTGGGTCGTCGATAGAGACGAAGGTCGGCTCGCCGCCCATGGTCAGGCGTACGTCGTCCTTGAGCAGGTCGCCGTCGATCTGCCGGCCCAGGGCCTGGATCGCCAACCATTGTTCTTCGGTGTAGGGCTTGGTCACCCGTGGCGCTTCCCAGATGCGCTCCACCGACATCTCATGGGTGAACTCGCATTCGCACGGCTCCACCAACCCGCTGATGGGCGCGGCGGACGATGGATCGGGGCTACAGGCCAAGGGGATATGCCCTTCACCGGCGAACAACCCGGACGTGGCATCCAGGCCAATCCAGCCAGCGCCGGGCAAATACACTTCGCACCAGGCGTGCAGGTCGGTGAAGTCCACCTCGGTACCGGACGGGCCGTCGAGGGCTTTGACGTCAGCGGTCAGTTGAATCAGATAACCAGAGACAAATCGCGCCGCCAATCCGAGGTTGCGCAGCAATAGCACCAACAACCAGGCCGAGTCGCGGCAGGAGCCGGATGCGTTTTCCAGGGTAAATTCCGGAGTTTGCACGCCCGGCTCCATGCGAATCAGGTAACCGATATCGGCGGCCAGGCGCTGGTTGAGGCCGACCAAGAAATCCACAGCAGGCAGCGGCGTGCGGTCGATACCGGCCAGGTACGCAGCCAACCTTGGCGTCAGCGGCAAGGTTTCCAGATACGGCGCCAGCTCGCGCTGCTCATCGGCGGCGTAGCTGAACGGGATATTTTCGGCGTAGGGCTCCAGGAAAAAATCGAACGGATTGAACACCGCCATCTCGGCGACCAGGTCGACTTCAATGCGCAACTCGTCAGTCTTTTCCGGGAACACCAGGCGCGCCAGGTAATTGCCCTGGGGGTCTTGCTGCCAGTTGATGAAATGCTGCTCGGGCAACACCTTCAACGCGTAGGACAGTATCCGCGTACGGCTATGGGCCGCCGGGCGTAGCCGCACGATCTGCGGGCCGAGTTCAACTGCACGGTCGTAGCGGTAATGCGTAACGTGGTGCAACGCGACATGAATCGACACGGCGGCCTCCTGCGAGCCAGGGCATAAGCACAACGCGCGCAAGACTTATGCCACAGCAGTCGTCATTGCACTAAAACGTCAGGCCCGGTGCAGTACAGCACCAAAACAGCGCCAACGTTGCGGCTATGGTGCAGGCGCTGCACACATTTGTAGCGCCGGGCTGAGTGCAGGTGGTGAATCTACCCAGTTAAGGCGTAGTACGCCTGGTATTCAGGGCTTGGCGCAGTTGACGAATTTGCACAAGTTTTGCCCGCATCTCTCGCTGCCCGCTGCTGTTGAGCACCAGCAGGCCGAACAGCGGGAAAATCAGCGACAGGCTATAGAGAACCCTGTGTGGGTTGTACTGAATCATTGGGAGCACAAACAACAGACAGGCAGCGTAGATGGCGACCATCACCCATGCCCACGAAGGTTTGCCCCGCAGGATCATAAAGTTGCTATGGACCGTCAACAAGATAAGCAATGCACCTGCGACCAAGATCTTGAGCCCGACTTGAGCAAGGGGCGCATCACGAAAATAGGTAACGAAAGCCAGCGCCACTGCAAGTGCCAGCGAAAAGTACGCAGCAAATACGCCGCCCAGAAACGTCAAGAAGTGACGCCTGAAGAAGTCGCGCAGCGTCATCAGCTCACTCATTCGTTTATTTCCTCGTACAAGCCTATCGCAATGGTATTGACGTTCCCAGAGTAGGCGCTGCCTCCGAACCCGACGGTCGCTCCCAGGATATCTTTGATCTGAGTACTGGTGCTTTGCTTGAGTTGCGTCGGGGTGAAACGCTTGGAGAGCTCACCCGATGCCTGCCTGAGCTTGAGCATCTTCGAGGTCAGGCTGGGATCATTGATGCTCAGTAGTTCCTTGGTCAGCTTGGCCCTCTCCTGACGGTTCAAGCCGCGTAGCACTTCCCGCAGGCTCTTGCCCGTCGATGCCTTAGCGACCTTGACCAGCTTGACCGTCGTCAGGGCTGAAGCGCCCACACCGGCCAACGATGCCGCGTCCAGCACAATGGATGCATTCTGGTACCAGCCTTCACTGTCGAGCCAATCGTTTACCTCAGGCTTGGCCACCTCAAGGGTCGTTCGGGCAATGCCATTGAAGCACTGGAGCGAACTCGCGCCTGCGGCCGCGTACCCCACCACCACAATGACTGAGCTCGCGCCGGCACTGAAAGGAACCAGAATAGTACCGCTGGCAATCGCAGCCCAACTGATGACAGCACCCAGGCAAGAGAATCCGGTATTTACGGCCTCGCCGATCAGCCTGGATTCCCGTGGATTGTTTACTACGTGATCAGCGAATTGTGTCGGCGCGATGTATTTCTGCGCCTCGCGCAGGATGACACGCTTTGGCTTGATGCTGCAGATGGGCTTGAATTCGCGCAGAGTGACGATATTAAAATCGGCATCGATATACACCACGCCAGCACCGACAACGCCGGGGTCAGCATCGATGGCCGCAAACAGCCGTGGCAGATTGATCAGGCTCTCGATGCGCTGGCGCGCCATAAATTGAGAGCGGTTGGAATCCATGCCGATGTTGAACAAGGAGTTGCCCATAAGTGTTCTTCCTTGACATTGAAAGTGCCCAGACCGGCCTCATCGCAGGCAAGCCAGCTCCCACACTTGAAATGCATTCCCCTGTGGGAGCTGGCTTGCCTGCGATAGCAATCTGATGGGCGCCACCCTAACAAACAGGCCACCTACCGCCAATAAACCTACCTAATCAACGGGCCTTGCGTTGCGCAATCACCGCCCGACGCAGGTGACGTATTTCGAGTAACCGCTGGCGCATTTCACGATGGCGCTTACTGTTGAGCAGCAGCAAGCCCAGCAGCGGAAACAGCACCGCCGAGCCGTACACCAGGGTATTGAGGCCGTATTGAATCATCGGCAACACGAACAGCAGGCAACACACCAGGTAGCCCGCCACCAGCCGGGTCGCCCAGGGATACCCGCGTGCAATCATCACATTGCCAAACACCAACACTGCCACCAGCACCAGCATTGCAGCCCCGGAGTAGTTGGCCTTGAGCGCCGGCTCAACACCGCGCAAATAGGTCACGCCCGCCGTGGAGACAGCCACCGAACCAGAGAAAATCGCCATGAAGATGGTGCCCATGAACACCGGAAAATAACGCGCAAGGAAACTGCGCCTATCGGGAAACCCCTTCATTCCGTCAGTTCCTCATACAGGCCAATGGCAAGCGTCGATGCCGAGCCAACGTGACCGGTTCGATAGCTGCCCCAGATACCCAACATGCCGCCCAAGGCGTCCTTGAGCTGGGTGAGCGTGGCATGACGAATTTCCGTGGAGCTGTAGCGCTTGGGCAACGTGCCGGCGCGCTGCTGCAACTTGAGCAACTTGGGGGTCAGGCTTGGGTCTTTGAGACTGAGCAATTCCTGGGTCAACTTCTTGCGCTCCTGGCGATTCAAGCCCTTGAGCAATTCATACCAGCTCTTGCCCAACGCAGCGGCTTTTTTGGCCTTGAGTAGCCTTAATGTGGTGAAGGCTCCCGTTCCGATCCCGACCAACGACGCGGCATCGAGAATCGGTGACACCGCGCCATACCACTGGGCGTCGTCCATGCGGTCGTTGGCATCTGGGTCAAGGATCTCGTTATAGGTACGGGCCACGCCAAACCCGCACTGAGCACTGCTGGCCAGCGCCGCTGTGACACCAATACCCACCACAAAAGCACTGGCGCCGGCAGTGAAGGGTACGGCGACGCTGCCACTGAACACCACGATCCAACCGATCACCGCCGCCCCACAGGAAAGCCCCATATCAAAGGCCTCCTTCTGGAGTCGCCCTTCACGGGGGTCGGTCTTCACCTGCTCGACGAACTGCGCCGGCGAGATGTACTTCTGCGCCTCGCGCAAAATGACGCGCTTGGGTTTGATGCTGCAGATGGGCTTGAATTCGCGCAGGGTGATCACGTTGAAGTCGGCGTCGATGTACACCACGCCAGCGCCGACGATGCTGGGGTCGGCGTCAATGACGGCGAACAGCCGCGGCAGGTTGATCTGGCTCTCAATGCGCTGGCGCGCCATGAATTGGGAGCGGTTGGAGTCCATGCCGATGTTGAGCAAGGGGTTGCCCATAAGTGTTCTTCCTTGAAATCGAGAGTGCCCAGACCGGCCTCATCGCAGGCAAGCCAGCTCCCACAGGGGAATGCATTCCAAGTGTGGGAGCTGGCTTGCCTGCGATAGCAATCTAATGGGCGCCACCTTACCAAACAGACTCACCACCGACCAGAAAGCAAAACGCCAGCACGAGGCTGGCGTTTTGCATTTCAGGCGTCGATCAACGCGGCACAACCGGCTTGCGCGTAGGCTTGCCGCCCTTGCCCTTGGCCGCATCGCTGCGCTCTTTGGCCGCCTGCTTATTGCGCGCCTGGGCCGCAGCCTTGGCTTGCTCGCGCTTGTCCCACGGATTGCTGCCGTCGCTGCCACGGGGTGGCAGGCCGGTGTGCTGGGTGAGGATCTTGGTGGTGGTTTCCTTGGCGACCTTATGGCTGCCGGCCGGCGTCGAGTTCTTGCGCCGGGCGCTCTGGTAGCTGTCGGTGGACGGCTGGTGCAGCGGGATCAACTGGTCCTTGCCCGACCCGATCAGGTCGGCACGGCCCATGCGGGTCAATGCTTCACGCAGCATCGGCCAGCCCTTCGGGTCGTGGTAACGCAGGAACGCCTTGTGCAGGCGGCGCTGCTCCTCGCTCTTGACGATGGTCACCGCGTCGCTCTTGTAGGTGACCTTGCGCAGCGGGTTCTTGCCCGAGTGGTACATCGCGGTGGCGGTGGCCATCGGCGACGGGTAGAACGCCTGCACCTGGTCGGCACGGAAGCCATTGCCCTTGAGCCACAGGGCCAGGTTCATCATGTCTTCATCGGTGGTGCCGGGGTGGGCGGCGATGAAGTACGGGATCAGGTACTGCTCCTTGCCCGCTTCCTTGGTGTACTTCTCGAACATGCGCTTGAACTTGTCATAGCTGCCAATGCCCGGCTTCATCATCTGGTTGAGCGGACCTTCCTCGGTATGTTCCGGGGCGATCTTGAGGTAGCCACCGACGTGGTGGGTGACCAGTTCTTTGACGTATTCCGGCGACTCGACGGCCAAGTCGTAGCGCAGGCCGGAAGCGATCAGGATCTTCTTCACACCCGGCAACGCACGGGCACTGCGGTACAGCTGGATCAACGACGAGTGGTCGGTGTTCAGGTTCGGGCAGATGCCAGGGAACACGCACGACGGCTTGCGGCACGCGGATTCGATTTCCGGGCTCTTGCAGGCAATGCGGTACATGTTCGCAGTCGGGCCGCCGAGGTCGGAGATCACCCCGGTAAAGCCCGGCACCTTGTCGCGGATCTCTTCGATTTCGCGAATGATCGACTCTTCGGAACGGTTCTGGATGATGCGGCCTTCGTGCTCGGTGATCGAGCAGAAGGTGCAGCCGCCGAAGCAGCCACGCATGATGTTCACCGAGAAACGGATCATGTCGTAGGCCGGAATCTTTTCCTTGCCGTATGCCGGGTGCGGCACGCGGGCGTAAGGCATACCGAACACGTAGTCCATTTCTTCGGTAGTCATGGGAATGGGCGGCGGGTTGAACCACACGTCCACTTCTCCGTGCTTCTGCACCAAGGCACGGGCGTTGCCTGGGTTGGTTTCCAGGTGCAACACGCGGTTGGCGTGGGCATAGAGCACCGCGTCGCCGCGGACCTTTTCCACCGATGGCAGGCGGATCACGGTCTTGTCACGGGTCATACGCGGGCTGGCGAGGATCTGCACAACCTTGGCTTCTTCCGGATCGTCGACTGGACCTTTTTCCTGCTCGATGGCGCAGGCCTGGGTGTCTTGGGTATTCACATACGGGTTGATGATCTTGTCGATCTTGCCCGGACGGTCGATGCGCGTGGAGTCCACTTCGTACCAGCCCGCCGGCGTGTCACGGCGAATGAACGCAGTACCGCGCACATCGGTGATGTCTTCGATCTTGTGGCCCCACGACAAGCGCTGGGCAACTTCGACGATGGCCCGCTCGGCGTTGCCGTACAGCAGGATATCGGCGGTGGCGTCGATCAGGATCGAGTTGCGCACGCGGTCTTGCCAGTAGTCGTAGTGGGCGATGCGGCGCAGGGAAGCTTCGATGCCGCCGAGTACGATCGGTACATTCTTGTAGGCTTCCTTGCAACGCTGGCTGTACACCAGGCTTGCACGGTCGGGGCGTTTGCCAGCCATGCCGCCGGGGGTGTAGGCGTCGTCGGAGCGGATTTTCTTGTCGGCGGTGTAGCGGTTGATCATCGAGTCCATGTTGCCGGCCGCGACGCCGAAGAACAGGTTCGGCTCGCCGAGCTTCATGAAGTCGTCTTTGGACTGCCAGTTCGGCTGCGCAATGATCCCGACGCGAAAGCCCTGGGACTCCAGCAGCCGGCCGATGATCGCCATGCCGAACGATGGGTGGTCAACATAGGCATCACCGGTGACGATGATGATGTCGCACGAATCCCAGCCAAGCTGATCCATCTCCTCCCTGCTCATCGGCAGGAATGGCGCAGGACCGAAACATTCGGCCCAGTACTTGGGATAGTCAAATAACGGCTTGGCTGTTTGCATGACGGTGACCGGTGTGAAGATGAAAAATCGCGGGCGCGGAATATAGCACAAATTTTGACCAATTCCGACGGTAGTAGTCGGAATTGTGGTGACCCTGAATTGTGAACCCATTCAAATGTGGGAGCGGGCTTGCTCGCGAAGGCGGTGTGTCAGTCAATACACCTGCTGGCCGATCCACCGCCTTCGCGAGCAAGCCCGCTCCCACAAATTACTCGTCGTCGTCGAAGTTGTAGCTACCCGGCGCCAGGTTCTCGAAACGCGTGTACTTGCCGATGAACGCCAACCGGATAAACCCGATCGGGCCGTTCCGCTGTTTGCCGATGATGATTTCGGCAATGCCCTTGTGTTCCGTCTCGGGGTGGTACACCTCGTCGCGGTACACGAACATGATCACGTCGGCGTCCTGCTCGATCGCTCCGGATTCCCGCAAGTCGGAGTTCACCGGACGCTTGTTGGGACGTTGTTCCAGGGAACGGTTGAGCTGGGACAACGCCACCACCGGGCAGTTGAATTCCTTGGCCAGCGCCTTCAAGGAACGAGAGATTTCAGAAATCTCGTTGGTACGGTTGTCGCCGCTGGAACCCGGGATCTGCATCAACTGCAGGTAGTCGATCATGATCAGGGCGATGTCGCCATGCTCACGCACCAGGCGCCGGGTACGCGCGCGCATTTCGGACGGGCTGATACCGGCGGTGTCATCGATAAACAGCTTGCGGTCGTTGAGCAGGTTGACCGCCGAGGTCAGGCGCGGCCAGTCGTCATCCTCAAGTTGACCGGAACGCACCTTGGTCTGGTCGATACGGCCAAGAGACGAGAGCATACGCATGATCAGCGATTCACCTGGCATCTCGAGGGAGTACACCAGCACCGCCTTGTCGCTGCGCAGAACGGCGTTTTCCACCAGGTTCATCGCAAAGGTGGTCTTACCCATCGACGGACGGCCGGCGACGATGATCAAGTCGGACGGCTGCAGGCCGCTGGTCTTTTCGTCGAGGTCGGTGTAGCCGGTGGAAATACCGGTAATAGCCGCGTCGGTGTTGAACAGGGTGTCGATGCGGTCGATGGCTTTGGTCAACAGGTCGTTGACGCTGACCGGGCCGCCGGTCTTGGGCCGTGCTTCTGCAATCTGGAAGATCTGCCGCTCGGCTTCGTCAAGGATCTCGGCAGCAGTGCGGCCTTCGGGGTTGAAGGCGCTGTCGGCGATTTCAGTGCTGATGCCGATCAACTGGCGCAGGGTGGCGCGCTCGCGGACGATCTGGGCATAGGCCTTGATGTTGGCGACGGACGGCGTGTTTTTCGCCAGCTCACCGAGGTAGCCCAGGCCACCCACTTGGGAGGTCTGGCCTTCCTTGTCCAACTGCTCGGCCAGGGTTACCACGTCGATCGGTGAGTTCTGGTCGGCCAGCTTGGCGATGGCGCGGAAGATCAGGCGGTGGTCATGACGATAGAAGTCACCGTCCGAGACTTGATCCAGCACGCGTTCCCAGGCGTTGTTGTCCAGCATCAAGCCACCGAGCACGGCCTGTTCGGCCTCGATGGAATGCGGCGGCACCTTCAGGGCAGCGGTTTGCAGATCGTATTGCTCAGGAGCGGAGATTTCGTTCATGGCCACTTGGAATTTGGGGTGTGTAGAAAAACAAAAGGCACGACCTGTAAACAGGATCGTGCCCGATGTTAACCGGCTGGCACGCGAGGTGCCAGTCAGTTAGGTGCGACTTAAGCTGCTACCACGACAACGCGTACGGTGGCTTCAACTTCGGCGTGCAGGTGCACGGCTACGTCGAATTCGCCTACGTTGCGGATGGTGCCGTTCGGCAGACGAACTTCGCTCTTCTGCACTTCAACGCCGGAGGCGGTCAGTGCATCAGCGATGTCGTGGGTGCCGATCGAACCGAACAGCTTGCCTTCGTCACCAGCGGTGGCAGTGATAGTCACTTCCAGCTCAGCCAGTTGGGCAGCGCGAGTTTCGGCCGACGCTTTTTTGTCTGCTGCGGCTTTTTCCAGCTCAGCACGACGCTCTTCAAACGCAGCCAGGTTGGCAGCGGTTGCAGCGGTGGCTTTGCCGTATGGCAGCAGGTAGTTACGACCGTAGCCGGCCTTAACGTTCACTTTGTCGCCCAGGTTGCCCAGGTTGGCGACTTTTTCCAGAAGGATCAGTTGCATGTGAAAATCCTCTAACTTTTAACCTTCACCGTTCGCGTTATCGGCGTCTTTCGACGCCAGACGACCGCGAAAATCAATCAGGCTGTCAACAATGGCCAAGACCACGAGTAACGGATAGATCAGCTGCATGAACAGCAACAGCGTGACGTACAACCCCACCAGCCAGAACCTGGCCAGGCGCTTTCGCGCAACCAGCCCATGAATCAGGGCCAGCCCGGCAAACACCAGCGGTACGCTGCAAATCGGCGCCAGCAAGGCCATCTGTGGGCCGAAGTTCGGCCCGACAACCATGCACGCCAGCAGCAACATCGCCGGCCCCGCTGGGATTCTGATACTGCGAAACTCGCGACCAAAACCACCCGGGTTGTACAACAACGCCTGCCAATAACGCCCAAGAATCAGGCTCAGCACGCTGACGACCTGCAACAAAGCCGCAATCAGGCCAGTCAGGACCGGGGCAATCAGTGACGCAAACCGCGCTCGCTCATCTACCGACAACTGCTGGTAGAGATCCCCGAGAGCCAACGGCAGGATCTTGACGATCTCCTGCGCCAGCGCCTCGATTTGCGGGCGGAAAGCCGCGCCAAGCATCACTGAGTACACCAACCCCAATGCCACGCTGACCAGCAGCGTACGGACCCAGGACTCACTTGCGCGCAAAACCAACGCAAGGCTCGATGACCCCAGCAGTACCAGAAGTACCCGTGGATCACCCATTTGCAGCCAGATCAAGGCCGGCAACAAACCCAGGGCAAGAACGCCAAGGGCGTCCTTCAAACCGCGCCGCAGCAGCACAAGGCAACCTGCGGCAGCACCCAACCAATAAAGCAACGGCAATGCCGCACATCCAGCCACTACCAGAGTGGCCTGCACGCGACCGCGCATGATGAACTCAGCTAAGGCGCGCATGCATTCAATCCCTTACTACTTGTCGACTGCCCGGTCTCAGCGGCCGTGGCTGTCGGTGTAGGCCAGCAGGGCCAGGAAGCGGGCGCGCTTGATAGCGGTGGCCAGCTGACGCTGATAACGTGCTTTGGTACCGGTGATACGGCTTGGAACGATTTTGCCGGTCTCGGATACGTAGGCTTTCAGAGTGTTGAGATCTTTGTAATCGATCTCTTTCACGTCTTCAGCGGTGAAGCGGCAGAATTTACGACGACGGAAGAAACGTGCCATTTGATAGGCTCCTTAATAAGGTCCGTGGATTACTCGTCAGCGTTATCGCTGTCGTTCTCTTCGCCTTCAGCGCTTTCAGCGCCTTCGTGCTCAGGACGATCGCGACGCTCACGGCGCTCACTGCGGTTTTCTTCAGCCTTGAGCATCTCGGATTGGCCGGTAACGGCTTCTTCGCGACGGATGACCAGGTTACGGATCACTGCATCGTTGTAGCGGAAGTTGTCTTCCAGCTCGGCCAGGGCCTTGCCAGTGCACTCAACGTTCAGCATCACGTAGTGAGCCTTGTGAACATTGTTGATTGCGTAGGCCAGTTGACGACGGCCCCAATCTTCCAGACGGTGGATTTTGCCGCCGTCTTCTTCGATCAGCTTGGTGTAACGCTCAACCATGCCGCCGACTTGCTCGCTTTGATCCGGGTGGACCAAAAAGATGATTTCGTAATGACGCATGAATGCTCCTTACGGGTTGTAGCCTGCCGCTCAAAAACGGTCAGACAAGGAGTGAATGACACTTATGGATCTTGCCGCAGGGGAGGCACATCGGTGCCTGCCAGGAAGGCAAGGGGCGCAATTGTAGAGAAGGGGGAGAAGCGGCGCAAGGCAATTGGTGATTATTTGAACAATCCTGAATAAACACCACAGAACCAATGTGGGAGCGGGCTTGCCTGCGATGACCATGGCACCGGCAACATCTCTGCTGACTGACACTCCGTCATCGCGGGCAAGCCCGCTCCCACATTTTGATCACTTCTTGGGCTTGGCCTTGGCTTTCGCACCACGCTGACGCTGGGCTTCAAACAGGCAAACACCCGTCGCAACCGACACATTGAGGCTGCTGACGCTACCAGCCATCGGCAGGTGCACCAGGTAATCGCAATGCTCACGGGTCAACCGGCGCATGCCTTTGCCTTCGGCGCCCATGATCAGGATGGTAGGGCCGGTAAGGTCTTGGTCATAAATGCTGACCTCAGCCTCCCCCGCCGTGCCCACGACCCACAGGCCGCGCTGCTGGAGCTTCTCCAGGGTACGCGCAAGGTTGGTCACGGCCACCAGCGGAATCACTTCCGCCGCACCGCAGGCGACCTTGCGCACCACCGGCGTCAGGGTCGCGGACTTGTCCTTGGGCACGATCACCGCCAGCGCACCGGCAGCATCCGCCGAACGTAGGCAGGCGCCGAGGTTGTGCGGGTCGGTCACGCCGTCCAGCACCAAGAGCAACGGCGCACCTTCGGTACGGTCGAGCAGCTCGTCGAGCATCGCCTCGCCCCACACCTGGCTCGGACTGACGTCAGCCACCACACCTTGGTGAACGCCTTCGACCCACACGTCCATTTCACGACGCTCGGCCTGGCCGATGGCAACCTTATTCTGCGTAGCCAACTCGACCAGCGCCTGTACGCGCGGCTCGCTGCGACCTTCGGCCAACCACACCTGCTTGACGCGCTTGGGATGGTGACGCAGCAGTGCTTCTACGGCGTGCACGCCGTAGATTTTTTCCAGACTCATGACTTGGCCTTAGGTTTGCGCGACCCGCCGCTTTTTGCGGGAGCCGAACCCGCTTTTGGCGGGCCTTTACGGTGTTTACTTGGCTTGCTCGACGGTTTTTCCGCCCCGTGAGACTTTCCCCCAGACGCCGCTTTACCACCGCTTTTGGCTTCGTTGAGCAACTGCTGCTTCAACTCGCGGCTCTTGCGCAGCTCGGCGTTTTTCGCCGCAGCGTCGCTTGGGCGGTAGGCTTCAGGGGCCTTGTCCTTGGCGGAAGAACGACGACCGGCCTTGGCAGGTGCAGGCTCGGCCGTGGTTTTTGCAGTGGTCGCTTTGCCTTTGGACGCAGGCGCTGTGGTTTCACCACGTTTTTTACGACCCGCAGGCTCTGCCGGCTTGTCAGGCATGCCGAAGTCGATCTTGCGCTCGTCGAGGTCGACACGCATGACCTGCACTTCAACGGTATCGCCCAGACGGAAGCTGCGACCGGTGCGCTCGCCCGCCAGGCGGTGATGCACAGGATCGAAGTGGTAGTAATCACCCGGCAAGGCGGTGACGTGCACCAGGCCCTCGACGTAGATGTCGGTCAGCTCGACGAACAGCCCAAAGCCGGTCACGGCGGTGATGACACCAGGGAACGACTCGCCCACGCGATCCTTCATGAACTCGCACTTGAGCCAGTTCACCACGTCGCGGGTGGCTTCGTCGGCGCGGCGCTCGCTCATGGAGCACTGCTCACCCAGCTGTTCCAGGGCCGCTTCGTCGTACGGATAGATCCGTGCTTTCGGAATGGTCATGGCACCGGCGCGCTTGACGTGCGGGGTGTTCTGCTTGGAATGGATCACGCTGCGGATCGCCCGGTGCGTGAGCAAGTCCGGGTAGCGGCGAATCGGCGAAGTGAAGTGGGTGTACGCCTCGTAATTCAGGCCGAAGTGGCCCTGGTTATCGGCGCTGTACACCGCCTGGCTCAGGGATCGCAGCATCACGGTCTGGATCACGTGGTAATCCGGACGGTCCTTGATGCTGGCCAGCAGGGCCTGGTAATCCTTAGGCGTAGGACCATCCTTGCCTTTGTGCAGGGACAGGCCGAGTTCGCCGAGGAAGGCGCGAAGTTTTTCCAGGCGCTCCGGCGGCGGGCCGTCGTGCACACGGTACAACGCAGGAATTTCGTGCTTCTTGAGGAACTCGGCAGTGGCCACGTTGGCCGCCAGCATGCACTCCTCGATCAGCTTGTGCGCGTCGTTACGGGTGGTCGGGGTGATCGCCGCAATCTTGCGCTCGGAGCCGAAGACAATCCGGGTTTCCTGGGTTTCGAAATCGATCGCGCCACGGGTATGACGGGCACCCAGCAACACCTTGTACAGCGAGTACAGCTGCTTGAGGTGCGGCACCACGCCAGCGTACTCGGTACGCAGAGCCTTGGCTTCGCTGGTCTTCGGCGTTTCCAGGATGGTGCTGACCTTGTTGTAGGTCAGACGCGCCTGGGAGTGGATCACCGCTTCGTAGAACTGGTAGTCGGTCATTTCGCCGGTTTTGGAGATGGTCATCTCGCACACCATGGCCAAACGGTCGACTTTCGGATTCAGGGAGCACAGGCCGTTGGACAGCTGCTCAGGCAGCATCGGAATCACGCGCTCTGGGAAGTACACGGAGTTGCCGCGCACCTGAGCCTCGTTATCCAGGGCCGAACCGATCTTCACGTAACTGGAGACGTCGGCAATCGCGACGTACAACTTCCAACCGCCGGAGAACAGGCGCAGCTTGCCAGGCTTGGCTTCGCAGTAGACCGCATCGTCGAAGTCGCGGGCATCTTCGCCGTCAATAGTGACGAACGGCAGATGGCGCAGGTCGATACGTTTTTCTTTGTCTTTCTCTTCGACTTCCGGCTTGAGCTTGGCGGCTTCCTTGAGCACGGCATCAGGCCAGACGTGAGGAATATCGTAGGTGCGCAAGGCAACGTCGATTTCCATGCCCGGCGCCATATAGTTGCCGACCACCTCCACGATATCGCCCTGGGGCTGGAAGCGCGCAGTAGGCCAGTGGGTGATTTTCACCTCGACGAACTGGCCGACCTTGGCGGCGCCATTGCGGCCCGGTGTGATCAGCACTTCCTGCTGCACCTTCGGGTTATCCGGCACCACGAAGCCGATGCCGCCTTCTTCGAAGTAACGGCCGACGATAGATTCGTGGGCACGGGACACCACTTCGACGATCACGCCTTCACGACGACCACGGCGGTCCAGGCCAGAAACCCGCGCCAGGGCACGGTCGCCATCGAACACCAGACGCATTTGCGCCGGGCTCATGAACAGGTCGTCGCTGCCATCGTCCGGTATCAGGAAGCCGAAGCCGTCGCGGTGGCCGGCAATGCGGCCCAGGATCAGGTCGAGCTTGTCTACCGGCGCGTAAGTGCCACGACGGGTGTAGATCAATTGAGCATCGCGCTCCATCGCACGCAAACGGCGGCGCAGGGCTTCGAGCTGGTCTTCGGTGGTCAGACCGAATTCTTCGACCAACTGCTCGCGGCTAGCAGGCGAACCACGATCGGCGAGGTGCGCCAGGATCAGTTCGCGGCTAGGAATAGGGTTTTCATATTTTTCCGCTTCACGAGCGGCCTCGGGATCGAGGGACTGCCAATCGGCCATTAGAGAGTTTTCACCTTGTCTATATGTGGGTTAGTTTGGCATACGCGTATTGAAACGGGAAATTTCAGGTCTCAACAAGCGTTTAAAAGACCTTTACGACCCCCGCCACGCACCTTGCACGACCGCTGGTGAAATTTTCCAGGCTTTTTTCATGGCAGGGGTTTACAGCTCAAATATCGCTCCGTATAGTGCGCGCCATCGACGACGGCAACGTTGTTGATGCTGCCCAGGTGGTGAAATTGGTAGACACGCCAGCTTCAGGTG
>NZ_MPBM01000074.1:0-17932 GCF_001907715.1 Pseudomonas sp. BTN1 | reverse complement strand
TTTTTTTGGGCTGTGTTGAATCAGGTGGCTGGCAGGTTGTGCATGACCGGTTTCAGGGCCGGATACAGCTTCAGGTACTCGGCAAACGCCCGGTCATAGGTCATGACATTCTCCCGCTTGGGCTGCGCCCGCAATTGCAACTGCACCCAGCCGGTGTCCATCTGCCCATCACTCACCAGCCCCACCGTATGCGCCGCCAACAACGCCGCGCCCAGGGCTGCTTCTACCTCCTGCACGATGGTGTAGACGGGGTAGCGTGTGACATCGGCGATGATCTGCATCCATAGATCCGAATGGCTGGCCCCACCCACCACGATCAAGCGCGGGTCCAGGGAGTGCGCGCCTTGAGTACCCGCTTCGATATTGTGGCGCAGGGCAAAACTCACGCCCTCCAGCACCGCGCGGTACAGGTGAAAGCGGCTGTGGTAGAGGTTGAGCCCGACAAAACTGCCGCTGGCGCGGTCATCCCACACCGGGCTGCGCTCGCCCATCAAGTAAGGCAAAAACACCACGCCTTCGCTGCCTGCCGGAATCTTCATCGCGCTCTGCTCCAGCAGCGCCAGGCTGTCTTGCCCCGTGGCCTGGGCCTGCTGTTCTTCGGCCTGGCAGAACTGCTCGCGAAACCAGCTGACCGAGGCCCCGGCGGTGATCGCACCGCCGAAGATGTACAGGTCGCGGTGGCCGTTGTAGACGTGGGGCATGCTCACCAAACCGTGACGTGCATCCACCTGCTGGTTCAGATAGCCCCAGCACATGCTGGTGCCGATCATCGCCACATGATTGCCTGGCTGAGTGACACCCGCCGCCAGGGTCGCCATGGCCGCGTCCACGCCCCCAGCGAGGATCGGCGTGCCCGCCTGCAAGCCCAGGCGGGCAGCCCAGTCTGCGCGCAAACCACCCACCACCTCGCCGGAATACAGCAACCGCTCGGGCATCATCGACTGCGCGATACCCAGCGCATCCAGCATCTCGCCTGACCAGTTGCGCGCCGCCACGTCGTAGACACCACCGATATTCCCGGCGCTGCTGTGGTCCACCGCCAACTCGCCGGTCAGGCACCAATTGATGTAGCTGTTGGGCGGCAACAGGTAACGGGTATCCGCCCACACCTGAGGCTGGTGCTGCTTGAGCCAGAGCATCTTGGTGAAGCCGTAGTAGCTGTCCACCGAGTTGCCGGTGATGGCGAACAAGCGCTCCAGGTCCACATGCTCACGCACCCAGGCCACCTGCTCGCCGGCGCGGCGGTCCATCCAGATCAGGCACGGGTACAGCGGCGTCATCTGCGCATCCACAGCAATGCCCGAACCACCGTACAAACTGCTGATGCACAGCGCCTTGACCAGCGGCGCCGGCACCCCGGCCTTGGCCATGCACTGGGCCACGCAAGTTTCGACAGCATCCAGCCACACCTGCGGCCACTGCTCGGCCCAGCGCACTTTCGGGGTGTCCACCCGGTAGCCGTGGCTATGCTGGGCGATGATCGTGCCTTGGGCATCCACCAGCAGCGCCTTGGTGCTCTGGGTGCCAATGTCTACACCGATGACGTAGTCCATCTCAGAGCACCGGCTTCAACAGCACCTTGATCGACTTGGTCGAATTGGCCAGTTCAAACGCCTCGGCCCAGTCGTCCAGCGGGAAATCATGGGTGACGATGCCTTGGGAGGTGACCAGGCCACGCTCGAACAGGTCGATGGCGATCGGGTAGCAATACGGGCCCAGGTGCGCGCCGCGCACGTCGAGTTCCTTGCGGTCGCCGATGATCGACCAGTCCACACTGGTCTCGGCGCCAAACACGCTGAACTCGACAAAGCGCCCGAGCTTGCGGATCAGGTCCAGGCCCTGGGTGACGCCGGCCGGTACGCCGGTGGTTTCGATATAGACGTCACAGCCGTAGTTGTCCGTCAGCCCGTTGATGATCTCGCGAGCGTTGTCACGGGCGGGGTTGATCACCACATCGGCGCCGAACTTTTTCGCCAGTTCCAGGCGCTCGTCGACCATGTCGATCACCACCAGTTTTTTCGGGGTCTTCAGCGCGGCGACCTGGACCATGCACAGGCCAAGGGTACCCGCGCCGGCAATCACCACCACGTCGTCGAGCTGGATATCGCCACGGTTGACGGTATGGATCGAGCAGGCCATCGGCTCCACCAGCGCCGAGTCTTCAAGGGACACCGATTCGGGGATCTTGTGCACGATGGCGGTCTTGGGAATGCGCATGTACTGGGCCATGCCGCCTTCGGCCACTTCGCGCTGGAAGCCGAAGATATTGTGCACTTCGCACATCCAGTATTTGCCCGATTTGCAGAAGCGGCACTTGCCACACGGCACGATCTGTTCGGCGATGACCTTGTCACCGACCTTGACCTCAAAGTGCTCCTCGGCGCCCTCGCCGGCTTCGACCACGTAGCCGAAAAATTCGTGGCCCGGTACTACCGGCGCCTTGACCCAGGGGTTGTCGCCGCCCCAGAACATCGCCGCGCCCGAGTGGCACTTGCAGTCACTGGCGCAGATGCCGCAGGCGGCGATACGGATCACCAGCTCATTGGCACGCGCCTGGGGTTTGCCGATGCGCTCCAGGCGGTAGTCTTTCGGGCCGTGGCAGACGACGGCTTGCATGTGAGTGTGCTTGTCCATGTGTTCGGTCCTGTGTGGTGAGGTATTAACGATGGCGCTGACGGCTGATGAAAATCGCCAGCAAGATGATCCCGCCCTTGATCACGCTCTGGACGTAGGGCGACACGCCAAGCATGTTCAAACCGTTGTTCAACACGCCCAGCAGCATGGCGCCGAGCAAGGTGCCGATGATCACTCCGCGGCCGCCGGCAATCGACGCACCACCCAGTACTACGGCGGCAATCGCATCCAGCTCGAACGACACGCCGGCATTCGGCTGGCCGCTCATCAAGCGCGAGGTGAGCACCAGCCCGGCAATCGCGGCGGTGAAGCCGCTGATGCCATACACCAGCAGCTTGAAACGCGCCGCTCGCACCCCGGACAAGCGCACCGCTTCTTCATTGCCGCCGATGGCGTAGATGTAGCGGCCGATGCGGGTGTGTTGCAGCAGCACATAGGCCGCCAGGTAGGTGATCAGCATGATCAGGATCGGCACCTGCAGGCCAAACACACTGGCGCGACCGAAGAATGCGAACCACTCTGGCAAGCCGGAAATCGGATAGCCGTCGGTGTACATCAGCCCGAACCCACGGGCGATGCCCATGGTCGCCAGGGTGACGATGATCGGCGGCATATGCAGGTACGCCACGAACAGTCCGTTGCCGATGCCGAAGGCCACGCCCACTAGTAGCCCGACGCCAATCGCCAGGCCCGGCGGCAACCCGGCGACCATCAGCCCGGCGGTCAAGGTGCCGGACAACGCCATCACCGGCCCCACCGACAAGTCGATACCGCCGGTGAGAATCACGCAGGTCATGCCCACCGCGATGATGGCGTTGATCGACACCTGGCGGGCGATGTTGGAGAGGTTGCTGGCGGTGAGGAAGGTGTCGCTGGCGAGGATCATCACCAGGGTCACCACCACCAGCCCGACAAAGGGATAAAACGCCGGCGAACGCAGCAGCCGCGCCAGGTTCAGGCGCAACCGGCCGGTGCCGGCGGTGTTAATGGACGTATTCACTTGAGCCCCCTGTTGCATGGCGCATGACCTCTTGAGGATTGACGGCGGACGCTTCCAGTACTTTGACGATGGCGCCCTTGTGGAACACGGCGACGCGGTCGCACATGCCGATGACTTCGGGCAGCTCGGAGGAAATCATGATGATCGCGTAGCCCTGTTCGGTGAGGCTGCGCATCAACGCGTAGATCTGCGCCTTGGCCCCCACATCGATGCCGCGTGTCGGTTCGTCGAACACCAGCACGTCGCAGTGGTGGTTGATCCAGCGGGCGATCACGACTTTTTGCTGGTTGCCGCCGCTGAGGTTCACCACAAGGCTTTCGCCACTGGGCGCCTTGATCGACAGCTGGCGCATCAGCGCTTCGACGCTGGCGCACTCGCGGGCCTTGTCGATCAGGCCCGAGGCGTGCTGATACTTGGGCAAATTGTTCAGGGAGATATTTTCGCGAATGCTGAAGGCGGTGATCAGCCCTTCGCTCTTGCGGCTTTCGGGGAGCAGGCCGATGCCGTGGGCCAGGGCTTGAGCCGGGTCATCGAGGCTGACTTTTTCCCCGCGCAGCCACACGTCTTTGCTCATCGTGGGCAGCGCGCCCATCATGCCCAGGGCCAGCTCGGTGCGGCCCGAGCCCACCAGGCCGGCGAAGCCCAGGATCTCGCCTTTGTGCAAATTGAAACGGTTGTGGGGGCCGTTGCGCACCAGCTGGATATCCTTGACCTCCAGCAGCAAGGGGCCGCGTTCGCTGCTGGGTTTGGGCGGGAAACTGCATTCCAGTCGGCGGCCGACCATCATCTCGACCAAGTGATCGATATCGCTGTCGGCCACTTCGGTAACGCCTGCATTGCTGCCGTCGCGCAGGACGCTGATGCGGTCGCAGACCTGGAAAATCTCTTCCAGATGGTGCGAGATAAAAATCACCGCCACGCCTTGGCGCTTGAGTTCGCGCATGATGTCGAACAGCAACTCGGCCTCACTGGGAGTCAGTGTCGCGGTCGGCTCATCGAGCACCAGCAGGCGTGCATCCAGGGCCAGGGCCTTGGCGATTTCGACAAACTGCTGCTCGGCCACGCTCAGGTGCTTGACCGCGCAGTGCAGGTCAATGCTGACCCCGAGGCGCTGGAACAACGCCTGCGCGGCCTCGGCCATTTCGCGTTTGCGCAACAGGCCGAAGCGGTTGCTCAGCTCATGGCCAAGGAAGATATTTTCTACCGCCGTGAGGTAGGGAATCAGGCTGAATTCCTGGAACACAATGCCAATCCCGGCGGCAATCGCATCCCGATAGGTCGCAAATTGTCGGGCCTGCCCATCGATAAGGATCTGCCCTTCGTCCTGGTGCTCGACCCCGCCCAGAATCTTCATCAGGGTGGATTTGCCCGCGCCATTTTCCCCGAGCAAGGCGTGGATTTCGCCGCGCTCCACTTGCAGGTTGATGGCCTTGAGGGCCTGCACCCCAGGGTAACGCTTACAGATGTTTTCCAGCTTCAGAAGACTGCTCATACCGCCGACCTCGCACTCAGAAGGAAGACCTGGGCCCCACGAACTACGCGGGGCCTGGGGGGTTTACCAGCTGAAGTCCTTGGCCTTGGCCTGGTCGATCAGGGTGATGTCCACCGGCACGCTGGCCGGTACTTGGGCGCCCCACTTCTTGGCCAGGGCAATGCCCAGGGCGAGGCGGATCTGGTCGCGGGGGTATTGGGCCGAGGTGGCGATGAAATGGCTGCCGGGTTTCTGGATCGCCTTGATCGCTTCCGGCGCACCGTCGACGCTGACCAGCTTCACGTCCATACCGCTGGCTTCGATGGCCGACAGCGCGCCGAGGGAGCCATTGTCATTCACGCTGAAAATGCCCTTGAGGGTAGGCTGGGCCTGCAACATGTTTTCGGTGACGGTCAGGGCCTGATCGCGTTCCTGTTTGCCGTTCTGGATGCTGACAATCTTGATGTCCGGGTGCTTGGCCACCGCCTCTTTGCAGCCGCGCACACGTTCGAGGATCGGCACCACGGCGATGCCGTCAAGGATAGCGATATTGCCTTTGTCACCGATGGTTTTAGCCAGGTACTCACAGGCCTGGAAACCAGCGTCGAAGTTCTTCGAGCCCACGAACGAATCCAACGGGCCATCTGCCTGGGCATCCACCGCCACCACTACGACGCCGGCAGCATGGGCCGACTTGACGGCCGATTGCACGCCGACGGAGTCAGTGGGGTTGATCAACAGGATGTCGATGCCCTTTTGCAGCATGTCTTCGACATCACTGACCTGCTTGGACACGTCGTGGCGGGCGTCAGTGATGATCAACTTGGCACCGATGGTCGCGCCGGCTTCTTCCAGGGCGTTTTTCATGGTGACGAAATAGGGGTTGTTGATTTCCTGGAACGAGGCGCCGATGCGGATGGGCTTGGCGGCGTCGGCAAACGCGGGGGTCGCGCTGCCCAGGGTGATGCTGGCAGCCAGTAAACACAGGGTTTTTGGGAGCATTTTCATGGCGTGGGTCTCTGTTTTGTTTTTATTTTTAGAGCAAATGTTATCGTTAACATTTTGCCAGAAGCTAACAATTAATTCAGACCTGTGCAAGCCTCCACTGGTCGGCCTCGGGCAAAAATATGTGAGCTGGCTTGCCTGCGATGGCGCAGTGTCAGTCTACTGATCTGGCCCTGATACACCGCCATCGCAGGCAAGCCAGCTCCCACAGGGCGATGAGGTGGTCAGTAAAAACTCGCACATCCGCTTACGCCAACTAAGCTCAGCCTCAAATAAAAACACAGCGAGCAGCCGGCCATGCCCCACCCGACCGAGACTTTCCGCGACCGTTACCGCGCAAGCGTCAACCCGCGTTACAACCCCTGGCTGCACGCCGCATTCGTGCTTGGCTACGGCATCGCCTGCATCACGCTGGCCTGGTCCTCCACCGCCGATATCACCGCCCTCCAGTGGCTGACCGTGCCCTTGAGCCTGCTGTTTTTCAACCTGTGTATCTATCTCGTGCACCGCCACCTGGGCCATCACAAACATGCATTCGCCCGGCTGTTCTACGCACGCCACACTGGCGACCACCACAGCTTCTTCACCCCTGATCACATGACTTACGACAGCCCCCGGGACTGGCGCGTCATCCTGTTTCCAGCCTGGCTGATCGTGCTGCACAGCCTGGCCATCACCCTCCCCGCCTGGTGGCTGCTCAGCCAACTGAGCCCCAACGTTGCCGGGTTGTTTGCAGGCTGCATGATCCTTGGCTACCTGCTCTACGAAGTGTTCCATGCCTGCGAACACCTGCCTGCCGAACACCCGGTGGCACGCCTACCGTGGATTCGCCAGATGCATCGCCTGCACGCCTTGCATCACCGTCGTGAGCTGATGCAGGGACGTAACTTCAACATCGTGCTGCCGTTGATGGACTATCTATTTGGCACTTTGCATTGGGAACCCGCGGTAAAAAAAAGGGGCAGTCCAACTGGACTGCCCCCCGCTTCACACACATAGATCAATCAGCGCACGATAGTCTGGCTGCAGATGTGGCCGAGGCTGACGTATTGGACGGTATTGCCACCCACGCCCACACCAGGGAACTCCCTGAGCTCGATGCGCCAGCCGCCCTCGTTGAACCAGGTTTCCCAGTTGTAGGTCTGGCCTGAGGCGCTGTCCGGGTAGCGCACTTTGTAGTCCCCAGAGCAGGTGCCCAGCGCGACATTCCCCGAGGCCGCGCCGGTGATGCCAGTCTTGGCCTCATAGTCGACCCAGTTGTAAGTGGCGCCAAAATGCTTGTCGACCCGCAGTACAGGAGTGACGCCGCGCAGGGGCTCGCCAGTGCTGTCTGACCACTGGGTGCTCCAGCTCAGATTGCGAGCCGCCTGGGTGGCCAGTTGGAAGATCGAGCTGGGAATCCGCACCACGTTATCGCCGTTCACATTGTGCTGGTTCAGGCGTGGCGCCGAGCCGAGGGTCAGCTTGTATTGAGCCTGAGGGTTCAATGCCACCGCCGGGTTGGCCCGCACGCGCACCTTGACCGTGTAGCCCGGCGTCAGGTTGGGATAGGTAGAAGTAGAGCCCTGCGGGACTTCCACCCACTGGGTGCCATCGAACCGTTCGAAGATCCACTGGTTACGCGTGCCCGCACCGTCATCGCCCAGGAACATGCCCACACCTTGGCCACGCAACGAGACGAAGGAGAAGTAATCCACGTCATTGACGCTGTCGAGGTTACCGGTCACCTGGTTCAAGGCATCCGGCAGCGCGAACGCGGTTTGCTCAGTGTCGTTGGGCTCGTAGGCATCAATATTGCTGTCCACTGCCACACCGAAACTGAACTGCGAGTTGCTCGCGGCATTGGCCACCATGAACCAGTAGTAGTCACCAGCCGGCAACACGCCGTTGAGGTATTCATCGGCACTGCCGGGGTTATCCGAGGTGCCCAACGGCGTCAGGTTGCCTTGGCCGTCGTCATGGAACAGCGTCAACGACATATCCGTGCCGGCACTCTGGTTCAGCAGCTGCACCTGGATTCGCGCGTTTTTCGGCAGGTTGAAGTGGTAAGCGATTTGCGCGCCGGTCTCCACACCGGTGAGAGTGTAAAGCGTGTTGATATCCAAGGTGGGAAACAACGGCGTGAAGGCTGCAACCGCGGCCTGTTTCATGTGCGCCGAGTCAGGTTTTTCCAGCTGGCCAACCGGGGAGTCGATCGCCACATTACCGACGGCTGCCTTGCTTTTTTTGACGACGTTGGACTGCCCGGTCTTGGCCGCATTGAGCTTTTGCTTGAGCTCGCCCGAGACGCTGGCCTTTTCCAGCGTACCGCCAGGTTTCAACGCTTTGTCCACGGCCTGCTTGACCGCCTGCGCGCTGAGTTTTGCCGGGGTTTGCTCGGCCAGGGCAAAGGCCGAAACGAAGCAAGAGGCCGCCATGGCCGCGCCCAGAATGAAGGCTTTTTTCGATTTCATTTTTTATCCATCCATAGTTAAAAAATTGAAGCTCAGGTAACCGGTGACATCCGGTCACCTGGGATGGACTGTAGGACAAGACTGTATGTATGTACAGTATTTTTTAAAAAATCTGTGGGAGTATTACCCGTCGAGTCGTAGGGAAAAATTAACTCAGCTGTAGCCTCCTAGTAGCCCGTCATCTCCAAATACCCCACCCCACCCTCAAACCGCACCGGCCCTTCCCAGTACGGAATACCCAGGTCCATCCACGCCTTCGGGTTGACGGCTTCGGTGGTGATGTCCAGCTGTTTGCCGGGAATTTTCAGCGACCAGCGTGTGGGAATGTTGCGCCCGTCGATGGCCGTGGTGGTCAGCGGTGTGAGTTGGATGTCGCTGTTGTGCAAGGTCTGGGTGTGGCCCTGGGCGTCGATCCAGGTGCCGGTGAGGTAACCGTCGCTGTCTTTCTGCCGCACGCGAAACAGCATCAGTTGCGCGCCGCGGTCCAGGTGCAGGGAGAACCAGTCCCAGCCGGTCTGGCTGGCGGCCAGGGGTTGGCTGCTCCACTCGCGGTCGAGCCAGGCTGGGCCGCTGACCTGGTAGGTATGGCCGTCGAGGCTGACGCTGCCGTTGGCAGTGAAAAACGGCTGGCTGTAGTAGTACGACGCCTGGCCCTGGTCGGATTTGCGGCTGTAGCCATGGTCGCCTTGCAGCACCAGCGGGCGGCTGGAGGTCAGGTGCAGATCGTAGGCAAATTGCGCGCCACTGGCCTTGAGTTGCATGTCGGCCAAGGGGCTGGCGGTGCCGGGGCGGCTGGCGAAGTTCCAGTCGTCGATCCAGGCGTTGAATGGCTCTGCCTGAGCCCCAGCCTGGCCGACGCCACCCCGAGCCAGGCGTTCGGCGGCGTAGTGCCGGGTGGCCGAGGTGACGGCGGCGTGGCCGAGCCACACGGTTGAATCGCGCCAGCCCGGTTGGACGGGACCGGCCTTCAATGCGTTGCGAAACAGCGTCCATTGCACGCCGAAGACATTGCCCTGGGCATCCTTGAGGTTGGCCGTGACGTACCACCATTCGATACGAAAGCCGTCATGGGGCCCGTGGTCCTCGGGAAAACTGAAGACTTTGCCGGGCACCACCTGGGCAAAGTCCGCGGCATCGCTGCCCAGCCCGGCGAAACTGTCCTCGGGTGCGGGCGCCTGGTCGCAGCCGCTCAGCAGTAACCAGGCGATGCACGCCAGTGCCTTAATCTTCATGGGCGAACGTCCTCAACAAATCCGCCGGGCGGCTGCGGTACAGCTGCCAGAGGGGCCAGGCCGACGCGAGCAAGGTGGCAAGCATCGCCAGCCCCAGCAATTGCGCAAGCTGCCCGGGGAATACTTGCAACGGCAGGCGCCAGCCGAAGGCCTGCACGTTGATCACCGCATCCAGGCACCACGCCAGCAACAGCCCCAGCGGCAACGCCAGGATCAACGTGAGTACCGCCAGCAGCCAGGTCTGGCCGAGGTTGAGCAGCATCAATTGTCGGCGCGTCACGCCCAGCGCCCACAACGGCGCGAGTTGGCCGAGGCGGCTTTGGCTCTGGGTCAGCAAGCTGATGAACAATGCCACGCCGGCGACGCCAAGGGTCAGGCTGTTCAACGCCGCGGTGGCGGCGAAGGTGCGTTCGAAGACCTGGCTGGACCAACCCTTGAGTTGCTGCTGGTCGACGATGCGGCTGTCTTCCAGGGCGAACTCACGCTGCACCTCACGGATCAGCGGCGGCACGTCGGCGGGCGCCACCCGCAGGTTGAAGCGCGCCGGTGAGAGCGTCGGCCAATGCGCCAACAGGTGCTGGACATTGACCAGCAGATGGCCCTTGGGGTTGCCGTAGTCGGCATAAATGCCGACGATCTTCGGCGCCCAGGTGCCCTGCGGAGTGGGGATGGACACCGTGTCGCCCAGTTGCACCTTCAGGCGTCGCGCCAATTGTTCGCTGAGCATCAGGCTGTCGTCTTGCAGCAAGCGGTCCCAGGGCGCGTCCACCGCCTCCAGCAGCGGCCAGTGTTGACGATAAGTGGGGTTGTCGACCACGCCGAACACCTCCGCGGGCCAGCCTTGCAGTTGCACCGCCACCTGCCAGGCGGGCAATACGGCCTGCACCAGGGGCTGACGGGTCAACCACGTTTTCAGTTGCTCGGCCTGCTGCGGATTTTGCGGGTTGAGGTACAGCTCGGCGGTGAGGCGTTGCTCCAGCCAATGGGTGAAGGTCTGGCGAAAGCCCGAGGTCATGGAGCCGGCGCCGATATTCGCCGCCAGGGCCAACAGCAACGCCATCAGCGCCAGGCTCAAGGCCGGCAGTTGTTGGCGGCAATCGGCCAGGAACCACTGGCCCAGCACCGAGCGGCTGCGCCCCAGCACCGCTTTCAATAACCCGTTGAGCAGCACCGGTAACGCCAACGCCGCGCCCAACAGCAAGGCCGCCATCAGCACAAACCCGGCGGCCAGGCTATCGCCCAGCCACAGTGCCAGCAACGCGATCAGCAAGGCGGCGGATGCCACCCAGCCCTGGCGCCGCAGCCAGCGGCCATGGGCTTGATGCCAGGCTTGGGCGTTGGCCAGCGCGAGTAACGGCAAACGCGCTGCGCGCCACAGGCTGCTGGCTCCGGCGAGCAACGCGCCGAGCAGGCTCACGCCCAGGCCGGCCAGCCACCACCAGGGGCTCAAGTTCAATTGGCCAGCGACTTCGGCGCCGTACAGGCCACGCAAACTGGCGGCGACATCCGGCAGCAACAGGCTGGCCAGCAGGTAGCCGCTGGCGATACCGAGCACACCGCTCAACACCGCCAAACACCCCAATTCAATGCCCAGGCTCAGGATCAACATGCGTGCGCTGACCCCACAGGCGCGCAAGGTTCGCAGCAGGCCACGGCGCTGTTCCAGGGCCAGGCCGATGGCCGCATGCACGATAAACAACCCCACCACAAAGGATAAAAAACCCACCGCATCCAGGTTCAGGTGAAAGCTCTCGGTGAGGCGTGACAGGTTGTTGTCCTCGCCCTGCTTGAGTTGCAACGCGGCGGGTGGCGCGGGGTGGCGGGCGGCGAAGGTGTTGTCCAACAGTAAGCGCGACAGGCGCCCGGGCATGTTGAGCAAGGGTTGGGCAAAACCGATATCCGTCAGCAGCAGGCCGGGCGCCATATCCGCTTGCACCTGGAACGGTGGCAGGCGTTGCCCAGTAGAAGTCAGCGGCTGCTCGCCCTCATGCAACCCCAGCGCCTGCAAAGTTTGCGCAGCGACCCAGGTACGCCCCGGCGGCTCGAAGAACGCCAGCATTTGCGCCTGGCTCAAGCGTTGCCCCGCCACGCTGCCGCTGCCGGGCAACGACACAGGGTCGATGCCCATCAGTTGCAGACGCTGTTGGTCACGCCCCTGGAGCACCACCCGCCCCTGCACCACCGGGGATACCGGCCAGCCGGCGCGGCGCAGCTCGGCAAACAGTACCTGGGGGAAACTGGCGGCGTCCGGCGCAACCAGGCTGGCTTGGGGTTCGCCACCGATCAATTGGCTGGCGCGTGCGTAGCTGTCCCGCGCCTGGCTGTTGAGGGCCTGCACGCCGGTCAGTAGCGCGGTGGCCAGCCACAAGCCGGTGAGCACGCTGAAAAATTGCACCGGATGGCGCCGCCAGTGGCTCAGCAATGCGCGTAGCGTCCAGTAAAACAGCGCCATTTCAGCGCGCGTCCATTGGCACGACACGGCCACGGTGCAGCACCACTTGCCGGTCAAGCCGTGCGGCCAGGCGCGGGCTGTGGGTGACCATCAGCAGGCTGGTGGGGCTGTCCCGCAGCAGGTCCAACAGCAGTTGCAGCACTTCATCGCTGGTGGCTTCGTCGAGGTTGCCGGTGGGCTCATCGGCCAGCAACAAACCCGGTCGCGAGGCCAGCGCCCGCCCGACGGCAACCCGTTGCTGCTGGCCACCGGAGAGTTGCTCGGGGTAACGCCGGAGCAAGTCGCCCAGTCCCAGGCGCTCCACCAATTGCGCTTGCCAGTACGGGTCGAAACGCCCCGCCAGCCGCGCCTGGAACGCCAGGTTGTCTTCCACGCGCAAGCTGCCGATGAGGTTGAACTGCTGGAAGACCAGACCGATTTGCGTGCGGCGCCAATGGGCCAGTTGCCCTTCGTTGAGTTGGTCGAGGCGCTGCTCGCCGATGCGGATGCTGCCGGCGTCCACTCGGTCCAGCCCGGCTACCAGGTGCAGCAAGGTGCTTTTGCCACTGCCCGATTCGCCCATCAGCGCCAGGCTGCTGCGCTCACCCAGGTGCAGGTCGACGCCGGCCAGGACGGTCAGCGGGCCTTGCGGGGTCGCGTAGTTTTTAACAACACCTTGCACCTGCAACATAAGAACGCTCATCTGAAGGACCAGCAACGAGAATAACGGCTGACGCTCCTGCCCACGCAAATTTTTCACATGGATTTCACCGTCTGCCCATCCATCGAACTTTAAAGTGCCCGCCAACTCGTGGTGACTCACAACTTATTAGTTAATCCAAGTGACACTCCTAACATGCAAGTGTTCAGCAAAAAGACAGCGGCGCTGTGACAGTCTCCTGCCTCACCAAGGGCAACTGCCCAATCGTGCAGCCTTTTTATAAACACAATAAACAGTGCCGAGGATGAACCGCGTGGCAGACATGATCCTGGCCAACCCCCAACCCAAAAGGTCAAGGTTAAAACGCCTGAGAAAATACCGCCTGCACCTGCTTGGCATCAGCGTTACCGCCTTGTTGTTGACGGGCTTTTTATTCTGGCCCAGCTCGCCCCTGGACCTGGGCGTGGGCAATCGCCTGCTGACCTCCGGGGTGCTCGCCAGTTGGCGCGAGGGTGAGCTGGTGGTGCTGGTGCGCCATGAAGAGCGCTGCGACCGCTCGGCCAACCCCTGCTTCGGCCCCGCCGATGGCCTGACCATCAACGGTACTGAACGCGCCGTCGAACTGGGCAAAGCCTTTGATTCATTGGGCATGGCCCTGACCGACGTACTCAGCAGCCCCACCACGCGAACCGCCCAGACGTCACTGTTCATGTTCGGCAAGACCGAGCTGTCCCCCGGCCCGCTGGCCATCTGCGGCGACGCCATGGGCGATGAAATCCTCGGCCACAAACAGCCGGGACGCAACCTGATGCTGATCACCCACAGCGCCTGCATGAGCGACTTCCAGACCAGCCTGGGCTTCCCTCACGCAGCCGCTGCAGAGTACGGCAGCGCACTGTTCGTCAAGGTGGTGCCCAACGGCACCTTCAAGGCCATGGGCACCATGAACAGCGAAGAGTGGACCGCCGCACTCAAACAACTTTAATTACACTTGTTTACATATTAAGCCACAACGTGTTCAGCAAAACGACAGCCCTGTTCTGGCATGTTTAGTCGCGTCTGTTATTTATGTTTTCCTACAACTACTTAGTGACCCTTACGATGCTTCACCCTATTAAGTTAATACCGCCATTGCCCGTACTTGAACGTTATGGAGCGATGTGCGCATGCCCCGCGTAAACCCTCTGGCCTGGCTATTGCTGGGCGTTGCCGTGTTCATCTTGTTGCCCCTGGGCTTTCACGGTTTATGGACGCCAGACGAAACCCGCTACGCCCAGGTCAGCCAGGAAATGCTGATGAGCGGCAACTGGGTGGCGCCGCACTTCATGGGCGTGCGTTATTTCGAGAAGCCCGCCGCCGGCTATTGGCTCATCGCCCTTGGCCAGGCGGTATTCGGTGAAAACCTGTTCGGTGTGCGCATCGCCTCGGTCCTGAGCACAATCCTGAGCGTGGTGCTGACCTACCTGCTCGCCCGGCGCGTGTGGAATGACCCGCGCAAGAGCTTTGCCTGCGCGCTGCTCTACCTGAGTTTTGGCCTGGTAGCCGGGCAAGCCGGGTATGCCAACCTCGACCCGCAATTCACCCTGTGGGTGAACCTGAGCCTGGTGGCGTTGTGGTTTGCCCTGGACTGCCGCACGCCACGCGAACGCCTCTGTGCCTGGGCGGTGTTGGGGGTGGCCTGCGCCATGGGGTTCATGACCAAGGGCTTCCTGGCCTGGCTGTTGCCGGTCTTGATCGCCGTACCCTACCTCGTCTGGCAGCGGCGCGTCGGCGAGTTGATGCGCTACGGGCCGTTGGCGGTGCTGGTCGCCGTGCTCGTATGCCTGCCCTGGGCCCTGGCCATCCACTTGCGCGAACCGGATTACTGGCATTTCTTTTTCTGGCATGAGCACATCCGCCGCTTTGCCGCCGACGATGCACAGCATGCACGGCCGCTGTGGTTCTTCCTGCCGATCATGGTGGTGGCGTGCCTGCCGTGGGCTGCCTTGTTACCCGGCACCCTGCTAAAAACCTGGCAGGAAAAGCGCCAGCCGGTGATTGCCTTTCTCGCCCTGTGGCTGTTGCTGCCCCTGGGCTTTTTCAGCCTGAGCAAAGGCAAATTGCCGACCTACATCATGCCGTGCCTGTTGCCCCTGGCCTTGTTGATGGGCCACGGTTTGATCGACCTGATCAAGCAAGGCAAGGCGCGCCCACTGGTCATCAACGGCGCGCTCAATTTCGTGCTCGGCATGACGGCCATGGTGGCGCTGATTTACCTGCAAATCACCCGCCCGCTGTACGGCAATAGCCATGCGCAGATGTTCAACCTGTCCCTGACGTTTATCGTGCTGCTGGGCTGGATCCTCGCCAACCTGCTGCAAGCGGTGCGCCCGTTGACGTTGTGGGCGATGCCCGCCCTGGGCATTGGCTTGCTGGTGGCCCTGCTACCGGCGGGCATGCCGACCCTGATCGAAGATAACGAGATGCCCGACCAATTCGTGCTGGAACATCTGGACGAACTGCAACCTACCCGTGCTTTGCTAAGCAATGACCTGGGCCTGGCATCGGCCTTGACCTGGCGCCTGCGCCGGCCCGATGTGGCGTTTTATAACACCCAGGGCGAGCTGCGCTACGGCTTGAACTACGAAGACGCGGCACAGCGCAAGGTCACGCCGGACAGCGTCCAGGCCTGGCTGGTCGAGGCACGCCAACACGGGCCGGTCGGCGTGCTGATGCAGGTCAAGAGCACCAGCGAACATCGCGAAGAAGGGCAATTGCCCCCCGGCGGCAAACGCTATCGCAAGGGCAACCTGGTGCTGACGATTTACCCCCAACAACCTTGAATGCAGCGCCTGCCACAGGGACCACCCCATGAGCTTCTGGAAAACCGAACGCGGCGCCCTGGTGTTACTGCTGGGCACCTCGGCCTTGCTGCTCTTGCTGGGCCTGGGCAGCCGCGACCTGTGGGGGCCGGAAACGCGCTGGGCGAATATCGCCTTGCAGATGCTGCAAAGCGGTGACTACTTCGACCCGTATCTCAAAGGCACGCCGTATTACGACAAACCCCTGCCCTCCTATTGGCTGATTACCGGGTTTGCCCACCTGCTGGGCGGCCTCGGCCCCTGGTCGCTGCGCCTGTCATCGGTGGTTGCCGCATGGTTGAGCATCTGGCTGGTGTACCTGATCGGTGAACGCCTGTTTCGCAAAGGCACCGGGCTGATCGCCGGGTGGATGCTCGCCACCACCTTCTATTTCCTGTTCTGGGCCCGCGTGGCCACCGCCGATGTCCTCACCGTGTGCGGCGTGCTGGCGGCAGTGTGGTGGTATTGGCGCGGGCCGGATGACACGCGGCTGGGGCGCTACACGGTGTTTTTCCTGTTGCTGGCCGCCACCTCGCTGTTCAAAGGCTTGATCGGTGTGGTATTGCCGGCGCTGGTGCTGTTGCCACACTTGCTCAGCGAACACCGCTACAAACGCCACCTCAACCTGCGCCTGGTGCTGGCCCTGCTCATCGCCGGCGTGGTGTATGCGATTCCCTTTGTACTGTCCCACCGCTACGGCGCCCCCACTTACGGCGAGAGCGGCCTGGAGCTGGTGTTCCGCGAAAACGTGGTGCGTTTCTTCGACCCCTTCGACCATATGGGGCCGATCTACACCTACCTGATTTACCTGCCGGTCTACACCCTGCCCTGGGCACCCTGCTGGATACTTGGCCTGTGGCTGGCCGTGCGCAACTGGCGCAGAGCGCCGCCCAACGTACGCTGGCTGGTGTGGGGCCTGGGCCTGTTGTTTGTATTCTTCACCGCCAGCGGCAGCCGCCGCAGCTACTACGTGTTGCCGCTGGTACCCTTTGCCCAACTGCTCGCCGCCTGGTGGCTGAGTGAACGCCTGCGCAAAAAACCGATGAGCTGGCCGCGCTGGCAAACAGGCTTTGGCCTCAGCGCAGGCCTGCTCTTGCTGGTGCTGGGCGTGATCTACCCTTGGACAAATGGCAACGGCGGCGTTACCCGCTTCGCCGCCGACCTGCAAGCCCAGGCGGAGAAAAGCGCGCCCTGGAACCAATGGCAACTGGTGCTGGTAGAGGTCGACAACAAGCTGCCCATGTACCTGCAAAACCACGGTAAACCTTTCTACTACGTCAGCGAAAGCCAGGACTTCCCGCGCCAGGGCAACAGCGTCGCGTTCATGGCCTGGTTGGAAAAAACCAGCGGCCAGGGGTTTGATCCGCAACGTACGATAATCGTCGCGCAGTATTCCAAGGACGAGCCGACACCGTTGGCGTTCCTGGGGGTGGACCATCAGGTGGTGACGACCCAGCCGGATAATGGGGAGCGGTTGTTCAGGGCGCGTGAGGGAGGGAGTGTGGCGTTTGTTCCGGGGATACGCTGAGGCAATGTGCTTACTGGCCTTTTGTCATGGTTTGTAAAGGGCCAGCAAGCCGTGTCCCTTTAAATTGCAGGACGTTTCCGAGACAATCCCCGCCGCCTTGTGCCGGTTGGAATCGGTGGCTAGTCTGCGGTCCGTCACTGCTCATCAGTGATCGGGTTTAGTCGCTCGGGTTTCATATGGCGCATGGTTCCATGATGTTTCATGGTGGCTGTGCGTATGGGCGCCTTTGGGCGCGCCGGTTTGCCATGTGGCCGGTCGACTAACCTGCGTACAGCCGCCACCCATTCGTTTAGTCGCGAGGGGTGTCAGCTCCAAACCATGTGGAGTTACACAATGAATAAAGTCCTACCCGATCCACCCCTCGATCCTGCAAAAGACCGTGCCGCGTTCAACCGCGCCATCGACCATTACCTGCCCAGCCAGGGTTTCCACAACGTCAACGACGACCTGAGTTTTGAAGATGCTTTGCTCTACACCGCCAGCTTGCTCGACAGCGCTTCGGCAACGGCGCTCGATTGCGGCGAGCTGCTGGATAACCCAGGGCGGGCGAAGATTCTGGCGGTGTGGCATTTGTTGGAGATTGCCAAGACGACGGTAGATCGCTCTATTGAATGCGTGAAGCCTTTGAAGCCAACAACTTAAAATGTAAAAGCGGGTTTGGCCCCATTTTGTAGGAG
>NZ_MPBM01000073.1:0-71923 GCF_001907715.1 Pseudomonas sp. BTN1 | reverse complement strand
ATCGCAGGCAAGCCAGCTCCCACATTTTCAACCTCATTTCAGTGTGGAATCAGCGAACGCCCTCCGATCTCAGTGCAGCCGGGGTGTAGTCCGCCGCCTTGGCCGCGAAGCCGAACACGAAGCTGCTCTTCTCCTCGTTCTTCATGCCCAGCGCGATGTAGCGTCCGGCAATCAGGTCGTACAGGGTTTCCACGGTGTAGGCCGGCACCTGGTGGTCGTAGTAGAACTGCGCATGGCCTTCGGCAACGCGCCATAGTTGGCCGCGACCGTCGTAATGGTCTACCAGCGCAACCTGCCAGCTGTCTTCATCGATATACATATGGCGCTTGGCGTAGATGTGCCGCTCGCTGGGTTTAACGGTACCGACCACTTCCCACACTCGGTGCAGTTCATAACGGGTCAGGTCCTGGTTGATATGCCCGGCCTTGATGATGTCGTCGTACTTGAGGCTCGGCGAATCGAGCTTGTAGCTGTTGTAAGGGATGTACATCTCCTTCTTGCCCACCAGTTTCCAGTCATAACGGTCGGGTGCGCCGGAGAACATGTCGAAGTTGTCGGTGGTGCGCAGGCCGTCGGAGGCGGTGCCTGGGCCGTCGTAGGACACCTGCGGTGCACGCCGCACACGGCGCTGGCCGGCGTTGTAGATCCAGGCCAGGCGCGGTTCCTTCACCTGGTCGAGGGTTTCATGCACCAGCAGCACGTTGCCCGCCAGCCGCGCTGGCGCGGTGACCGATTGCTTGAAATAGCTGAGCACGTTGGCGGCCTTGGCCGGGTCGATATCCGGGATGGCTTGCGGCACCGCTACTTCTTCTTCGAAACGGATCGGCGTGTAGCTGCCATTGGTCTGGGGCGTGGCCTGAGTGATGATGCGCCGCAGGTTGCCGCCGTGGTAACGGGTGATGTGATTCCACAGCACCTCGACGCCATTTTTAGGGATAGGGAACGCGTAGTAACGGTTGCCGGTGAAGTTCTCCAGGCCGTTGCCATCGTTGATCGCCTTCACATTCAAGGCGCTGCGCTTGATCGACTCGTAAATGTCCGCCGGCAAGTTGACCGTACGGTGGCTGGGGTACACCGGGATCTTGTAGGTCTCGGGATAGCGCTTGAACATCGCTACCTGGCCGTCGGAGAGCTTGTCCTTGTACTTGTCCACCGTGGCAGCGGTGATCACGAACAGTGGTTTTTCACTGGCGAAGGGGTCGGCGAGAAACCCCTTGCTATCCACCGCGCCTGCATTCTTGGGGATGCCGCCGGTCCAGGCCGGAATCGAGCCATCGGCATTGCCGGCTTTTTCGGCGCCGACCGGGGTCAGGGAAGTGCCGAGCTTGGCTGCTTCTTCGGGCGATACCGCCGCCATTACGTTGGCGGCCAATACGCTCAGGGCCAACATTGCAATCATCTTACGCATAGGGTCTTGTCCTTCTTTTAAGCCAGATCAGAAGTTCACGCCGAAGCTGAGGGCGAGGAAGTCGCGGTCGGTCAGGGTGTTGTAGTCACCGCCAAAAAAGTCGGTGTAGCTCAGGCTTGCGGTGTAGGTGCTGCGATAGTCCGCATCCACGCCGACGCTGATGGCCTTGGCGCCTTTGTTGAACAGGCCGTTGGGGCCGTAGCCCGCGACGTCATGGGACCAGGACAGGTTGGGCTTGAGGTTCACACCGGCAATCGCGTTGTTGTAGTCAAGGATCGCCCGCGCCCGGTAGCCCCAGGAGGTGGAGGTGACAAAACCGTCGGTGTCACCTTGAAAACCGTAGGCGCCGTACACCGAGTCCCGGCCGTAGCGCAGTTTGGTTTTGTCTTCCAGGCCGGCGACGTGCACCACCGCCGCTTCGCCCACCAGGGTCAGGCGCTCGGCGCCCAGTATCTGGTCGAAGAACTGGGTCATGGTGCTCTGGATCTGGGTGATTTCCTTGCGGCGATAGCCTTTGTTGTCATCGCCGAAATTGCTGCGGATGGGTGAGGCGAGTTGGCCCGCAATGGGGTTGACCAGGGCCAGGGTCAGGTCGGTGGTGTTGAGCTGCACCGGCGCATTGGGCCGATAGCTGATTTCGCCGGTCCACGCCGTGCCCGTGGGCAAGGTGGTGGAGAAACTGGCGCCGAACAGGCGGATGTCCTCCGGGTAATCCAGGTAGTACTGGCCGCGGCCGAGCATGGTGCTTTGCGCCAAACCGCCCCCGGAACCGGGTGCCAGGGCGTTGGCGGTGTTGATGATGCGCCCGATGGTGGCCAGGTTGGTATTGGCGGTCAGGGTGCCGACGGTCGGTGTACGGCTGTGGTAGTTCATGAAATACAGGCCGTATTCAGTGTCATCGCCCAGCCAGCGCAGGGCCGCGCCGAACTGGCCGGAGTCACGCGCATCGCGGTCACCGGCACGCCGCACAATCACGCCTTCATTGGTCACGCCAAACCCTTGACCAAAGGCAGCGGCCACCGGTTGCAGCGGTCGGATCGCCGGGCTGCCCACGGTGTAGTTATTGGTGCAGCCGTCCGCCGCCACGTCCCCACCGAAGAAGGTGCCGCAGTTGTCGAGCACCGTCTGGTCCCATTCCAGTTGGTAGAAACCTTCCACTGTCAGTTGATTGGTCAGGCTCTGGGAGGCAAACAGCATGTTCACCGGGATCAAGCCTTCCTTGATCTCGGCACCGGGCCTGCGAAACGCCGACACGTCGATCGGGTTGATGCTGTTGATGGAGTTACCGATGAAGGTACTTTCGCCCCAACTGACCACCTGCTTGCCGGCGCGCACGGTGCCGGGCAGGTCGCCCAGGGAGTAGTTGTGGTAGACGAAGGCATCGAGGATCTGCGCACCGCTGGACTTGGCGCCTTCCTTGCGGTTGTGATCGCTGATGGGCTTGAACTCGCGGTCTTCGTCCTTGAGCTCGAAGTCGTACCAATACTTGCCACGCACGAATACCCCGGTGTCGCCGTACTTCAACTCAAGGTCGTGCAGGCCCTTGAAGATCTTGGAGAAGGTCTCGCCCTTCTTGAAGTTGAGGCGCCCGTCATCCCCGGTGGACGCCTGGCCCGTCCCGCCATTGACCGTGCCGACCAGGCTTTTATCGGCATCGCGCATGCCCCAACTGGCGCCGACCGACAGCGAGGAGTCGAATTGCCCTTCGATCTCGCCGATGTTGAACGAAACAGCCTGCGCCTGGGCACAGCAGCCCAGCGCAACCGCAGTGGCCAGCGCCTGTGGCGTGAAGATGGCGCGCATTATTGTTTTTGTCATGCGTCTTCCCCGGTGAGTGACAGAAGGCCCCACCCTACTGCCGCCCTTGAGGAGCGATAAGCGCACCAAGGAGGTATTCGTGTTGTCGCTCGAAAGGATGACGGGGTTCTCTGGCCGGGCGTTGGCCTGGAGACATGCATGCGATGGATGAAGGGTTATCAGAAGGATCGATGGCGCCCTGTAATTATTGCCGATCTGGTAATAGTCCTTGTCCTGATTCGCTATTACTCATTTTGTTACAACCGACTATTCTTGCCTGGCTTTCAGGGCAAACGGCCCGCTCCCGCATTGGGGAGAAAAGCTGATTTATAACGGATTGATCCTGTAATCAGTCTGTTCCCGGTGTTCACTGACGTTGATTTGTCGCTCCTTGATCCAACGTCTTACTTCGGCCGCTGCCTATGCAGCGGCCTTTTTTATGCCTGCAATAAAACGGGGCGTCGTCGACGCCCCGTGGGATTCATTGATTTACCGGCAATGATCAGAGGCTGAACTTCTGCAAGTTGGCCATCATTTCCTTCAGTGCCTCGATATTGTCCTTGGGGTGCGCAGCCCCTTCGAAATCGCAGATCTGCTGCCAGTGCGCGGCCACATCCTCCGGCGAAAAACCGGCCTCGGGATCAAAACCCACACCCAGGCTGCGCTCCCAACGGGTCTTGCCGATCCAGCCGCCACCCACTTCAAACAAGCCTGCGGTTTCCTCACAGGCGTCACTGCCCAGGTACACCACCAGTGGGCTGACCAGTTCCGGCTTGAGGCGCTCGAACACCTGCGGCGGGATCAGCCCTTCGGTCATGCGTGTGCCACCGGTGGGGGCAATCGCGTTGACCAGGATGTTGTTCTTGCGCCCTTCCAGCGCCAGGGTGCGGGTCAAGCCATACAGGCCCAACTTGGCCATGCCGTAGTTGGACTGGCCGAAGTTGCCGTAGATACCGGACGTCGACGCCGTGAAGATCACCCGGCCATAACCCTGCTCGCGCAAATACGGCCAGGCGGCGCGGGTGACTTTGTAGGCGCCTTCGACGTGCACCCGGTAAACCAGGTCCCAGTCGCTGTCATCCATTTTATGGAAGGTCTTGTCGCGCAGGATGCCGGCGTTGTTGACCACCACGTCGACCCGGCCGAAGACATCCAGGGCGTTCTGTACGATCTTGTCGCCGTCGGTGACGGAGTCATGGTTGGCTTCGGCAATGCCGCCCGCCGCGCGGATCTGCGCCACAACCCGGTCGGCCGCCGAGGCGTTGGCGCCCTCGCCTTGGGTTGACCCCCCCAGGTCGTTGACCAGCACTTTGGCCCCGTGCCTGGCGAACAGCAGCGCATGGGCCTGGCCCAAGCCACCACCGGCGCCGGTGACGATCACCACCTTATCCTGGAACTGCACTGACTCACTCATACCGAACTCCGCTGGCGACAATGGGAATAGGCAGAGTGTCACGCACACAGCCTTTGGTCACAATAAAGACGGCCAGGGCTGAATGGTGCTTGATAAGGCAGCGGGATGATGCGCAGGCTCAGGAATAGGCCGCGCGCGGTGAAGGCTGGCTGATGCGCTCACGAAACGCCTGGTAATGCTTGAGCACTTGGACCGGCGCCTCGATCTGCGGGTAATGGCCGATATTGGCCAGTCTTATCGTGTCGGGCTGGGGCACCAGTTGGCGATAGCGCTCGACCATATGGGCACCGGAAATCGGGTCCACCTCGCCGTCGATCACCCGTAAAGGTACTTCGCCTCGCTGCATGGCCGTGAGCCAGCGCTCGCGCAGACGACGGCGCTGGGGGATGTAGGCGATCAGTTTGTGCAGGATACGCGGGCCGTCGTTGCAACTGATCAAACTCCAGAAATCATCCAGCACGCTTTCACTGGGCCGCGTCTGGGGGCCGAAGATCTGGTTGAAACTGCTGGCCAAGGCATTGCGCCCAAAGGCCCGGCCGATCATCCAGCCCAACGGGCTGAGCAGCAGCTTTTGCACCAGCGCCGGCCGATGGGTTTCCGGAAACAGCCCGCCGTTGAGAAATACACAACTCGCCATCGGGAACCGGCCCTCGTAATGCCGAGCCAATAATTCCTGGGCGACACTGTCGCCGTAGTCATGAGCCAACACATGCACCGGCTGCTCTACGCGCAGGTGCTCAAGCAGCGCCTGTTGCAGATCGGCCTGTTCCAACAGGCAATAGTCGTGGTCCAAGGGTTTGGCCGAGTCGCCAAAGCCGAGCATGTCGCAGGCAATCACCAGGTTGCGCTGGGCCAGGGGTTGCCACAGGTAGTGCCAGTCCCAACTGGCCGTGGGGAAACCATGAATCAGCAGCAACGGCTCGCCCTGCCCGGCCATCCAATACCGCACGGTGTGGCCACGAAAGACGAAGTCCTGGCCGCGCTTGCGCCAGGCTCTGAGCGGTATCTCGGCGAGTGGCATCAGCTTTTATACCCGGGGTCCTGGTGGTCCAATTTGCGTAGCAGCGCCGGCCAGGCCAGCGCACCCCCCATACCTTGGGCGCTTTTTGTGACAGCTGCCACCATCGCCTTGGCACCGGCGAGAATCTGCGGCTCGATGGCGATCAACTCGGTGCCGCCGCTCTGGGCCAGCACCTGGATCTCGCAGGCGCGCTGGAAGGTGAACATCATCAGGAAGGTATCGGCGATGGTGCCGGCGCAGGTCAGCAGGCCGTGGTTATGCAGCATCAGGAAATTGTTCTGGCCCAAATCCGCTTGCAGGCGGGCCTTTTCCTCGTGATTGAGCGCCACGCCCTCATAGGCGTGATAGCCCAGGCTGGACAGTACAAACAGCGATTGCTGGCTGATGGGCAATACACCCTGCTTTTGCGCACACACCGCCACGCCCGCAGCAGTGTGAGTGTGCAGCACGCAGGTCACGTCGTGGCGTACTTCGTGGATGGCGCTGTGGATGGTGTAGCCCGCAGGGTTGATATCGTAGGGGCTCTCCATTTGCTTATTGCCGGCCTGGTCAACCTTGACCAGGCTCGACGCGGTGATCTCGTGGAACATCAGCCCATAGGGGTTGATCAGGAAATCTTCGGTGCCCGGCACCTTGGCCGAAATATGCGTGAAGATCAGGTCATCCCAGCCGTGCATGGCCACCAGGCGATAACAGGCCGCCAGGTCCACACGGGTTTGCCATTCGGCGGGGCTGACCTGGGCTTTGACGTTTTGTGGCGGTGATGCAGGGGCTAGGCTCATGGCAATGACCTCCTTGGCGCACTTCGTATGGTGTCTAAAGTGAGAGCCAGTCTAGTCAGACGCCGAGGCGCAAGGAGTTTCCTTGGCAGCCAGCTTGATGACTGAGCGAGTCAGTCAAGAGAATAGTACAAATACGTGTCAAACAAGCGCCGTCAATAACGGCGCTCCCTGGGGTTCAACCGCGCAGCGCGGTGATCAAATCGGCCAGCCAAGGCTCGGCGTCAGCCTCCGGAGTGACGCTTTCGCTGGCGTCCAGGCGCAGCATCGGCTGCACTTCGCGGATGCCCAGTTCGGCGAACAATTCGCGCATTTGTTCACCGCCGCCACAGAAGGTATCGCCATAGCTGGCGTCGCCCAGGCCGATGACCGCTCCCGGCAGGCCGCGCCAGGCGGCGGGCAGTTGGTCGCGGATGGTTGAGTACAGAGGCTGCAGATTGTCGGGCAGCTCGCCCATGCCGGTGGTCGAGGTCACTGCCAGGAATGCATCGGGAGCAAAGGCCTGCACGTCTGCCAGCGTGGCACGTGCGTTGTGCCAGGCGTTGAAACCTGCGTCCTTGAGGATTTCTTCCGCGTGGCGAGCGACTTCTTCAGCCGTACCGTAGACCGAGCCGGAGAGGATGGCGACTTTCATCAATCTGATCCTGTAGTTGAGTGAAAGCGTGGGATATTAGCAGCCCGTGCCAATATTTCAGTGCGCACCGTGCAACATTCCAGACTTGCCATAAACTGGCAAGGTCAAAACCAGGCCATGGACCGCTCTATGATTAACGCCAAACTGCTGCAAATGGTCGTCAATGCGTCCAACGACGGAATCGTTGTTGCCGAGCGCGAAGGCCGGGAAAAACCACTGATCTACGTCAACCCGGCCTTCGAAAGGATGACTGGCTACACGCTGGACGAAATCCTCTATCAGGACTGCCGCTTCCTGCAGGCGGGCGACCGCGACCAACCGGCCTTGATCGCCATTCGTGATGCGCTCGACAGCGGCGGCACCTGCCGAGAGATCCTGCGTAACTACCGCAAGGACGGCACGCCTTTCTGGAACGAGCTATCGCTTTCGACCGTGTACAACGAGGTCGACAAGCAAACCTATTTCGTCGGTGTGCAGAAAGACGTCACCACTCAAGTCAAGGCACAACAGCGTGTCGCCCAACTGGAAGCTCAGTTGGCCGAGCTCAAGAGCGAGCTCGCCGCACTCAAGGCGACGAGTGGATTTAACAAACTGTAAAAAACGCGGTCTTTAGAGCGATAATGGCTTTTTAATGCCTCAGCCTTGAGCCAGATCAATGCAACGCGACACGCTATTGACGCAGGACGAGCTGGATTTTATCCAGGACATGCAGCACAACCCGCAGCTCAACCTGCGGGATGCATGGTCGAGCCTGACGGTTAATGGCGGCGCACAGATTCGCGATTTGCTCACGCGGCTAGCGGCTCACGACCAGGTCACCATCCAGGCGCAGTTCGACAACCAGCAACTCACCTTCCCGTTGCACCTGGTGGAAGATGAGTTTCATGCCGTGCATTTGCGCCTGGGCGTACCGAGCATTTTTGAAGATGGGCCGATGATCCGCCCGTGGCGCCTGGCGCTTGAAACGCCGGTGGCGCTGGAAAACATCAAGGGCTACTCCAGCGCGCTGTGGGTGCACGAAGTGTCATTCAAAGGGGTGCTGGTAGAAGTGCGTGGCCGGGTCAAACCGCCCAAGACGTTTTCCCTGTGGTTCAGCCCTTCCGGCTACGAACGCATCGCCCTGCGCGGTACGCTGGAGCGGGAAACCGCCCGCGGCCTGTTCGCTTATCGCCTCAGCCAGAGCGATGCCGATGAGATCGAACGGTTACGCCAGTTCATCCTGCACCAGCATCGCCTGGTTCATCCTCACGTTCATGCCTGAGACTCCAGATGGCCGCTGAGCAGTTGCTGCAAGCGGCGCGGCATCAAGCGCCCGTCATTGCCCAGACAACCAATCGATGCCCCCTCCTGGCTGTGTTCTGCCAGCTCTGACGCCTCTCCAGCCAGCAGCAACGGGCAGTCGAGGGTGAAGGCCAGGCGATTGAGCCGCGACGCCAGCTCTGCGCCAGGGGCATGGTTGGAAAACAGCACCAGGGCTTGCGGCTGAGTGCGCTCACAGATCAGCGTCAACTCATCCAGTGGCTGGCCAACGCCCAGGACCTTGACCGCCAGTTTCTCGCTCGACATCAACAAGCCCGCCACCAGCAACTCCAGCTCACGGCACTCTCCGGCAATGGCTGACAGCAATACCCTGGGCGCTGGCGAGGCACAGGCCATTTGCAGGCACCGTGCGACACGCGAGCGCAGGAAATTATCGAAGAACAGCCACTCGCTGGCTTGGCCAAAGCGGCCTTGGTGACGTGACAACTGCTGCCACAGCGGGACCAAAATGTCCTGGAACACCACGGTTGTCGAATAGACGCTGAAGATCTGGCCGTACAACCGGTCGAGCTCACGATCATCAAAAGCACTGATGGCCTGCCGCAGTTGCGCCTGCCATTGGCGCCACTCCAGTTCGGTATCGCTGCGTGACGCGGTAGCCGGCTCGCTGGACTGTGGGTCGCGCGCCAAAAGCTTGCCGACTTTGCTCACCGCCACGCCCCGCTCGATCCAGTCGAGGATGCGGTGCACGGTTTCAATATCGGTGCTTGAGTAAAGCCTGTGCCCACTTTCGGTGCGTAAAGGCTGGATCAAACCGTAGCGACGCTCCCACGCACGCAACGTCACCGGGTTTACGCCTGTAAGTCTTGCCACTTCACGAATCGGAAACAGCCCCTCGCCGTCAGTGTGGCTGTCGGGTGTCGTATCGCGAAGAGGCGCAGTGATTTCGGGCATCAGCGGTCAAGAAACTTGTATGAATTTGAATACTATTAACGCCGATTGAACTGCATGATTCAAGATCTACGGCGATCCATCCGAAGTTTCTGGCGTATTTGGGCAAAACCGGAATAATCCTTGCCTGTTCTTTTGCGTCGCTGCACCACCCCGCAGCTTCGTCCGTGCGCCGCCTACCCGGCTCGGCGCACTTGCTGATTTTGGAGATATACGATGTCTACCTCACCCGTCACCTTGATGGTTGCGCGCCGCGTGGCCAAAGGTCGCTACGAAGAACTGATGGCCTGGCTGCGCGAAGGCGAGCAATTGGCGACTGATTTCCCCGGTTACCTGGGTTCCGGCGTGCTGGCGCCACCGCCCCATGATGATGAATTCCAGATCATCTTCCGCTTCGCCGATGAAAAGACCCTGCACGCATGGGAGTTCTCCGCTTCGCGCAGCGCGTGGCTGAGCCGTGGCAGCGAGCTGTTTGCCGACCCGTCGGAACACCGTGTCAGCGGTATCGATGGCTGGTTCGGCGCAGCGGGTGCCCGCCCGCCACGCTGGAAACAGGCGGTGGCCATCTGGTTGGCTTTTTTCCCGGTATCGTTGCTGTTCAACTTCGGCCTGGGGCCGCTGCTCAGCGAGTTGGACCTGTTCAGCCGCGTACTGGTGAGCACCGCAGCCCTGACCCCGTTGATGGTTTATTTCTTTATACCGCTGTCGACCCATCTGCTGGCGAACTGGCTGCACCCTTCGCCCCCTCGCAAAGTCACTGAAGCCGCCGCTTGAGTACAGGGAGGCCGGCGCGCTGGTATAGTTTGAGCCTGCCAGCGACTTGAGCCTCCCATGAATGCAACCAACGCTCCGATCCTGATCACCGGTGCCGGCCAGCGTGTCGGCCTGCATTGTGCCGAGCGCCTGTTGGATGAAGGCCAAGCGGTGATGTTCAGCTACCGCAGCGAACGCCCCGGCGTGCAGGCGCTGCGTGAGCGCGGTGCCATCGGCGTGTTTGCCGATTTCTCCAGCGAAGCCGGAGTGCTGGCTTTCATTGCCGCAGTCAAAACCCATACTCAAAGCCTGCGAGCAATCATCCACAACGCTTCAGCCTGGGTCGCCGAAACCCCGGGCGACGAAAGCCGTGCCTTTATCGACATGTTCAGCGTGCACATGCTTGCGCCGTACCTGATCAACCTGCATTGTTCATCTTTGCTGCAACGCTCGACACCCGCCGATATCGTGCATATCAGCGACGACGTGGTGCGCAAGGGCAGCCGGCAGCACATCGCCTATTGCGCCACCAAGGCCGGGCTCGACAGCCTCACGTTATCGTTTGCCGCACAGTTCGCGCCGCTGATCAAGGTCAACGGCATCGCACCGGCGATGGTGATGTTCAACGAAGGCGATGACGCGGCCTATCGCGCCAAAGTCCTGGCCAAGTCGGCCCTGGGCATCGAGCCCGGACCCGAGGTGATCTACCAGAGCGTGCGTTACCTGCTGGACAATCCCTATGTCACCGGTACCACCCTGACCGTCAACGGCGGGCGGCATATCAAGTAAGCCGTTTGCGAGGATGTTGTATGACCTTATCCCTGCCCCACCATTACCGCGAGATCCTCAAGGGCCTGGGCGAAGACCCGCAGCGCGAGGGCCTGCTCGACACGCCCAAGCGTGCCGCCAAGGCCATGCAGTACCTGTGTCATGGCTATGAGCAGAACCTGGAAGAAATCGTCAACGGCGCACTGTTCGCGTCCGACAATGACGAGATGGTGATCCTCAAGGACATCGAGTTGTATTCGTTGTGCGAGCATCACCTGCTGCCCTTCATCGGCAAGGCCCATGTGGCCTATATTCCGACCGGCAAGGTGCTGGGCCTGTCAAAACTGGCGCGCATTGTCGACATGTTCGCCCGGCGCCTGCAGATCCAGGAAAACCTCACGCGGCAAATCGCCGACGCCATCCAGGACGTGACCCAGGCCGCCGGCGTGGCGGTGGTGATCGAAGCCAAGCACATGTGCATGATGATGCGCGGCGTGGAGAAACAGAATTCAACCATGAACACCTCGGTGATGCTCGGCGCCTTTCGCGAGTCGAACACCACCCGCATGGAGTTCCTGCAACTGATTGGACGGAGCAAGTAGCAATGCCACAACTTCAACCAGGCATGGCGCGTATCCGGGTCAAGGACCTGTGCCTGCGCACCTTTATTGGCATCAACGAGGACGAAATCCTCAACAAACAGGATGTGCTGATCAACCTGACCATCCTGTATGCCGCCCAGGAAGCCGTGCGTGACAACGACATCGACCACGCCCTGAACTACCGCACCATCACCAAGGCCATCATCGCTCACGTCGAAGGCAATCGCTTTGCCCTGCTGGAGCGCCTGACCCAGGAACTGCTGGACCTGGTGATGAGCAACGAATCGGTGCTGTACGCCGAAGTCGAAGTGGACAAGCCCCACGCGCTGCGCTTTGCCGAGTCGGTTTCGATCACTCTGGCCGCCAGCCGCTGATACCAAGTGAGCCCTATGAACGACCAACAACGCCTCGAACTCGAAGCCGCCGCCTTTCGCCGATTGGTGGCCCACCTGGACAGCCGCAAGGATGTGCAGAATATCGACCTGATGAACCTCGCCGGCTTCTGCCGCAACTGCCTGTCCAAGTGGTACAAGGCCGAGGCCGACGAACGCCAGATCGAGGTCAGCCTCGATGAGGCCCGTGAAGTGGTGTACGGCATGCCGTACGCCGAGTGGAAAGCCCAATACCAGCAAGAAGCCAACGCCGACCAACAGGCCGCGTTTGCCAAAGGAAAGCCTCATGACTGATTTGAACACCCTGCGCGCCAGCCTCAACAGTGGCAAACACCTCTTTGCCGACACCCTGGCGTTCGTCGCGGCCGGTTACAACTACCAGCCGCAAGCTTTCACCAACGGCGGTGTGGAAAACGCTGCCGGACAGAACGAAGGTTCGTGCAAGACCCTGGGTTTGGCGCTGCTGGAAGGGTTGAGTGATAAGGAAGCACTGCTAGCGTTTGGTGAGCATTATCGGTCGGTGGTGGCGACGCCTGAGGGCAGTGACCATGGCAATATCCGAGCGTTGATTGCCCATGGGCTGGCCGCAGTGAAGTTTGCTGAACAGCCTCTGACTCGCCGCTGATTTAATAATCAACCCCGCTCAATGTGGGAACCGGGCTTGCCCGCGAGGGCGGTGGTGACTATCACACCGCTATCGCAGGCAAGCCAGCTCCCACATTTGTTTTGCGGTGTCTCGGCTAGATCGCAGGCATAAAAAAACCGGCTTTCGCCGGTTTTTTCAATTTCACAGGTTTAGAACGAAGCGTCCTTCAAACCGTCGAGGTAACGCTCGGCATCCAGGGCCGCCATGCAACCGGCGCCGGCCGAGGTGATGGCCTGGCGGTAGACGTGGTCTGCCACGTCGCCGGCAGCGAAGATACCTTCGATGTTGGTCGCGGTCGCATTGCCTTCACGGCCACCTTGCACCACCAGGTACCCGTCTTTGGCTTCCAGCACGCCTTCGAACAGCGAGGTGTTCGGGGTGTGGCCGATGGCGATGAACACACCGTCGACTTTCAGCTCGTCGAAGCTGCCGTCGTTGTTTTTCAGACGGGCACCGGTCACACCCATGTTGTCGCCCAGGACTTCATCCAGGGTGGCGTTGAGCTTGAGGATGATCTTGCCTTCGGCGACACGGGCGTGCAGCTTGTCGATCAGGATCTTCTCGGCGCGGAAGGTCTCGCGGCGGTGAACCAGGGTCACGGTGCTGGCGATGTTGGCCAGGTACAGCGCCTCTTCCACAGCAGTGTTGCCACCGCCGACCACGGCAACCGGCTTGTTGCGGTAGAAGAAACCATCGCAGGTGGCGCAGGCCGAAACGCCCTTGCCCATGAACGCTTCTTCCGACGGCAGGCCCAGGTAACGAGCACTGGCGCCGGTGGCAATGATCAGCGCATCGCAGGTGTACACACCGCTGTCACCGGTCAGGCTGTAAGGCTTTTTCGAGAAGTCGACCTTGTTGATATGGTCGAAGACGATCTCGGTTTCGAAGCGCTCGGCGTGCTCTTTCATACGCTCCATCAGCACCGGGCCGGTCAAGCCATGGACATCGCCCGGCCAGTTGTCGACTTCAGTAGTGGTGGTCAACTGACCGCCCGCCTGCATGCCGGTGATCAGCAGCGGCTTGAGATTGGCCCGGGCAGCGTAGACAGCGGCGCTGTAACCGGCAGGGCCGGAACCGAGAATAATTACTCGGGAATGACGGGTATCAGACATGACTCACTCCTACCGACCGCCCAGACCACAGGGCGGCGGGAATAAAAAAGGACCGCGAAGCACTTGGGGAAGGCTTTGACTCGCCAGGTCCTGAAAATAATGGGTGCAGCGTATCGAGGGGGGCAAGATTAAGGAAATACGCATTAACAATCCAGCTCATAGGTGTTCTCTATGCGCGCAATTAAGTTAATCGACACCTTTGTAACCCTGGATGTCGCCTACCTGCCCGCGCTTTCACAACAGGTGCAAAGCCGGTAAGGTCGGCGCGTTCGCCATTTTGCTCGGAGTATTCCATGCCCGCCCCTGCTCTTTCCGGCCCGCAATACCTGCGTGAAGGCCTCAAACTGGTGTTGAGCCCTGGCCTGCGCCTGTTCGTGTTGCTGCCGTTGGCGATCAACCTGGTGCTGTTCGTCGGGTTGATCTATTTCGCCGGCCATCAGTTCAGCCTGTGGGTCGATAGCTTGATGCCGACGCTGCCCCACTGGCTAGGCTTTTTGAATTACCTGTTGTGGCCGCTGTTTGTTGTGCTGGTGGTGCTGATGGTGTTTTTCACGTTCACCATGCTCGCCAATATCATCGCCGCGCCGTTCAACGGGTTTCTCGCCGAGAAGGTCGAGGTCGTGGTACGTGGCACCGACGACTTCCCGCCGTTCAGTTGGGCCGAACTGGCCGCCATGGTCCCACGCACCCTGGCGCGGGAGATGCGCAAGCTGGGTTACTTCCTGCCACGTGCCATCGGCCTGTTTATCCTGTCGTTCATCCCGGTGGTCAACCTGATCGCGGCGCCGTTGTGGCTGCTGTTTGGCGTCTGGATGATGGCGATCCAGTACATCGACTACCCGGCCGATAACCATAAGCTGGGCTGGAACGAGATGCTCGCATGGCTGCGCCAGAAACGCTGGCAGAGCATGAGTTTTGGCGGCATTGTCTACCTGGTACTGCTGGTGCCGGTGGTCAACCTGTTGATGATGCCAGCGGCGGTGGCCGGCGCAACGTTGTTCTGGGTGCGTGAGCAAGGCGCCGAGGCGATGGCGCAGCAAGCGGTGGCCAAGTCATAAATCCATCATCGCACTGACACAATGGCGACATGGCCCACGCCGACACTGTGGGTCATGACGACAGCCTCGCTTCACATCACCCTCATTACCGAAACCTTCCCGCCGGAAATCAACGGGGTGGCCAATACCCTTGGCCGCCTGTGCGAGGGTTTGCGCTCACGCGGCCATCAGGTCGAACTGGTGCGCCCACGTCAGAACACCGATAAGAGCCGATCAAGTGACGATCAACTGCTGCTGTGCCGCGGCTGGCCATTACCCGGTTACCCAGGGCTGCAATGGGGCCAATCGTCGATGCGAAAACTGCTCCGACGCTGGAGCCGGCAGCGCCCGGATGTGTTGTATATCGCCACCGAAGGGCCGCTGGGATTGTCCGCTTTGCGGGCGGCGCGGCGGTTGGGAATCAGCGTCGTCAGCGGCTTTCATACCAACTTTCAGCAGTATTCGAACCAGTACGGCTTGAGCCTGCTCAGTCGCGTGGTCACCCATTACCTGCGCTGGTTTCACAACCGCTCGAGCCTGACCCTGGTACCGAGCGCCAGTCAGCGTCTGGAACTGGAGCGTCGGCATTTTGAGCGCTTGGGGATGTTGGCCAGAGGCGTCGACAGCCAACTGTTCCACCCCGCCAAACGCGACAGCACTCTGCGCGAACGCTGGGCATTGAATAATGAGCAAATCGCAGTACTGCATGTAGGACGACTGGCTCAGGAAAAGAACCTGGGACTGCTCAAGCGCTGTTTCGAGACCTTGCAAGACAGATACCCACTGCGTCAGATGAAACTGATCATCGTTGGTGATGGGCCGCAACGAGCCATGCTGGAGAAAGACCTTCCCGACGCCATTTTCTGCGGTGCTTTGCGCGGTGAAGAACTGGCTCGTCATTACGCATCCGGTGATGTGTTCCTGTTCCCCAGCCTGACCGAAACATTCGGTAATGTGGTTTTGGAGGCCATGGCTTCAGGACTGGGAGTTGTGGCCTACGACCAGGCAGCCGCCACCCAGCATATTCGTCATGGCTATAACGGGGTGCTGGCGATGCCGGGGGATGAAAATGCGTTTTGCGATGCCGCCAATTGGCTGCTGGAGGACGCAGAAGGTTTACGCCGTATGCGCCTCAATGCCCGTCAACACGCAAGCCGCCAAGGCTGGCCAGCGATTGTCGAGCAATTCGAGCATCAGTTACGTGGGGTGTGCGGGGAGAGTTTTGACCTTCCAACGCAACCTTACGTGCGCTGAACAATCGGTCAATGATCAAACGCATGGCCAGCCTGCTACCGGCCACTCAAGTTTTGCCTGGTATTTAAACCGGGAACCAACGGTTGCGTAACGCCAATCATAGAGACCTGCCGATCAAGCAGGCCCTTTGAATATGGAGATAATGAACAATGCCAATTTATGGAATGGGTGTACGCAATGGCGTCAACATGCCAACCGCGGAGTGGACACGCCAGCAACAATGGCTGGATCAATCCCGTGCAGAACCGCCAACCTACGGCCAGCCTGGGCACAAAGATGGGCTCAAGACTGATCATCACAAAGAGCTGAATAAGCGGCCAGAGTATTAATCACTAAAGCAACAGAACTCCCTGTGCCCCATCACAGGGAGTCCGAGTCCTTACACTAAGGTCGTCAACGCCTCACGACTGAAGGGCAGGATGTCGCCTTCACGCCCTTCGCGCACCTTCACCGCCCAATCCGGGTCCACCAGCAATGCACGGCCCACTGCCACGAGGTCGAACTCATCGTTGTTCAGGCGCTCCAGCAGTTTCTCCAGACTGGCAGGCTGGGCGACTTTGTCGGTGTTGACCATGAACTGCAGGAACTCGCCATCCAGGCCCACGCTGCCCACCGTGATGGTTGGCTTGCCGGTGAGCTGACGCGTCCAGCCGGCCAGGTTGAGGTCCGAGCCTTCAAATTCCGGCTCCCAGAAACGACGGGTGGAACAGTGGAAAATATCCACGCCAGCGTCAGACAATGGCTTGAGGAACTCACCCAACGCTTCAGGGCTTTGTACCAGGCGCGCGGTGTAGTCCTGCTGCTTCCACTGGGAGAAACGCAAGATGATCGGAAAATCCGGGCCGACAGCGGCGCGGGTCGCCTGGATCAGTTCGATGGCAAAGCGCGAGCGGTTGGCCAGGCTGCCACCGTATTCGTCGGTGCGCTGGTTGCTGCCTTCCCAGAAAAACTGGTCGACGAGGTAGCCGTGGGCACCGTGGATTTCCACGCCGTCCATGCCGATCGCCTGGGCATCCTTGGCCGCTTGGGCGAAGGCGTTGATCACCTGCGTGATGTCCTGTTTGGTCATGCCGTGCACAACGACATTGCCGTCCTTGAGCTTTTCCATCGGGCCATAAGCCGGCACGCTGGCGTCAGGTTCAGTGCCGATACGGCGCACACTGCCCACATGCCACAGTTGCGGGACAATCTTGCCGCCTTCGGCGTGGACTGCATCGACCACTTTCTTCCAGCCGGCCAAGGCGGCTTCACCGTAAAAATGCGGCACGTTGGGGTAGCCGTTGGAGGCTGGGTGCCCGACCACGGTGCCTTCAGTGATGATCAAGCCCACACCGGCAGCGGCACGGCGACGGTAGTACTCAATGACTTTCGAGTTGGGTACGCCACCTGGGGAGAACGAGCGGGTCATGGGCGCCATGACCACGCGGGTCGACAATTGCAATGCACCGAGCTGGAAGGGTTTGAACAAGGCTTGGACGGGCATGGAGCGCTCCACGGCTAAGAAATTTATGACGTGGATAATATGGAGAGCAGAGCGTCTCTCAAAGCACTATTGATCTAAATGATTAAGGTATAGAAGCGCCCGAATACCTGTAGGCGTCAACTCAGGGCTTTTTCGATGGCCTGGATGATGGAGGGATCTTCTGGGGGCGTACGGGGCGAGAAACGCGCAAGTACCCGGCCATCCTTACCCAACAGGAATTTCTCGAAGTTCCAGGTGATATCCCCAGGAAACTCAGCGCCCTCGCCCGCCAGCAAGCGGTACAGCTGGTGCCGATCAGGGCCGTTGACCTCGATCTTGCTGCCCAGTGGAAAGGTCACGCCGTAGTTCAGGCTGCAGAACTGCTGAATCTCCTGCTCGGTGCCGGGCTCCTGGCCTGCAAACTGGTTGCATGGCAAGCCGAGCACTGTGAACCCTTGGTCCCTGTACTGCTGGTAGAGGTTTTCCAGCGCCGCGTATTGCGGGGTCAAACCACATTTGGACGCCACATTCACCACCAGCACGACTTGGCCCTTGAAAGGCGCCAGCGGTAGCGCTTGTCCGTCCAAGGCTTTGAGTTTCAGATCGTGGAAAGCACTCATGACGAACTCCAGATATCCCATGTTCTTTGCATTGCAGCCCTTCGGAGCTTACAACCCGAAAGGCTGCAATCATAGACGCCGGTGACGAAACTCGCCTGCAGGTTACTGAGCGGTCGGCCAGGGCAAAATCGGGATCGCCGTCACCGCATTCTGCGGGCTGCCTTCGATCAAGCGGTCGCTGTAGACCAGATACACCAGGGTGTTGCGCTTCTTGTCGAGGAAACGCACCACCTGCATGGTCTTGAACACCAGCGAGGTGCGCTCCTTGAACACTTCGTCGCCGTCCTTGAGTTCACCCTTGAAGTGGATCGGGCCCACCTGGCGGCAAGCGATCGAGGCCTCGGCACGGTCTTCGGCCAGACCCAGCCCGCCCTTTACCCCGCCGGTCTTGGCGCGGGACAAGTAGCACGTCACGCCATCGACCTTGGGGTCGTCAAACGCTTCAACCACAATCCGGTCGTTGGGGCCGACGAACTTGAACACTGTCGACACCTGGCCGACTTCTTCGGCCGAAGCCAGCAGCGGCATGGCCAACAGCAGGCCGAGCAATCCCTTTATCACGCGCATCGTGTATTTCCTATGGTTAAACCAGGATCAGGTTGTCGCGGTGAACCAGTTCCGGTTCCGCCATATAACCCAAGAGTCCGACAATGGCGTCGGAGGATTGTCCAATAATCTTCTGTGCTTCCAGAGCGCTGTAGTTGGCCAGGCCGCGCGCGATCTCGCGACCGTCTGGCGCAACGCACACCACCATCTCGCCACGGCGGAAGCTGCCCTGTACCAACTTCACACCCACCGGCAGCAGGCTCTTGTTGCCCTGGGACAAGGCCGATACGGCTCCCGCGTCCAACACCAAGGTGCCACGGGTTTGCAGATGCCCGGCCAGCCACTGCTTGCGCGCGGCCAACATGCCGCGTTCCGGCGACAGCAGCGTACCAATGCGCTCACCGGCCTTGAGGCGATCCAGCACGCGCTCCAGGCGCCCGCCGACGATGATGGTGTGGGCACCGGAACGCGCGGCCAGGCGAGCGGCGCGCAGTTTGGTCTGCATGCCACCGCGGCCCAGGGCACCGCCGACACTGCCGGCGACCGCATCCAGCGCCGGGTCGTCGGCGCGGGCTTCGTAGATAAGCTGGGCATCGGGGTTGTTACGCGGGTCGGCGTCGAACATGCCATCGCGGTCGGTGAGGATCACCAGCAGGTCGGCCTCTACCAGATTGGCCACCAGGGCGGCCAGGGTGTCGTTGTCACCGAAGCGGATTTCGTCGGTGACCACGGTGTCGTTCTCGTTGATGACCGGGATGACCTTGAGCTCCACCAGCGCGCGCAAGGTGCTGCGGGCGTTGAGGTAGCGCTTGCGGTCGGACAGGTCGTCGTGGGTCAGCAGCACCTGCGCCGTGTGGCGACCGTGCTCGGCAAAGCTGGACTCCCAGGCTTGCACCAGGCCCATCTGGCCGATGGCGGCAGCGGCTTGCAGTTCGTGCATCGCGCTGGGTCGCGCGGTCCAGCCGAGACGGCTCATCCCGGCGGCAACCGCTCCGGACGACACCAATACCAACTCAACGCCTGCCTCATGCAAGGCCACCATCTGCTCGACCCAGACGCTCATGGCTGCGCGGTCCAGACCCTTGCCATCCGCCGTCAACAGCGCACTGCCGATTTTCACGACCCAGCGCTGCGCACCTGTCACTTTGCTCCGCATCATCTTCAACCTTAGAGTGAGGGCCGCGCGACCCAGCGCTGCCCATAACGTTATACCCGGATACCAAAACGCCGCTCCAGGGAGCGGCGTTCAAGTTTATCGCAACGGATCAGTCACGCACGTAAATGATTTCCGGGCCATCTTCATCATCCACGTCTTCTTCGTCCCAATCATCGTCGCCGATGTCGTGGACTGACTTCACGCCGCTGCGGCGCAGGGCGCGCTGGTCGTCCAGGGCCTGCAACTGGGCACGGGCTTCGTCTTCGATCTGCTGGTCGAGTTCGGCGAGTTCGGCCTTGTACACCGGGTCGGCCGCCAGGCGGTCGGCACGGTCTTCCAGGTAACGCATGATGTCGCGGGTCAGGCGCTCGGTGCCTTCTTTGGCGATGGCCGAGATGACGTAGACCGGGCCTTCCCACTCCAGGCGATCAACGATCTCCTTGACGCGCTCTTCGTGCTCTTCTTCAAGGATCTGGTCGCACTTGTTCAGTACCAACCAACGATCGCGCTCGGCCAGGGCCGGGCTGAACTTGGTCAGTTCGCTGACGATGACTTCGGCGGCATCGGCGGCACTGGTGTCATCCAGCGGTGCCATGTCGACGAGGTGCAGCAGCAAACGGGTACGGGACAAGTGCTTGAGGAAGCGAATACCCAGGCCCGCGCCGTCGGAAGCGCCTTCGATCAAGCCAGGAATGTCGGCGACTACGAAGCTTTTCCAGCGGTCTACGCTGACCACGCCCAGGTTTGGCACCAGGGTCGTGAACGGGTAGTCGGCCACTTTCGGCTTGGCGGCCGATACCGAACGAATGAAGGTACTTTTACCCGCGTTCGGCAGGCCCAGCAGGCCCACGTCCGCCAGTACTTTCATTTCCAGCTTCAGGTCGCGCTGCTCGCCCGGCTTGCCCGGCGTGGTCTGGCGTGGTGCACGGTTGGTACTGGACTTGAATCGGGTGTTACCCAAACCGTGCCAGCCGCCCTGCACAACCATCAGTTTCTGGCCGGCCTTGGTCAGGTCGCCAATCACTTCCTGGGTCGCGGAGTCGATGATCGTGGTGCCGACCGGTACGCGCAGTACCAGGTCTTCACCTTTTTTACCGGTGCAGTCGGTGCTGCCGCCGTTGGAGCCACGCTCGGCATCGAAGTGCCGGGTGTAACGGTAGTCGACCAGGGTGTTGAGGTTTTCGTCGGCCATCATGTAGATGGAACCGCCGTCACCGCCGTCACCGCCGTTCGGGCCACCGTTTTCGATGAATTTTTCGCGACGGAAACTCATGCAACCGTTACCGCCGTCGCCTGCTTTTACTCGGATGGAAACTTCATCAACGAACTTCATAACAAAACGCCTCTCGCCGCATGGACGAGCTTAAGAAACCAAGACATAAGACTCTTGCAAAAATGAGCGCAGCGACCTCAATCAGCGACCGCAAACCAGCGCCTGAGCTCATCACAGACAGCTTTGCAAGAGACTCACTCCACAAACGAAAAAGCCCCGTCGCAAGACAGGGCTTTTCCAGCGATCTCGCAATTAAGCTGCGACAACGCTCACGTAACGGCGGTTGAACGCGCCCTTTACTTCGAACTTGATCACGCCTTCGATTTTAGCGAAGAGGGTGTGATCTTTACCCATGCCAACACCGTAACCGGCGTGGAATTGGGTGCCGCGCTGACGCACGATGATGTTGCCCGGAATGATTTTCTGGCCGCCATACATCTTCACGCCAAGGCGTTTGGCTTCTGAGTCGCGACCGTTACGGGTACTACCACCAGCTTTTTTGTGTGCCATGAGTCAATTCTCCTAGTGAGGAATTAGGCTGAAATTAAGCCTGAATACCGGTGATTTTGATCTCGGTGTACCACTGGCGGTGGCCCATACGCTTCATGTGGTGCTTACGACGACGGAACTTGATGATGCGGACTTTATCGTGACGACCTTGGGAGATCACTTCAGCCACAACGGTAGCGCCAGCAACAACTGGAGCGCCGATGTTCACGTCATCGCCATTGGCGACCAACAGAACGCGATCAAAAGTAACGGATTCGCCAGTAGCGACTTCCAGTTTCTCGATCTTCAGGTATTCACCTGGGGCGACTTTGTATTGCTTGCCACCAGTAACAATTACTGCGTACGACATGGTATTTCTCCGATAATCCTGCTCACCCAGCGCTTTATAAGAAGAGGTATTGGCTGGCATGGCTGCATGGGATGGACGTCCCGAATGCAATTGCGTAAGGCAGGTGCTGCCCAGGAAGTTCAGGGTGCGCGATTGTACGCAAGCTATGGGAGGCTTGCAAGGGGCCGTCTATCGCGCCTTGACACCCGGGGGTCAGGGTCCTAGCATGCCGCGCAACCCTTCTGGAGCGACTGTCGCTGATGCAACCCCAAGCTTTCTACCGCGCGGTCGCGGACGATTTTAGCGCCGTCGACGGCATCATCAAACAGCAGCTGACGTCTAAAGTGCCGCTGGTCTCCAAAATTGGCGACTATATTACGTCGGCGGGCGGCAAACGCCTGCGTCCTTTATTAGTGTTGCTGTGCGGCAAGGCCCTGGGCCGCCAAGGCGATGACCTGCGCCTGCTGGCCGCCACGATCGAATTCCTGCACACCGCCACCTTGCTGCATGATGACGTGGTCGACATGTCCGGCATGCGCCGTGGTCGCGAGACTGCAAACGCGATGTGGGGCAATGCGCCCAGCGTGTTGGTGGGCGACTTCCTGTATTCGCGCTCGTTCGAAATGATGGTCGAGCTGGGCTCGATGCCGGTGATGAAGATTCTTTCACAGGCCACGCGCATCATCGCCGAAGGCGAAGTGTTGCAGCTGTCCAAGGTGCGCGACGCCAGCACCACCGAAGAAACCTATATGGAAGTAATTCGCGGCAAAACCGCGATGCTCTTCGAAGCCTCTACCCACAGTGCTGCCGCGCTGTGTGGCGCCACCGCCGAACAGGCCGAAGCCCTGCGTACCTTTGGTGATCATCTGGGCGTGGCGTTCCAACTGGTGGATGACCTGCTCGACTACAAGGGCGACGCCGAAACCCTGGGCAAGAACGTCGGTGACGACCTGGCCGAGGGCAAGCCGACCTTGCCGCTGATCTACACCATGCGCGAAGGCACGCCGGAACAGGCCGCCCTGGTGCGCAAGGCGATCCAGAAAGGCGGGATCGAAGACCTGGAAGCCATCCGTGCCGCTGTAGAAGCTTCGGGTTCCCTGGAGTACACGGCGCAACTGGCGCGTGACTACGTGGCGCGGGCGATCACATGCCTGCAAGCGCTGCCGGCCAGTGAATACCGGGATGCCCTGGTTGAGCTGAGTGAGTTTGCGGTCGCCCGTACTCACTGATTCCGCGCTGTTTGATGTGGGAGCTGGCTTGCCTGCGATGACTGGAGTGAACTCACTGCCGCTATCGCAGGCAAGCCAGCTCCCACATTAGGACGAGTCCAACCCCATCCGCGTTTAAAACCCTATATAATGTGCGACTTTTAGCCATCCCTGACTTTCTAGGAGCTTTAGTGAGCACGTTGCCTCCCTGCCCGAAATGCAATTCCGAATACACCTACGAAGACGGCGCCCAGCTGATCTGCCCGGAATGCGCCCATGAATGGTCCGCCACTGGCGAGGCCGAAGTGGCTGGTGATGAAACCGTGAAGAAAGACGCTGTGGGCAATGTCCTGCAGGACGGCGACACCATCACCGTGATCAAGGACCTCAAGGTCAAGGGCACTTCCCTGGTGGTCAAGGTCGGCACCAAGGTCAAGAACATCCGCCTGTGCGACGGCGACCACGATATCGACTGCAAGATCGACGGGATCGGCCCGATGAAACTCAAGTCCGAGTTCGTACGCAAAGTCTGATCCTGCTGCATTCCATCCCGCGCCCGCCGCGGGATGGCGTTTCGCCCTCTGCGTTGATCGAACGCAATACCCACACAGAAAAACCCAGAAACTGCCAATAGACGCTTGCTATTCTACGAATAAGAATTATTCTCATTGAAACCCATCAAGGAGAACGACCATGACTTATTTGATAGATGCCTGGCTGGATCGCCCCCACCCTTACCTGCGAATCCTGCATCGGGAAACCGGTGAAGTCTGTGCGGTGCTTGAGGAAGAAGCGCTGAACGAGCTACAGGACCAAGGCGATCTGGACGTGAATGGCCTGAGTTCCAGTGAGCCTGGGGTGCTGAAGGAGGTGGTAAGGAATCTGTTTCTGTTCTGCTATGCACGAGCGTTGCGCCCGGCGACCGACTTGAATGGCAAGTTCCATCCATGAAGAAACTGGCAAATGCCTGTTGGGGCGAACGCGTTCGTCCCAACAGGTAATCAGCAGGTCTTACAGAACGTCGAGCAGCTCGACGTCGAATACCAGAACGCTGTGCGGCGGGATGCTGCCAACGCCTTGAGCGCCGTAAGCCAGTTCGCTCGGCACGTACAGGCGCCATTTGCTGCCGGCATTCATCAGTTGCAGGGCTTCGGTCCAGCCGGCGATCACGCCACCCACCGGGAATTCCGCAGGTTGGCCGCGCTCGTAGGAGCTGTCGAACACAGTGCCGTCGATCAGGGTGCCGTGGTAGTGGGTGCGCACTTGGTCTTCACGGGTCGGCTTCGCGCCGGTACCGGCGGTCAGCACTTCAAATTGCAGGCCGGAAGCCAGGGTGGTGATGCCATCACGCTTGGCGTTTTCTGCCAGGAAAGCCAGGCCAGCGCCCGCAGCAGCTTCAGCCTTGGCAGCGGCTTCGGCTTGCATGATTTCGCGGATCACTTTGAAGCTGGCTGCCATTTGCTCTTGGTCAACACGGCTTGGCTGGCCTGCAAACGCGTCGGTCAGACCGGCCAGGATTGCGTCCAGGCTCACGCCCGGTGGCGGGTTGTCGCGCAGTTGGTCGCCCAACTGACGGCCGATACCGTAGCTGACGCGGGTTTCGTCGGTGGACAGATTAACTTCGGACATGAAGAGGCTCCGCTGTAGGACACCACGGTTTCCCGCGCTGCCCAGAACTAAAAGGGCCCGCAGACTAGCACACAAGAGCGGCCCATGATCAGCCCCACCCCGGCATCGCATTAGCGTGCCGATGACCCTTCGTCGCCCGGCAATAAAAGTATTTCAGAATTGTCCCTTGCCGCCGATACAGCCCTACACATCTTGGCTGGCTCAAACAACAACACACCGTCCAGCAGACAGACATCACTCTTCAAGGAGCTTTCGATGAACAGCTGGTTCGGTAACATCAGCGTCAATCTCAAACTCGGCCTGGGCTTCGGCCTGGTGTTGGTCCTCACTTCAGTCCTGGCGCTCACGGGCTGGACCAGCCTCGGCGGCTTGATCGACCGTAGCAATTGGATGAGCGATATCACCCAGCTCAACGCCTCGCTGACCAAGCTGCGCATCGTGCGCTTGCAATACATGCTGGCCAATGGCGACGAAGCCGTGGCGCAGAACGTACAGACCAGCCTCGATGCCTTCGCCGCTCAGCAACAGAAGCTGCTGGATAGCTTCAAGAGCCCGGAAAACCTCAAGCTGCTCAATGACCAGAAAGCCGTCATTACCGCCTACCGCCAGTCCTTGAACAAAATGCGCGAGGCCTACCGCAATGGCAACGCTGCGCGCGACGTCATGGGCGCCAAGGCCGATATCGCCAACGCGCAAATCAATGCGCTGCAAACCAGTGTGCAACAGGCGCCGGATAGCCCGGAACGCTTCACGCAATTTCTGGCCGTGACCCAAGCCAAGAATGAGTTCCAGCAAGCTCGCTACGAAGTGCGCGGCTATACCAATAGTCCCAACGCAGAAACCGAAGCCCGCGCTGCGGCGCAACTGGAAAAAGCCGTCGCCGGTTTGAAGGACCTCAGCGCGGCGTTCGGTACCGGTCAGCAAAGCGCATTGTCGGCCCTGGAAACCGCCCTCGGTGCCTACCGCAGCGCCGTGCAGAGCTACAAGGCAGCCAACGCCAACATCGTCACCGCCCGCGCCGAAATGACCACCCAGGGCGCCGATATCGTGACCATCAGCGACAAGCTGTACGACATTCAACTGGAACGTCGCGACGCTGAAAGCACCCAAGCCCGCAGCCTGCAATTGATCAGCACCTTGCTGGCTTTGCTGGTTGGCGTAATTGCCGCCTGGGTCATCACCCGACAGATCACCCGCCCGATCCAGGACACCCTGGCGGTGGTAGAGCGCATCGCTTCGGGCGACTTGAGCCACAACATCCAGGTAACCCGTCGTGATGAGCTGGGCGTGCTGCAACAAGGCATCCAGCGCATGGGCACGACCCTGCGCGAGTTGATCAGCGGCATCCGCGATGGCGTCACTCAGATCGCCAGCGCCGCCGAAGAGTTGTCAGCGGTGACCGAGCAGACCAGCGCCGGCGTGAACAGCCAGAAGATCGAGACCGATCAGGTCGCTACCGCCATGCATGAAATGACGGCCACTGTGCAAGAAGTCGCGCGCAATGCCGAGCAGGCTTCCCAAGCCGCTTCCGACGCCGACGGCCAAGCCCGCGAAGGCGATAAAGTGGTGGCTGAAGCCATCGCCCAGATCGAACGCCTGGCGGCCGAAGTGGCGCGCTCCACCGACGCCATGACGCACCTGCAACAAGAGAGCAACAAGATCGGCAGCGTGATGGACGTGATCAAGGCCGTGGCCGAACAGACCAACTTGCTGGCACTTAACGCCGCCATTGAAGCTGCGCGTGCCGGGGAAGCCGGCCGTGGCTTTGCCGTGGTCGCCGACGAAGTGCGTGGCCTGGCGCAACGTACACAGAAGTCCACCGAAGAAATCGAAGGCCTGGTGGCCGGCTTGCAGAACGGCACCCAACAAGTGGCCAGCGTGATGAACAACAGCCGCAGCCTCACCGACAGCAGCGTCGAACTGACGCGCAAGGCTGGGGTATCCCTGGAAAACATCACCCGCACCGTGTCGAATATCCAGTCGATGAACCAGCAGATTGCAGCGGCCGCCGAACAGCAAAGCGCCGTGGCGGAAGAGATCAGCCGCAGTATCGTGAATGTGCGGGATGTGTCCGAGCAGACCGCGACTGCCAGTGATGAGACGGCCAAGTCGAGTGTGGAACTGGCTCGATTGGGTAGCCAGTTACAGCAGATGGTCAGTCATTTCCGGGTTTAAAAAACCAAAAAAAGCCGCCTCAATTTAAGCCGAGGCGGCTCCACTTCTCAGACCTTATTGGTCATCAAAGCTGTCCCGCAGGAATGTCCACACGTGATAAACACGTAAAGCATTCACTACGAGGTTCCACGTACGTCGTGCAAACTTAGACATACTCGGCCCTCCTAGAGTTGGGCCTTACCTCCAGCGCACTTACCGGAACACGTGAGCCTTTGGACGCGGGTCAATGCGTCCTTTGAGGTGGCCGGGCTAGTGGGCCTTCCGCATCAATCCGGCACGGATTACTAGCCCGTGGCGGTCAGTCCAGAATTCGCGCGCGTACCCGGCCCCCCAAAAGCGACAAACGCAGAACGGGGAAGATCCTAACCAACATTCCCGTCTAAGGTGTGTCTAACAGTGGTCAAATATCCAGTATCGCCGATAGATTCATTGCAAGCTTTTGCAGTCAAAATCAGGCAAGAGAAGATGCCTAAAGGATCCATGCCGGCCATCGTTCCGTCTTGCGTGACGACGTGACCGGCAGTTAGTATCCACCTGCGGGTCAATGCGTCCTTTGAGATAGCAAACCCCAGCCACTCACTGGGTTTGCAATAAAAAACCGCCCTACTAAGGCGGTTTTTTTTGCCTGCCATTTACCCTTCAGACCTCGCTGTCCTCGACAAACACCAGCCGATTCCCAAACGGGTCACGGATACTCATCTCCCGCGAACCCCAGGGCGTGTCCTCAACCCCAGGCTTGGCATATCGGTACTCTTTGCCCAGCAACTGCTGCTGATACGCATCGACCCCTTGGGCCTGAATTCGCACCGCCGCCCCCGGTGAAGCATCACCATGATGCTCGGACAAATGCAGCACGCATTCCCCCAGCGAGACCTGAAGGTACAACGGGAAGTTCGCCTCGAAACGATGCTGCCAATCGACCTTGAACCCCAGGAAGTCGACGTAGAATTCCAAGGCTTTGACCTCGTCGAAAATCCGCAGAATGGGGACGACTTTTCCTAAGTGCATGGCGACAGCTCCGTATAAAAGAAGCCCCACTATAGAGCCGTAAACCCACCACGCAAATCCCCGCTACGCGCCAGGAACCGGCCTGCTCTCGCGCCGTTCGCCTGCCCATCGCGATAGCTCAATACGCCATTGACCCACACGCCATCAATCCCTTCAGCTGCGCGCTGCGGTGCGGTGAAATCCGCCACATCCCGCACCCGCAGGGGGTCGAACAACACCAGGTCAGCCCAGTAGCCTTCACGGATCTCGCCACGCTCGGCCAGCCCAAAGCGCGCCGCCGACAAGCCGGTCATCTTGTGCACCGCCGTGTGCAAAGGGAACAAGCCGACATCCCGACTGAAATGCCCGAGTACACGTGGGAAGGCCCCCCACAAGCGGGGATGAGGAAACGGGTCTTCAGGCAAGCCGTCCGAGCCCACCATCGACAACGGATGCGCAAGGATGCGCCGAACGTCGGCTTCATCCATCCCGTAATACACCGCCCCTGCCGGCTGTAAACGGCGAGCGGCCTCCAACAGCGAAACGTTCCACTCGCCAGCGATGTCCTGCAAATCGCGCCCGCCCATGTGCGGGTGCGGTGTCGACCAGGTGATGGTGATGCGAAACGCGTCGGTGACTTGTTTGAGGTCCAGGGTCGAGGAACTGGCAGCATAGGGATAGCAATCACAGCCCACCGGATGATTTTCCGCTGCAGCTTGCAGAGCCGCCAACAACTGCGGACTGCGCCCCCAATTACCGGCACCCGCGCATTTAAGGTGGGAAATAATCACCGGCACCCTGGCATGTCGGCCGATCAGAAACGCCTCATCCATTGCCTCCAGTACCGGCTCGAACTCGCTGCGCAAATGCGTGGTGTACACCGCACCGTAGGCCGTCAGTTCTTCAACAAGCTGCAACACCTCATCAGTCTCGGCGTTGAATGCGCTGGCGTAGGCCAGGCCTGTGGATAACCCAAGGGCACCGGCCTCCAGGCTCTCTTGCAACTGCACGCGCATGGCCGCGATTTCATAGGGCGTGGCGGTGCGATGCAGGTCAGCCATATGGTTGCTGCGCAGCGCCGTGTGGCCGATCAGGGCGGCAACGTTCACTGCCGGATCGGCGCCTTGCACTGCGTTGCGATAATCGCTGAACCGCGGATAACAGAACTGCTCACGCTTGCCCAATAAGTTCATTGGGTCCGGCGGGTCGCTGCGCAAACTCACCGGCGAGGCGCTGATGCCACAGTTGCCGACAATCACCGTGGTCACGCCTTGGCTGAGCTTGGGCAACATCTGCGGCTGGCGGATCACCACCGTGTCATCGTGGGTGTGCACGTCGATAAAACCCGGCGCCAATACGCGGCCATGGGCGTCGATGACTTGCTCGGCCCGGGCTGTGGACAAGTCGCCAATCGTGCGGATGCGCCCTGCGTGCACGCCCACATCGGCGATATACCCTGGGGTGTTACTGCCATCGATGATCAGCGCCTGGCGAATCAGCGTGTCGTACGTCATATCAGTCTCCAAGCGGCAGGCTGCCAGGGCCGCCGCGGTAATCATCCAGGGCCAGCTTGATCCGGCGCAGGCGTTCCTGGTTGTCGTCCGGCAGGGCCAGCGCCAGCTCGGTGGCGAGCAGGTCGATGGCCAGCAGCATGCCGTAGCGGGCGGCGGTGGGTTTGTAGATAAAACTGGTTTCCGCCGGTTGCAGCGGCAGCAGGACATCCGCCAATTCGGCCAGGGGAGAGTCCGCGAGGGTGATGGCAATGATCCGTGCGTCGTAGTTGCGCGCCAGTTTCACCACATCCAGTAATTCAGGTGTGCGGCCGGTGAGGGAACAGACAATTAAGGCATGTTGCGTGCCCAGGGTCGCGGCCGTGACGCGCATCATCACCGGGTCATGGCAGGCCGCAATCGGGTAGCCCAGACGCACCAGGCGCACCTGCAATTCATCGCTGCACAGGCTGGAGGGGCCGCCCATGCCGAACGCATGAATCATCCGCGCCTTGCCCAGCAAACTGACCGCATCGACAAAGCTGTGCTGGTTAAAACCTGACAAATGCTGGCGCAGCGTCGCTTCGATATCGCCCAGAATTTGCCGATGAAAGGCCGACTGTTCCGGCAACCCCGCCGGGTCCAGGAAGCGGCTGCCCACACCACTGGCCTGGGCCAGTTGCAGGCGCAAATCGCGCAAGTCACGGCAGCCAACGCTGCGGGCAAAACGCGACAAGGTCGCGGTGCTGACCTCGGCCCGCTGGGACAACGCCTCCAGGCTGGCCGAGGCGGCAAAGCCCACATCTTCAAGCATCAACTTGGCGATGCGCCCTTCGCCGGCGCTGAACGAGTCCTGGCGGGCGCGGATCTGGTAGAGGATGTCCATGCAGGCTCCGGTTATAGAATCAGGCTCATAACACCAGGGACAAGCCGTAGGTCAGACCGAAGGCGACCAGCGAAATCAGGGTCTCCAGTACGGTCCAGGTCTTGAAGGTCTGGATGACCGTCATATTGAAGTATTCCTTGATCAGCCAGAAGCCGCCGTCGTTAACGTGGGAAAAGATCACCGAGCCCGCACCAGTCGCTAGCACCAGCAATTCAGGGTGTGGATAACCCAGGCCCAAGGCGACCGGCGCGACCACCCCGGACGCGGTGGTCATGGCCACCGTGGCCGAGCCGGTGGCGACGCGCATCAACGCGGCGAACAGCCAGCCCATCACCAGCGGCGACAATTGGAACGCATGAGCCAGGCCAAGGATTTCATGAGTAACACCAGCGTCCACCAGGATGCGATTCAACCCACCGCCCGCGCCCACCAGCAAGGTAATGCTGGCGGTCGGCGCCAGGCATTCGTTGGTGAACTTGAGGATCGACTCGCGGTTGAAGCCCTGGGCCAGGCCCAAGGTCCAGAAACTCACCAGGGTCGCCACCAACAGGGCGATCACCGAGTTGCCGATAAACAACAGGAACTGGTTGAAACCGCTGCCCGGCGTAGAAATCACGTTGGCCCAGCCGCCGATCATCATCAACACCACCGGCAACAGGATGGTGCCCATGGTCAGCGCAAAGCTGGGCAGGCGTGTACGCGGTTCACGCTCGATGAACTGGCGCTCCAGCGGGTTTTGCGCCGGCAACTGAATGTGCGGCACGATGAACTTGGCGTAGACGGGCCCGGCAATGATCGCCGTGGGGATGCCAATCAGGATTGCATACAGCACCGTTTGCCCGACCGAGGCGTTATAGGCCAGCACCGCCATCATTGCCGCCGGGTGCGGCGGCACCAACGCATGCACCACCGACAGGCCAGCGACCATCGGCAGCCCGACCATCAGGATCGACACGCCCACGCGCCGCGCCACGGTAAAGGCAATCGGCACCAGCAACACAAAGCCGACTTCGAAAAACAGCGGCAGCCCCACCAGGAACGCGATACACACCATCGCCCAGTGGGCATTGCGCTCACCGAAGCGGTTGATCAGCGTGCGCGCCACCTGCTCGGCGCCACCGGACTCGGCCATCATCTTGCCGAGCATGGTACCCAGCGCCACCACCAGGGCGATATGCCCCAGGGTCTTGCCGACACCCGCCTCGTACGAACCCATGATGGTGTCCGCTGGCATTCCGGCCATCAGCGCCAGGCCGATGGACACCAGGGTAATCACGATAAAGGGGTTGAGTCGGTAGCGTGCAATCAGCACGATCAATGCAATGATGGCGATGGCAGCGTATACCAACAGCCCGAAGCCCGGTGATGCGGCCATGCGGTACTCCTCGGAAAGGGTCACGTCGAATTGGTTGTGAAACTCATAAATCATTCCCGAGGAGCATTTTCAATTTTTATGAAAGTAATTTTCGTCCACGGATAAGCGCTGTCGCTTGGGGATATGCCCGACGTGGGTGGATGAAAATTCGGAGGGTGTTCTTACATGAAGATCAGTGAAGGCGGAAACTCAAACGCCGCCCTTGAGTCATAGACTGCGCATCCATTGCCCAGGAACCCGCTCATGATTCGCACCACAATTGCCGCCAGCGTCCTGCTCTTGTGCAGCAGCGCTTATGCCGCCGACAACCCTGCCTTGAAAAAATGCATGGACAGCGCCAATACCACCGCCGACATGGTCAATTGCAACGCCCGGCAAACCAAGGTGCAGGACGACCGCCTGAACCGTGCCTACAAAACCGCCCTCGCCGCCCAGGAAGGCCCGCGCAAACAGCAACTGCAAGACGTGCAGCGCCTGTGGATCAAATACCGCGACGCCAATTGCGCCTACGCAGGCAGCGCCACCGGCGGCACGATTGATCAGGTAAACGGCTCAGGCTGCGTGCTGGACATGACCCAGACCCGCGCCCAGGAGCTGGAAGACCTGGTCGGGCCGTAATAACAACCTCGCTCCTACAGAAGAAGGCGTCAGTCGTGATGAACCTTGGCGCGCTTGAGCAGTTTTTTGCAGCGCTCGGATAAATGCAGTACCCGCAGGTGCTTGCCAGCCTTGGTGTAGCGCTCGCGCAGGGTCATCAGGGCGGCAATCGCCGAATAGTCGACAAAGCTCAGGTGACGGCAATCCAGCGTGACCTGAGCCGGGTCGTTGGCCGGATCGAACTGATTCAAAAACGGCGTGGTTGAGGCAAAGAACAACGTGCCATGCAGCCGATAGAGCTTGCTGCCATCGGCCTCCAGGTGTTCATCGGCGTACAGTTCCCGCGCCTGCTGCCAGGCGAAGTTCAGCGCGGCGATGACGATACCGCACAGCACAGCGGTGGCCAGGTCAGTGAACACCGTAATGATCGTCACCGCCATGATCACCAGCACATCATTGAGCGGCACCTTGTTGATCACCCGTAGCGACGCCCAGGCGAAGGTCTGTTGCGACACCACGAACATCACGCCCACCAACGCCGCCAGCGGGATCCGCTCGATCAGTGGCGACAGAAACAGAATGAACAACAGAATCATCACCCCGGCAAACGCCCCGGAGAAACGCCCACGCCCGCCGGAGCTGAGGTTGATCACGGTTTGCCCGATCATCGCGCAACCACCCATGCCGCCAAACAGGCTCGAGACCATATTCGCCGCGCCCAGGGCCACGCTTTCGCGGTCAGGATAACCACGGGTCTCGGTGATTTCGTCGGTGAGGTTGAGGGTCAGCAAGGTTTCCAACAGGCCAACCATCGCCATCAAAAACGCGTAGGGCGCGATGATGCCGAGGGTTTCCAGGGTCCAGGGAATCTGCGGCAGCGCGAAGGTCGGCAAGCCACCGGCGATGTGCGCCATATCCCCCAAGGTACGGGTCGGCAAACCGAGCAGGTACACCGCCAGGCCCACACCGAGAATCGCCACCAGCGCGGGCGGTACAGCACGGGTCAGGCGCGGCAGCAGGTACACAATGGCCATGGTGACTGCCACCAGCCCGGCCATCACGTACAGCGGCGTGCCGCTGAGCCAGGTTTCGCCGCTCTTGAAATGCTCCAATTGCGCCAGCGCAATGATGATCGCCAGGCCGTTGACGAAGCCGAGCATTACCGAATGCGGCACCATGCGCACCAGCTTGCCCAGGCGCAACAGGCCGAAAGCGACCATGATCAACCCGCCCAACAACACCGTCGCCAGCAAATACTCCACACCGTGTTGCACCACCAGCGCGACGATCACCACCGCCATCGAACCGGCGGCGCCCGAGACCATGCCTGGCCGGCCGCCGAACAACGCGGTGAGGGTGCAAATGATGAAAGCACCGTAGAGGCCCATCAGCGGGTTGAGATGAGCCACCAAGGCAAAGGCGATACATTCGGGCAGCAAGGCGAAAGACGTGGTGAGGCCGGCCAGGGCGTCGGCGCGCAGACGGGTGAGGTTCATGGAGTACCAGGGAGTTGCGGGGGATAAGGCGGGGAATGGTACGGAATTGCGGCGGGTGGGGCTAGTGAAGTGTCAGGTCCGATATACCGAGTCGCACCTTTCGCGAGCAAGCCCGCTCCCACATTTGGATCTGTGAATAGATTCAAATGTGGGAGCGGGCTTGCTCGCGAAGGCCGCACCGCGGTGCTAAGCGAACATCACACCATCTCGTCGCGAATCCACTCCACCACCGAAGTACGCTTGGGCACCCAACCCAACAGCTCACGAGCGTGCTTGCCGCGCACTCGGCTATTGGAGCCCAAGCCATAGTTGGCCATTTCATACCCCCACTCGGCCTCAGCCTCGGCCAATGGCCAATCCTGCGGCTCGCCCAGGTTCAGCGCTTGGGCAATCGCCGTGGTCATGTCGATGAATGCTGCTTCGCTGCTTTCCACAAAGTAGAAAGTACCCGGGACGTTTTTGGTCAGCGCCAGCAGATACAGGGCGACCACGTCTTCAATATGCACGTTGGACCAGATGTTCTGCCCGCTGCCCACATGGCGCACTACTCCGCTTTTGCGCGCCTGCTTGAGCAAGCGCGGCAATTGCACGCTGTCACGCTTCACGCCCAGGCTGTGGCCGTAGATCAGGGTGTTGCAGATCACCGCCGAATTGATGCCGTCAGCGGCCGCCGCGAGGATCAGGTTGTCGATAGCCACGCGGGCAGCCTTGTCGACGGTGGGCTCAGGCAGATTGCTTTCGAAGTAGATGACCTCACTGGCCTTGCCGCCCGACGCATCACCGACAATGCTCGACCCGCTGGTATGCAGGAACGGCTTGTTCGAGCCTTTCAAGGCGGCCAGCAAGGTTTCCACAGCGGCGCGATGGTCGCTGCTGGCGGCGTTGATCACCGCATCGGCCTTCTGTGCCTGCTCGGTCAATACGGCTGCGTCGTCGAGGGTGCCGATCACCGGCGTAATGCCCAGGGCGGTCATTTCGGCGGCTTGTTCGGCGCTGCGCACCAAGCCGGTGACGTCATGGCCAGCGTTGACCAGGCCGGTAGCGATGGAACCGCCAATAAACCCTGCTGCACCGGTAACGAATACATTCATGGAGGTTGCTCCTGACTGGGTAAGTGATGCGCCCAGTATCCAGCTCCCACTGCTGCCGAATAAGCCCGTGCGGCCCAATTCACTCTTGCGCTCAGGTCACGAATCAGCGCGCATACCGCGCCAGCTTGGCCTGAATAAAGTCCAGGAAGCACTGGATGCGTAGTGCCAATTGCGAGTTGCGATAGAACACCGCGTGGATCGGCTGGCGATAACCGCTGTTGGACGCCTCCAGCATGGGCACCAGGCGGCCGGCGTCGATGTCAGCGACGGTCATGAAATTCGACAGGCAACAAATACCCTGCCCCTGCAGCGCCAACTGGCGCACGGTTTCGCCACTGGATGCACTGACGCCGGGCTGAATCAGCCAGCGGTCACCTTCGCCGTGACGCAGCGGCCAGTGGTTGAGGGTCTCGGTGTGGGTGAAGCCCAGCAAGGTGTGATCAGCCAACTCGGCAACGGTCGTCGGCGTGCCGTACTGCTTGAGGTAGTCGGGGCTGGCCAGGACATGCAGCGGCGTGCTGCCCAGGAACCGCGCATGCAGGGTCGAGTCGGCAAGGGCGCCGATGCGAATGGCGATGTCGGTGCTTTGCTCCAGCAGGTCGATGATCAAATCATCGCTGTTGAGCTCCAACTGGATATCCGGGTAGAGGCTGCGAAATTCGGCGATGTACGGCACGATCCCATGCAGCATGAACGGCACGGCGGCGTTGATACGCAGGCGCCCGGCCGGCTTTTTCTGGCGCGAGGACAGGCGCTCTTCCAGCTCATCCATCTGCGCCAGGATCAGCTTGGCCTGCTCGAAGAAGTACTTGCCCTCCTCGGTCAAGTCCATGCGTCGCGTGGTGCGGTTGATCAGCGTGGTATCGAGCTTGGCTTCCAGGCGCGACAGCGTACGGCTGACCGCAGACGGCGTTTGCCCGACCTTTTCGGCGGCGGCAGAAATCGAGCCGCATTCAATCACGCTGACGAAGATCTGTAGCTCATCGGAACGGGCTTTCACGGGCAGTCCTTCATTAACGGCTGAAAAATGCCCGCTCATTATTAACCAGCCAGCAACAAATGGCCTCCCAACAACGCCATGCCGGTAAAAAATCCACGTTTGAACCACACGGCACTGATACGCCGACGCACCACCTGGCCCAGCCACATCCCCAGCAAGGCCGGCACCAGCGCCAACACCGACGCCCCCATTTCACCCCCGCCCAGCACACCGCGCCAAGCCAACCCGGCGGCAAGTGCCAACGTCGATACGGTGAACGACAGCCCCAGCGCCTGCACCAACTGGTCACGGCTCAAGCCCAGCGCCTGCAGGTACGGCACCGCAGGGATCACGAAGACACCGGTGGCCGAGGTAATGATGCCGGTGATCACCCCGCACATGGGGCCCAGCCAGCGCTCGGTTCGGGGCGCGACCTTGAAGGTCGGCAGGAATAACCCGCTCAGCGCATACACCAGTAAAGCCGCGCCCAGGGCACGCACCACCCAAGGTCCGCTACCCATGCCTAGCCACAAGGTGCCCAGCCCGGTGCCGAGAAAAATCAGCAACAGCATCGGCCACAGGCGTTTGAGCAAGGCACCCAAGTGCCCGCCAAAGGACAGTTGCCAGAGGTTGGTTACCGTCGAAGGAATGATCAGCAATACCGCAGCCTGCGCCGGCAGCATAGCCAGGCCAAGCATGCCCATGGCTACAGTGGGCAAGCCCAGGCCGATGACGCCCTTCACCGTACCGGCCAGCAGGAAGGTAGTGATGACCAGCGCTGTCAGTGCGGGACCGAGGTTTTGGTAGAAGGAGAGGAAGGTATTCATGCATCGATTGTGCAGGGCTGGAGAGTGGCTGAAAATTCGCCATATACTGAGCCAGCCTCTTGTTTTGCGTGAGGCTGATGACGCTATCGCAGGCAAGCCAGCTCCCACATTTGGAATTGTGAATACATTCAAGTGTGGGAGCTGGCTTGCCTGCGATGAGGCCCTTCCAGTCACTGGGAAACTTCATGCACTTTGACCTCATCGACCTGCGCCTCTACCTGCACATCCTGGACAGCGGCAATATCACCGCTGGCGCGGCCCGCAGCCACCTGTCCCTGGCTGCCGCCAGCGCACGCATCCGAGCCATGGAGTCTTCACTGGGCATCGCGTTTCTCGAGCGCGGCCGCCGTGGCGTAACCCCAACACCCGCGGGCAAAGCCCTGGCCCGGCATGCTCGCCTGCTGTTGCAGCAGGCCGACCATCTGCAGCAAGACCTGGCCGAATACGCCAATGGCGTCAAAGGCCAGGTACGCCTGCTGTGCAACACCACCGCCCTCAGCGAATACCTGCCGGAGCTGCTCGCGCAGTTTTTGCGCGAGCATCCCAACCTCGATATCGACCTGCAAGAGTTGCCCAGCCTGCGCATCACCCACGCCTTGCGCCAGGGCACCGCCGACCTGGGGATTATTTCCGATGCGGTAGACACCCACGGCTTGCAGACCCTGGCGTTTCGCGACGACCCGCTGGTGCTGATCATGCCCCTGGACCACCCGTTGACCAGCGCGAGTTTTATCGAGAGCTTGCAATACGACTACGTGGGCCTGGGGGCCAACAGCGCGTTGGCGGTTTACCTGGAAGAACAGGCACTGCACGCTGGCTTTCGCTTGCAGACGCGCATTCGCGCCGACGGTTTTGATGGGGTGATTCGCATGGTCGCCGGCGGCGCGGGCCTGGGCATCGTGCCTCAGGCCGCCTTGGCGCGCTGGCCATCAGAACGTCGTTTCAAGGCCCACCCCCTGCAAGAGGAGTGGGCCTGCCGCAAACTGCTGTTATGCGCACGCTCGTTCGAGCAACTGCCGGGTTATGCCAGGGCTTTGTTCGACGCCTTGGCCCTGCCCTTGCGGAAGAACCCGTAATACACAGCCGACAGAATCAGCAGGAACGGCACGCCAAACACCAGTGTCATCTTGAAGGCGTCGGTGAAGTAGGTGGTGATCATCACCGCCCCCATCAGCACCAACCCCAGCAACGTGCTGTAGGGAAACAGGCGCAACTGGAACGACAACTTCGCCCCGCCATGACGCTTGCGATAGCGGCGGAAAAACAGGTGAGTGAGGAAGATCATGAACCAGGTGAAGATTGCGCCGAACATCGAGATCGCCATCATCAGGGTGAACGAGCTTTCCGGGTACACCACGTTGAGCAACGTCGCCAGAGCAATGCCCGAGCTGGACAGCAGCAATGCGTTGAGCGGGATGCCGTTCTTGCTCAGCGCGCCCATGGACTTGGGCGCAAAACCAGCGCGCGACAGGCTGAACATCATGCGCGTGGTGATGTAGAGCTGACTGTTCATGGCCGACAGCGCCGCGATCAGGATCACGAAATTCATCACCCCGGTGGCACCGGGAATGCCGATAGTCTGCATCACTGTGACAAACGGGCTCTGGGCCTGGCCGGCCTGGTTCCACGGTACGATGGCGAGCATCAGCGCCAGGGTCAGCAGATAGAACACCACCAGCCGCACGATGGTAGCGCGGAAGGCTTTCTTCACTGCCTGCTCCGGGTCGGCGGCTTCACCGGCGGCCACGGCGATCATCTCGACACTGAGGTAGCTGAAGATCGACACGATCACCGCGATCCACATGCCACTCAAGCCATGGGGGAAAAAGCCGTCGTGGGCCGTGTAGTTCTGCACGCCGTAGTCGGGGTTACCAGAGCCGAACACCACATACACCGCCAGTATGATGAAACCGACAATAGCGCTGATCTTGATCGTCGAGAACCAGTATTCGAAGTTGCCGAAGGTCTTCACGCTGATCGCGTTGAGCAGGATCAGCACACTGGAAAACGACACGATCCACACCCACTCCGGCACGTTGGCAAACCAGTACTTCATGTACATCGCCACCGCCGTGACCTCGGCCCCCACCGCCAGCACAATCGCCGCCCAGTAGGCATACCGCACCAGGAACCCGGCCAACGGGCTGATGTAGAACTCGGCATAGGCGCCAAAGGAGCCGGAGGTGGAATGGGCCACCGTCATCTCCGCCAGGCAGCCCATCAGCAGCAAGGTAATCAACGCGCCGATGGCGTAGCTCACCAGCACGCTCGGCCCGGCATAACCGATGGCGTAGGCGCTGCCCATGAACAGCCCGGTGCCGATGGCGCCACCGATGGCGATCATGCTCATCTGGCCGGAAGTGAGCTGGCGCCTCAGGCCCAGTTCACGGTGGGTAATCTTTGCAAAGCCGTTGTCTGGCGTGGTCACGGGTGTGCCCCTTTATTATTGTGATGGTGGCTGACGCTGAACCTGTGGGAGCTGGCTTGCCTGCGATAACGGTAGTGAATGCACCGACGCTATCGCAGGCAAGCCAGCTCCCACATTTGTTCTGTGTTGCCCTTAAGTAACGCTGTTGCGGACTTTGAATTGCGGCTGGTCCCAGGTGGCGTTGTCGAGAATTTCACCGAGAATTTCCACGGCGTCCCACACCTCGGTAAAGCTGGTGTACAGCGGCGTGAAACCAAAGCGCATGATCCGCGGTTCACGGTAATCGCCGATCACGCCTCGGGCGATCAAGGCCTGGATCACGGCGTAACCTTCGGGGTGTTCAAAGCTGACGTGGCTGCCGCGCCGGGCGTGTTCACGCGGGGTGATCAGCTCCAGGCCGTGGGGGTCGCAACGGCTTTCGACCAACGCAATGAACAGGTCAGTCAAAGCCAGGGACTTAGTCCGCAGGCGCGCCATGTCGGTCTGGGCAAAAATATCCAGGCCGCATTCCACCATGGCCAGCGAGGTAATCGGTTGGGTTCCGCAGAGGTAGCGTGCAATGCCGGCGCTGGGGGCGTAGGTGGACTCCATGGCGAACTGGCGGGTATGCCCGAACCAACCCGACAACGGCTGGCGCACCACATCCACCAACGCCGGGCTGACCCACACAAACGCCTGGGAGCCCGGGCCGCCGTTGAGGTATTTGTAGGTGCAGCCAATCGCATAATCCGCATTGGCCTGATGCAGGTCGACAGGCACCGCGCCCGCCGAATGCGCCAGGTCCCAGATGCTCAGCGCGCCGCACTCGTGGCTCAGCGCGGTCAGGGCCGCCATGTCGTACATATAGCCGGTCTTGTAGTTGACGTGGGTGAGCATCACCACCGCCACGTCCGCATCGATGGCCTGGGGAAGTTCCGCCGGGCTGTTCACCAGGCGCAAGGAATAGCCTTGTTGCAGCAATTCGGCCAAGCCTTCGGCGATGTACAAGTCGGTGGGAAAGTTGCTCGCTTCGCTGACGATGACCTTGCGCGCAGGTGTACGTTGGCGCTGCACACTCAAGGCGGCGCTGAGCACTTTGAACAGGTTGATCGAGGTGGTGTCGGTGATCACTACCTCGCCGTCACGCGCACCAATCAATGGCGCCAGGCGATTGCCCAGGCGCTGGGACAACTGCGCCCAGCCAGCGCTGTTCCAGCTACGAATCAAGCCGTTGCCCCACTCCTCGGCGATCACCTGTTGTGCGCGTTCCAGCGCCGCCAACGGGCGCGCGCCGAGGGAGTTGCCGTCGAGGTAGATCACGCCCTTGGGCAAGGCGAATTGGGCACGCAGGGGTGCTAGCGGGTCCTGCGCGTCGAGGGCGCGGCAATGGCTTCGAGTGGTCATGGGTCGTCCTGGTTTTTATAGGTGAGGATGGACCAAATAATGAACGAACTTTTAGAGAATTTTCGTGCAAAGTGGTGGGTAAACGGCTATTTAAGCTGTAGGAAATTCGAATTTAACCTCCAAATACGCGGATATCTTCCAAGCATGATTCTCGACGCCACCGACCTGCGCCTCCTGCATTTCCTGCAACAGGATGGCCGCATCAGCAACCAGGAATTGGCGGAAAAAGTCGCGCTGTCGCCGTCTGCATGCCTGCGCCGTTTGCGCCTGCTGGAGAGCGAGGGAATCATCAGCGGCTACCGCGCGGTATTGAACGCCGAGCAGTTGGGGATCGAGCTGGAAGCCATCGTGCACCTGTCGTTGCGCCAGGATGTGGAGGACTGGCATGAGACGTTCATCAAGAAGGTGCAAGGCTGGCCGGAGGTGGCGAGCGCCTATGTGATCACCGGCGCCAGCAACTATGTGCTGCGGGTGCAGGCGCGCAACCTCAAGCACTTTTCGGACTTTATCGTGAACCACCTGAACCGCACGGCGGGGGTGATGGATATCCGTTCGGAGATCGTGCTGCAGAAGATCAAGGACCGGGATGAGGTGTTGGACCTGGTCCTACGCAAGTAACCGCACCACCATAGAAACCCTGTGGGAGCGGGCTTGCTCGCGAATGCGGTGGATCAGCCAGCCCATGTATTAACTGGCACACCGCATTCGCGAGCAAGCCCGCTCCCACATTTCCAACCGTATTCAGTCCTCGAGGGCGCGTACGCGTTGCATGCGTTTCTGCTCGACCGGCGCGGCGGCAGGCTGCAACTCAAAGTCAAAATCAATCTGCGCAAACCGTCCTTGCACGCCAAATTCCCGCGCCAGTTGCGGATCGTCGCTGAAGCGGATCTCGGCAATCAGTTCATCGCGGGTGGCATAGGCGAAGTCATCGTGCAGGTACGGGTCATCCGACAGGTTGATCTGCGTGGTCAGGTGCCGGTGCCCAGGCGCCGAGATGAAGAAGTGGATATGCGCCGGCCGTTGCCCGTGGCGCCCCAATTGGTCGAGCAGCTGTTGCGTCGGCCCGCTCGGCGGGCAACCGTAGCCCGAAGGTACGATGCTGCGAAAACGGTAGTTGCCCTGGGCGTCGGTCTCGATACGGCGACGCAGGTTGAATTCAGATTGATTCGGGTCGAACCACGAGTAAGTGCCGCCGGTATTGGCCTGCCACACATCGACAATCGCCCCCGCCAATGGCTTGCCTGCGGTATCGCGCACTTGCCCGCGCATGAACAACGGCACCGCGTCGTCCTGACCATCATCCAGCCGTGCTTCGTATTGGGACAGCGGCGCGCCGGCCACATACAACGGGCCTTCGATGGTGCGCGGTGTACCGCCGGACTTGCCTGCCTGCTCATCGGCGGCGTCCATCAACAGGTCCAGATAATGCTCCAGGCCCAGGCCGGCAGCGAGCAGACCGGCCTCCTGGTTTTTGCCCAGCTCATTGAGGTAGTTGACCGCCTTCCAGAATTCTTCCGGGGTCACTTCCAGGTCTTCGATAATGTTCACGGTGTCGCGCAGGATCCGGTAAATCAGCGCCTTGGTACGTGGGTTGCCCGCGTCATTGAGGTTGCCGCTGGCTTCTTCGAGAAAGCGTTGAGCATGGGCAGTCTGGGACAGGCGGATGGACATGGTGCATTCCTCATCTTGTAGTTATAGGTGCAAGCCGGCTCAGCGGTCGTCCGCATGGATCGACGACGGATGGCGGCACAGCGCATTCACTTCGATGGCCATGTAGGGGAACAATGGCAGTTGCATCAGCAGGTCGTGCAGGTCCTGGACGCTGTCGACATCGAACACGCTGTAGTTGGCGTAATGCCCGGCGATGCGCCACAGGTGGCGCCATTTGCCCTCTTGTTGCAGGCGCTGCGCCAAGGCTTTCTCCTCGGCCTTGAGGCTGGCGGCACGCTCGGGGTGCATATCGAGGGGCAGGTTCACGGTCATTTTTACGTGGAACAACATGGCAGAGGCCTCTTAGTGTTTGTCACGGCGAAAGAACGCCAGGCGCTCTTCATCAAGCGTCAGGCCCAGGCCCGGCGCAGTGGACACATGCAGCTGGAAATCGCGGTACACCGGTGGCTCGGTGAGGATGTCTTCGGTGAGCAACAGCGGGCCGAACAATTCGGTGCCCCACGCCAGGGTGTTCAGCGTGAGAAAGGCATGGGCCGAGGCCAGGGTGCCAATGCCGCCTTCGAGCATGGTGCCGCCGTACAGGCCGATGCCAGCCGCTTCGGCAATCGCCGCCGTGCGCAATACAGCGCGAGGGCCACCGTTCTTGGCGATCTTGAGGGCGAACACCGTGGCCGCGCCTTCACGGGCCAGGTTAAAGGCGTCTTCCACACATTCGATAGATTCATCGGCCATGATCGGCACCGGGCTCGACAGGTTGAGCCGGGCCATGCCGCCACGGTTGTTGCGCGAGATCGGTTGTTCGATCAGATCGATACCGTGGTCGCCGAGCACCTTGCATGCCCGCAGGGCCACGGCCTCATCCCAGGCCTGGTTGACGTCGACGCGCACACTGGCGCGCTCGCCCAGGGCTTTTTTGATCGCGATCACATGGGCCAGGTCGCGGTTGACCTCGCCCGCGCCAATCTTCAATTTGAAGAGGCGGTGACGGCGCAGGTCGAGCATTTTCTCGGCCTCGTTGATGTCCTGTTCGGTATTACCGCTGGCCAGGGTCCAGGCCACCGGCAACGCATCACGCACACGCCCGCCCAGCAGCTCGCTGACCGGCAGCCCGAGGCGTTTGCCGAGCGCGTCGAGCAAGGCGCTTTCGATACCGGACTTGGCAAAGGTGTTGCCGCGAATACTGCGTTCCAGGCGCAACATGGCCGCATTGACGTTGCTCGCGTCCTGACCGATCAATAGCGGCGCAAAGTGGCGGTCGATATTGATTTTGATGCTGTCGGGGCTTTCATTGCCGTAGCTCAGGCCGCCAATGGTGGTGGCTTCGCCGATGCCTTCAATGCCGTCGGCACAACGCAGGCGGATGATCACCAGGGTCTGGTTTTGCATGGTGTGCATCGCCAGCTTGTGCGGGCGAATGGTGGGCAGATCAACAATAAGCGTGTCGATCGATTCGATGGCGCAAATCGGCATGGCAATACCCGTTGGGTTCTTTATAGATTTGCGTAGATTCTGTGCCGCATTTTTTTGGGGTTCCAATATAGAATTGGTCTGGTGCAATACCCTCAAGGTATGAAAGGAGTCGATATGGAACTGCGTCACTTGCGCTATTTCCAGGTGCTGGGCGAAACCCTTAACTTCACCCGGGCTGCCGAACGCCTGCACATCGCCCAGCCGCCCTTGAGCCGGCAGATCCAGCAGTTGGAGGATGAACTGGGGGTGGTGCTGCTGGAGCGCAGTCGGCCTTTGCGCCTGACCGAAGCCGGGCGTTTTTTCTATGAGCACGCCAATGTACTGCTCGAACAACTGGACAAGGTCTGCGACACCACTCGGCGCATCGGCCAAGGCGAGAAAACCTGGCTGGGCATCGGCTTTGCGCCGTCGACCTTGTATGGCGTGCTGCCGGAGCTGATTCGGCGCCTGCGCACTCACGACGCCCTGGAGCTGGAGCTGGGTTTGTCGGAGATGACCACTTTGCAGCAGGTCGAAGCGCTCAAGGCTGGCCGCATTGACGTGGGCTTCGGGCGTATTCGCATCGACGACCCGGCCATTGTCCAGCGCGTACTGGTGGAAGACCGCCTGGTGGCGGTACTGCCCAGCGGTCACCCGTTGCTGGGCGCTCCGGCCACTCTCGCCCAGTTGGCCGGCGAACCCTTCGTGCTCTACCCCGGCAACCCGCGCCCCAGTTATGCCGACCATGTGATCGCGCTGTTCGACGCCCATGGCTTGAGCGTGAAGGTGGCGCAGTGGACCAACGAATTGCAGACCGCTATCGGCCTGGTGGGCGCCGGTATGGGCGTGACGCTGGTGCCGGCGTCGGTGCAGGTGCTGCATCGGGCGGATATTGGCTATACGCCGATTGTGGAGGCCACTGCGACTTCGCCGATCATTCTGAGCCGGCGGGTGAATGACCAGTCGCCGGGGCTGACTCATTGCCTGCAACTGGTTGAGGAGTTGATCTGAGATTTTCCCAAACACCGCAATTCCCTTGTAGGAGCGAGCTTGCTCGCGAAAAACTCACAGGCGCCGCGCTCATCCAGCAAGCACGCGTTATCGTTAACGTTTTTCGCGAGCAAGCTCGCTCCTACATTTGATCTTCATTGGTTTCAGAGGCTGCGCAGGCGCTTGCGTTGCAATGTCTGGCTGGGCGACTCATCGAACAGCTTGCGGTATTCCGCCGAAAACCGCCCCAGGTGCGTAAACCCCCAGCCCAGGGCGATTTCAGAAATAGTGCGCATTGAGCCCTGCTCCAAAATTTCCTGGCGCACCGCCCCCAGCCGATGCTTCTTCAGATACGCCATGGGCGACAGTGCGAAGTACTTGCGAAACGCATCGAACAGTTTGAACCGCGACACGCCCGCCGCCGCTTCCAGGTCTTCCAGGTGCAGCACTTCACGGGCGTTGTCGTGGATGAATTGCCGCGCACGGATCAAGTAGTGCGGCAGTTTTACCCCCAACACCTCGCGCAACTCTTCAGAGTAGTTATTCGGTTGGGCCAGGATAAGCCCCTTGATCAGCGAGCTTTCCAGGTCACGGGTAAACGCCGCCTGCTCGTACAACTCGCTGCTGCATTCCAGTTCGGCGATGAAGTATCGCGCCATGCGCCACCACGAGGCCGGTGCTCCGTCCACAGCATCCATCACCGACTCAAACCGCAGCGGTGCATCGATGGGCCGTTGCAGCAAACCTTCCAGTGACTCGCTCATCGCCGCGCGGGTGATCACCACCTGCAACTTGCGGCAGTCACCGGAAATCGCCAGCACCTGATGCTCATTGGGTGAAATGATCACGCCCTGGTCGCGGTTGGAACTGAGGCGCTCACCGTTCTTGCTCAGCTCCTGCTCGCCCACCAGCGGCAGGCTCAAGCTGTAGCTGCGAAAGTGCTCGGCGTCTTCGATGTCGATGGTCACATCGGTACCGTATTCGATCACGCCCAGGGTGGTGGCGCGGGACTTGAACACGTTGGCGCTGTGGTGAAAGCGCAGGCGCTCGGGGGTGGCCGTCGCCAGGCGATGGGGCCCGCAGATGCCGGACATCCAGCTGCGCGCGCCTTCCAGGTCGAAGCGTTGAATATGAATATCGCGTGTCTGGCTACTCATCAGGGTGCACCCACGGCGGTTAGGCATTTGCGCGCTCTGGCGGCGCGTCGTTGAACCTCGACAGCAAGTTCCAGGCCACGCCAGCAGCGTGGCCACTGGGTGGATAGTAACGGTCGACTATGTGGATAAATCCCAGGGGTTTACGACCATCGCCCACCATCACAGTAGCGCATACCGTCACCTGCGCGCACCGCCATGGGTATTTGCTGCCCAACTTTGCGGCCTGCGTTCCCCCATTAAGCGGATAGCCCGCCACCGCATCGCAGCCGCTTAATGGCTCACCGTTTAGCCATGATCAAAAGGTGCCTCCCATGAGTGGTGCAAGAACCGTCGAGCAGTGGAAATCCTTTATCGAAAGTTGCCTGGACTTTCGCCCGGCGGATGAAGTGTTCCGCATCGCCCGCGACATGTTCACCGAGCCCGAGCTGTTCGACCTGGAGATGGAATTGATCTTCGAGAAGAACTGGATCTACGCCTGCCACGAAAGCGAACTGGCCCATAACCACGACTTCGTGACGATGCGCGCCGGGCGCCAGCCGATGATCATCACCCGCGACGGCGAAGGCCGGCTCAACGCGCTGATCAATGCCTGCCAGCATCGCGGCACCACCCTCACCCGCGTGGGCAAGGGCAACCAGTCCACCTTCACCTGCCCGTTCCACGCCTGGTGCTACAAGAGCGATGGCCGACTGGTGAAGGTCAAGGCGCCGGGGGAATACCCGGAAGGTTTCGACAAGGCCACCCGCGGCCTGAAAAAAGCGCGCATCGACAGCTACAAGGGCTTTGTGTTTATCAGCCTGGACGTGAACGGCACCAACAGCCTGGAAGATTTCCTCGGCGACGCCAAAGTGTTCTTCGACATGATGGTGGCGCAATCGGCCACCGGTGAGCTGGAAGTGCTGCCGGGCAAGTCCGCCTACACCTACGACGGCAACTGGAAGCTGCAAAACGAAAACGGCCTGGACGGTTATCACGTCAGCACCGTGCACTACAACTACGTGGCCACCGTGCAGCATCGCCAGCAGGTCAACACCGAAAACGGCGCGGGTTCCAGCACGACGCTGGACTACAGCAAGCTCGGCGCCGGCGACGCAAATACCGACGACGGCTGGTTCGCCTTCAACAATGGCCACAGCGTGTTGTTCAGCGACATGCCCAACCCCAGCGTACGCTCCGGGTACGCCACCATCATGCCGCGCCTGGTAGAAGAACACGGCCAGCAGAAGGCCGAGTGGATGATGCACCGCCTGCGCAACCTGAATATCTACCCCAGCCTGTTCTTTCTCGACCAGATCAGCTCGCAGTTGCGCATCATCCGCCCGGTGGCCTGGAACAAGACCGAGATCATCAGCCAGTGCCTGGGGGTCAAGGGTGAGTCCGACGCCGACCGCGAAAACCGGATTCGCCAGTTCGAGGACTTCTTCAACGTCTCGGGCATGGGCACGCCGGATGACCTGGTGGAGTTTCGCGAAGCCCAGCGCGGTTTCCAGGGCCGCCTGGAGCGCTGGAGCGATATCTCACGAGGCAGCCATCGCTGGGAGACTGGGCCGACGCCCAACAGCGAAGCCATTGGCATCCAACCAGCCATGACCGGCACCGAGTTCACCCACGAAGGTTTGTACGTCAACCAGCATCGCAACTGGCAGCAGTTCCTGCTCCAGGGCCTGGAGCGACAAGCGCTGACACTGCGGGAGGTGAAGTGATGAATGCGCAATTGCAGTACCAGATCGAGCAGTTTTTCTACCGCAAATCCGAACTGTGCGACGCCCAGGACTGGGATGCCTATGTGCAGTTGTTCGACCCGCAGAGTGAGTTTCACCTGCCGCAATGGGACTCCGAACACGTCTACACCAAAGACCCTAAACGCGAAATGTCGTTGATCTACTACGCCAACCGCTCAGGCCTGGAAGACCGTGTGTTCCGCCTGCGCACCGGCAAAGCCGCCTCTGCCACGCCGATGCCGCGCACCTTGCACCTGATCAATAACGTACGCATTGCCGAGCAGGCCGACGACACGTTGGAGGTGCGTTTGAACTGGCACACGCTCTTCTATCGCCTCGCCACGTCCGAGCAGTTCTATGGGCATGCCACGTACCGCCTCAAGCCTGCGGGCGACAGCTGGCTGATCATGCGCAAGCACGCCTTGCTGCTCAACGACACCATCAACTCGGTGCTGGATTTCTATCACCTGTAATGGTGCCGCATCCCTTGTAGGAGCGAGCTTGCTCGCGCCTACAAGGGGCTCATACCTATCCACGGAGTCATGTGAATGAATCACAAAGTGGCCTTCAGCTTTGCCGATGGCAAGACCCTGTTCTTCCCGGTGGGCGCCCATGAAATCCTGTTGGACGCGGCCCTGCGCAACGGCATCAAGATCCCGCTCGATTGCCGCGAAGGTGTGTGCGGCACCTGCCAGGGGCGTTGCGAATCCGGTGAGTACACCCAGGACTACGTCGACGAGGAAGCGCTCTCCAGCCTCGACCTGCAACAGCGCAAGATGCTCAGTTGCCAGACTCGGGTGAAGTCCGACGCCACCTTTTATTTCGACTTTGATTCGAGCCTGTGCAACGCCCCCGGGCCCGTGCAGGTACGCGGCACGGTGAGCGCGGTGCAGCAGGTCTCGACCAGCACCGCCATCTTGCAGGTGCAACTGGACCAGCCACTGGATTTTTTGCCGGGCCAATATGCGCGTCTGTCGGTGCCCGGCACCGATAGCTGGCGCTCCTACTCCTTCGCCAACCGGCCGGGTAATCAGTTGCAGTTCCTGGTACGCCTACTGCCCGACGGAGTCATGAGCAACTACCTGCGTGAACGCTGCCAGGTAGGTGATGAAATGCTGATGGAGGCGCCCTTGGGTGCGTTTTATCTGCGGCATGTCACCCAACCGCTGGTACTGGTGGCGGGCGGCACCGGGTTGTCGGCGTTGTTGGGCATGCTCGATGAGCTGGTCGTCAACGGCTGCACACAACCTGTGCACCTGTACTACGGCGTGCGCGGCGCCGAAGATTTATGTGAAGCGGCGCGTATCCACGCCTACGCGGCAAAAATACCGAACTTTCGCTACACCGAAGTGCTGAGCGACGCCTCAGCCGAGTGGACGGGCAAACGCGGCTACCTGACCGAACATTTCGACCTGGCCGAATTGCGGGACAGATCGGCGGATATGTACGTGTGCGGCCCCCCTCCAATGGTCGAATCCATCCAGCAATGGCTGGCGGATCAGGCACTTGATGGCGTTCAGCTGTATTACGAAAAGTTTACGCAGAGTAATATCTGACCCTCAGCAGTTCTGAGGGGCCGATGCGGCGTGCAATCACCCTTGAGAAAAACAAGTAGAAGGGAATGTTAATGGCGGATGACATGGTTAACCCGGTGGGCCTCAAGCGAGGCCTGAAGAACCGGCACATTCAGCTGATCGCCTTGGGAGGTGCGATTGGTACAGGCTTGTTCCTCGGCTCGGCCGGGGTACTCAAGTCGGCGGGGCCGTCGATGATCCTGGGCTATGCGGTGGCCGGGTTTATCGCGTTCCTGATCATGCGCCAGCTCGGCGAGATGATCGTCGAAGAGCCGGTGGCCGGTTCCTTCAGCCACTTCGCACATAAATACTGGGGCGGTTACGCAGGCTTCCTGGCGGGCTGGAACTACTGGGTGCTCTACGTGCTGGTGGGCATGGCCGAGTTGACGGCGGTGGGCAAGTACATCCAGTTCTGGTGGCCGGAGATTCCAACCTGGGTCAGCGCGCTGGTGTTCTTCGTCGCGGTGAACCTGATCAACACTCTGAACGTGAAGTTCTTCGGTGAAGCCGAATTCTGGTTTGCGATCATCAAGGTGGTGGCGATTGTCGGCATGATCGTGCTCGGCTGCTACCTGCTGTTCAGCGGCACCGGCGGCCCGCAAGCCTCGGTCAGCAACCTGTGGAGCCACGGTGGGTTCTTCCCCAATGGCGGCATGGGGCTGTTGATGTCCATGGCCTTCATCATGTTCTCGTTCGGTGGCCTGGAACTGGTCGGCATCACCGCCGCCGAAGCCAGCGAACCACGCAAGGTGATCCCCAAAGCGATCAACCAGGTGGTGTACCGCATTCTGATTTTCTACGTCGGTGCGCTGACCGTGCTGTTGTCGCTGTACCCGTGGGATCAACTGCTGCAAACCCTCGGCGCGTCGGGCGATGCCTACAGCGGCAGCCCGTTTGTGCAGATCTTCTCGCTGATCGGCAACGACACCGCCGCCCACATCCTCAACTTCGTGGTGCTGACCGCGGCGTTGTCGGTGTACAACAGCGGCGTGTACTGCAACAGCCGCATGCTGTTCGGCCTGGCCGAACAAGGGGATGCGCCCAAGGCGCTGATGAAGCTCAACAAGCAAGGCGTGCCGCTACGGGCGTTGGCGATTTCGGCGTTGGTGACGATGCTGTGCGTGGTGGTCAACTACGTCGCGCCGCACAGTGCGCTGGAGTTGCTGTTTGCCCTGGTGGTCGCGTCGCTGATGATCAACTGGGCATTGATCAGCCTGACCCATATCAAGTTCCGCAAGGCCATGGGCGAGCAAGGCGTGACGCCGTCGTTCAAGACCTTCTGGTTCCCGTTCAGCAACTACCTGTGCCTGGCGTTCATGGTGATGATCATTGGCGTGATGCTGGCGATTCCGGGGATTCGCGAGTCGGTGTATGCGATGCCGGTGTGGGTGGGGATTATCTACATCGCCTATCGGTTTCGGATCAGAAACGGGAAGGTTGCCGTGGCGCAGTAACCCCTGTGGGAGCGGGCTTGCCCGCGATTGCGGCGTGTCAGCCAATGGATGAGCCGACTGATACACCGCCATCGCAGCGATGCGGCGACCCGACAAGCCAGCTCCCACAATTGACTGTATTTCACCTAGAAAAAAGCCCCGGTAATCCGGGGCTTTTTTATTAGAGCGTGGAACGTACTCGCCAGAGTTCAGGGAACAGTACCGTGTCGAGCATCTTGCGCAGGTACCCCACGCCTTCAGTACCACCAGTACCCGGCTGGAAGCCGATGATGCGCTCCACCGTGGTGACATGCCGGAAGCGCCATTGGCGGAACGAATCTTCCAGGTCGATAAACTTCTCGGCCAACTGATACAAATCCCAGTAACGGCTCGGGTCGCGATATACCTCGCGCCAGGCAGCTTCCACCGAGTCATCGTGCACCGTGGCTGCGGTCGGGTCGCGCTCGGCGCGTTTGGGATCAATCGCCAACCCCGCCTTGACCATCAGGTTTACGGCCTCGTCATACAGCGACGGCGTGGCAATCGCCACCTGCAATTGCTGCAGCAACTCCGGGCGATGAGCATGGGGCCGCAGCAGCGCCGGGCTTTTGTTGCCGAGGATGAATTCGATCTCGCGGTACTGGAACGACTGGAACCCCGACGACTGCCCCAGGAACGGGCGAATCGCCTTGTATTCCGACGGGGTCATGGTCGCCAGCACCGCCCAGGCGTGCACCAGTTGATCGAAGATCCGCGACACCCGCGCCAGCATCTTGAACGCCGGTGGCAGCTCACCCAGGCGCACATGTTCCCTGGCAGCCTTGAGTTCGTGCAGCATCAATTTCATCCACAGCTCCGAGGTCTGGTGCTGGATGATGAAGAGCATTTCGTTGTGATCCGGCGACAGCGGGTGCTGGGCGCTGAGGACTTTGCCCAGGTCCAGGTAATCGCCATAGCTCATGGACTCGGAAAAATTCAGTTCGGCGTTATGCCATTCTTCCGGCGGTTGGTAATCAGCTGAGAAAGGACATTGGCTCATCGCGTGGGCTCCTTGAGCGGGCGGAGAATGGCGCGCACGGGGCTCGCGTCCAGGTTGGCGAAGCGCAGCGGCAGCGCGATCAGTTCATAGTCGCCCTCCGGTACGTCATCGAGCACGATGCCTTCGAGGATCGCCATGCCATGGCGCGCCACGGCGTTGTGCGAATCCATGGTCTTGGATTGCTGCGGGTCCAGGGACGGCGTATCGATACCGATCAGACGCACACCCAGGCCGGCGAGCAGCTCAATGGTTCGCGGGGCGATGGCAGTGAAATTCGAATCCCATTCAGTCAGTGGCGCTTGTGGATAAGTACGCAGCAGCACGCGCTCGGGCAGGTTATCCAAACGCCCTTGCAACTGATGGGGCTCAACCAACGCGCCGCTGCCCAGGCAATGCAATACCCGGCAAGGGCCCATGTACACATCCAGCGATACCTCGCCAATCGGCGCGCCATCAGCGCTGTAATGCAGCGGCGCATCCACATGGGCACCGGTGTGCGGCGACAGGGTGACGCGCCCCACATTTACCGGACACTCGGGGCCGAACTGCCACACGCGCTCCTCCTGGAACGGCGTATCGCCCGGCCAGGTCGGGGTGGCCGTGCTCAAGGGCGGGCTGATATCCCACCACGTTTTTATTGGGTTCATTGCAAGGCTCTCACTCGTTACTGAGGTGAATGATACGAGGGAGGGATGTGAATTTTCTTGCGAATTCTGGCGCGACACGGGAAATCTTTCGCAGTTACTGCGAGGAAACATCGGTTTGATGCACAGATCTGTCGCTCAGATACGCCACGACCTCTCGTGGGAGCCTGGCTTGCCAACGATAGCGGAGTGTCAGGCAATCGAGATGCTCGCTGTGCCACCGCCATCGCGGGCAAGCCCGGATCCAACAGGGGACCGCGGTGTTCAGGTGACTGCGCTTCTGGGCATCCCAATGTCGAGTTCAGACCACTGGCGCAACGCCCGAGGCCTTAGGGTTGAGCTTTCCCTTCCCTGCCTCGGAGTCATCATGTCCAAGCCCATCACCGTACTGCGCGACACCCACCCACTGCCGGTCCTGGATGCCTGCAAATGGGAAAAGCTCGAAGGCGACCCGCACACCGTCAACCTCAACGCCTACACCAGCGAAGACGGCAGCAAGATCATGGGCACCTGGATCTGCACGCCGGGCAAGTGGTACGTGGAATACGTGAAGTGGGAATACTGCCATTTCCAGGAAGGCTACTGCGTGATCACGCCTGAAGGCATGGAGCCGATCCACCTGCGGGCTGGGGATATCTTTGTGGTGGAACCGGGGATGAAAGGAACGTGGGAAGTGGTCGAGACGGTGCGTAAGTATTTTGTATTTGCCTGACCCAGCAAAAGCTGTGGCGAGGGAGCTTGCTCCCTCGCCACAGGTATTTATTTGGGCTTGCGATAGCTGTTGATGATCGCCGAGAAGTCCTTGCCCCCTTCCCCACGCTGGCTCATCGATTGATACAGCTGCTGGGCCACTGCGCCGAGGATCACCGGCTGGTGCACCTGGCGTGCAGCTTCGGTGGCCAGGCCTAAATCCTTGAGCATCAGGTCGGCACCAAAACCACCGGTATAGCCACGCGATGATGGCGCGGTCTCGATCACGCCTGGCCAAGGATTGTAGGTATCGGAACTCCAGCAGCGCCCCGTGGAGCTGTTGATGATGCCGGCCAGCACTTGTGTATCAATGCCAAGTGCATCGCCCAGGGCCATGGCTTCACTGACGCCGACCATGCTGATACCCAGCAGCAGGTTGTTGCAGATCTTGGCGATTTGCCCAGTGCCGACATCGCCGCAGTGCACGATATTGCGGCCCATCTGCGCCAGCACCGGTTGCAGGGTGGCGAACAGTTCCGGGTTGGCGCCAACCATAAAGGTCAGCGTCCCGGCCTGGGCACCGCCGGTACCACCGGAGACCGGCGCATCGGCCACGTCCACGCCTTGTTTGGCTGCCGCAGCCGCTACTTCACGGATGGTTTGCGGGTCAATGGTGCTGCAATCCACGGCGGGGATGCCTTTGCCGATGCCGGCGAGTACACCGTCTTCATTCAGCCACACGCTGCGCACGTGGGCCGCGGCCGGCAGCATGGTAATCACCAGTTCGGCGCCCTGGGCCGCATCACGCGGCGAGCTGCTGATGGTGCCGCCCAGTTCGGCGAGTTCCTTGAGTACCGCCTGGTTCAGGTCGAACAGGTTAAGCGCGTGCCCAGCCTTGATCAGGTTGCGGGCCATGGGCGCACCCATGTTGCCCAGGCCGATAAATGCAATCTTCATGATCGTCTCCCAGGTTCAGCGCAGGTTAATGGTGGTGTTGACGCCATCGTTGACCGTGTCATCGTCGAACCAGCGGCTGGTGACGGTTTTGGTCTGAGTGTAGAACTGCACCACTTGCTTGCCGTAAGGGCCCAGGTCGCCGAGCTTGGAACCGCGGGAGCCGGTGAAGCTGAAGAACGGCACTGGCACCGGGATGGGGATGTTGATGCCGACCTGGCCCACATCGATTTCGCTCTGGAATTTACGCGCCGCCGCACCGCTCTGGGTGAACAGACCTGTGCCGTTGCCGAACGGGTTGGCGTTGACCAGGGCGATGGCTTGATCGAGGGTGTCGACTTCCAGCACCACCAGCACCGGGCCGAAGATTTCCTCGGTGTAGATGCGCATGTCGGTGGTCACGCCCGAAAAAAGAGTCGGGCCGACAAAGTTACCTTGTTCGAAGCCCGGCACCTTGATATCGCGGCCATCCAGCTCCAGCTTGGCGCCTTCTTTCACGCCGCTTTCGATCAGTTCAAGGATGCGTGCCTTGGCGCGCTTGGAAATCACCGGGCCGACATCCGTGCCGGCTTCGCTGCCTGCATTGACCTTGAGCTTTTGTGCCAACGCCTTGAGATCTGGCAGCCACTGCTTGGCCGCACCCACCAGCACCACCACCGAGGTGGCCATGCAACGCTGGCCCGCCGCGCCGAAACCGGCGCCGACCAGGGCGTTGAGGGTGTGCTCGCGGTTGGCATCCGGCAGCACCACCGCGTGGTTCTTGGCGCCCATCATCGATTGGACGCGTTTGCCGTGCTTGCCTGCCAGGTCATAGACATGGGTGCCGACGGCCGTCGAGCCGACGAAGGACACCGCCTTGATGTCTTTGTGGGTGCACAGTGCATCTACCACGCTCTTGCCGCCGTGCACCACGTTGAGCACGCCCGCCGGTACGCCGGCTTCCAGCGCCAGCTCCACCAGGAGCATGGTCGACAACGGGTCTTGCTCGGAAGGCTTGAGTACGAAGGTGTTACCGCAGGCAATCGCCATCGGGAACATCCACAGCGGAATCATCGCCGGGAAGTTGAACGGGGTAATGCCGGCGCATACGCCGATAGGCTGGCGCAGGGTGTAGGTATCCACGCCGCCGGCCACGTTCTCGGCGAACTCGCCCATTTGCAGGGTGCCGATGGAACAGGCGTGTTCGACCACTTCCAGGCCACGGAAAATATCGCCCTCGGCATCGGCAATGGTCTTGCCCTGCTCGGCGCTGAGGACTACAGCAATGCGCTTGGAATGTTCGCGGATCAAGGCTTGCAGCTTAAGCATGATGCGCATGCGCGCGCCGATCGGTGTCAGCTTCCAGGTCTGGAAAGCGCGATGGGCAGCGTCAATGGCGGCGTTGACTTCATCGGCAGTGGCGAACGGGACTTTGGCCAGCACTTGCTGGGTGGCCGGGTTAACGATGTCTTGCCACTCGGTGGTTTTGGACTCGACCCACTCGCCGTTGATCAGCAACTTGACCTGTTGCACGGAAATATCGGCAGATGCGTTCATATGGTCTCCAGAATGTTGTCGTTATGCAGAGAACCAAGGCGTTGAATCGCCTTGAAGAATGAGGCGTTCGGACTGTTTTTGGAGTATAGATGTGCAAATCTCTAATAAGAACGTACATAAAAGCCGGTCCAATATGCAAAAAAACATCACCTCCCTGGGCGCCCTGAACTGGGATGACCTGAAGTTTTTCCTCGAAGTGGCGCGCACCCGCAAGGCCAGCGTGGCCGCCAAGCGCCTGGCGGTGGACTACACCACCGTGTCGCGACGCATCAGTTCACTGGAAGTGTCCCTCGGCACGCTGCTGTTCGAAAAATCCCGGACCAACGGCTTCGTGCTCACCAGCGAAGGCCAGCGGTTGCTGGGTTATGCCGAATCCATCGAAAGCACACTGCACATGGCCTGCGAACAGGTGTCCGGGTCCGGTGTGGCACTGTCCGGCCATGTGCGCATGGGTTGCACCGAAGGCTTCGGCAGCTTTTTCGTCACCCCGCAACTGAGCCATTTCGTCGACACTTATCCCGCGATCTCGGTGGACATCCTGCCCCTGCCCCACTTCATCAGCCTGTCCAAGCGCGAAGCCGACATCGTCATCGCCCTGGAACGCCCGGAACACGGACCGTATGTGTGCTGCAAACTGTGCGACTACAAACTGCAGCTGTACGCCACCCAGGACTACCTCGACCAACACCCGCCGATTCGCACACCTGCGGACTTGGCCGAGCATCCATTTATCAGCTACGTGGATGACCTGGCGTTCAGCTCGGAGCTGCTGTACCTGGCCAACGTCGTGCCCGGCGCCAGCGCGAGTTTGCGCAGCACCAGCGTGATCGCGCAGTACGTGGCGGCGCAGCAAGGCCGGTCGATGGCGATATTGCCGTGCTTTCTGGCAGCGCAGGACCCGCGGTTGTTGCCGGTGCTGGGGGAGCAGATCGCGATTACGCGACAGTTCTGGATGTATTGCCGGGAGGATTTGAGGAAGTTGAAGCGGATTACGTTGTTGTGGGATTACATCCGGGAAGTGACGGAGCAGAATCAGGGGTTGTTGATGGGGGAGACGCGGGAGATCAGGTTTGCGGATTAAAGCGCCATCAACGACGATTCGCTTTAAATTGCAGGACGTTTCCTAGAGAATCCCTGGCCTATTGCGCCATAGGATTTGAGTGTCTAGCCTCCTCGGGTCGCTGCAAAACAGCGGCTGGGTTTAGCGACCCGAGAAACGTAGGTTCAACGCCCTAAATCACCCTGGCTAGCCATTTTGCTCGCCTTATCGTGTTATGGCGGCTGTGCGCGGGAGACCTTCGGGTCTACCGGGTTCCTAGGTTACCGGTTCGCTAACCCGCGCACAGCTGCCACCTTTCCATGTTTAGCGACATGCCGTGGCGGTTTCTACTTATTAACCTAAGGAAAAACCATGTCCAAGATCGTTCCCGATCCACCGCTTTCCTCCATCATCACCCTCGGCGTAGTCACCTTCGGCGACTACGGCGAAAACCAAAAACCACTGTTCCGCGTTAATTCCGGCATGCCGATTGAGGAAGCATTGGAACACGCCTCCACCCTACTTTTTTACTCCAAGAAACTCGCGATGGAAGCCGCCATGGATGTGCGCGGTGAGCAATATGCATGGGCTGCGCATTATCTGTGTGAGATGGGCAAGGCCGTGGTGGATGACTTAACGCAGGCGATGACGCCGGGCCGTTAAGCGAATACCGTTTGAATGCGGGAGGAGACCTTGCTCCTTCCCACATTTAAACCGCGCCAGCCCCGGCAATTTGCGGATACCGAGCCTGAACTTCGCGCAGAAACTCACCCGCGCTGTTCTTGAGCCATTCAATCAGCCGAGCAATATCCGGCTCCGACTGACGCCCGTTTCGACAAATGATGTAGTAGGCCGCAGGGGACATCATCACAGGGCTATTCAACGCAACTAACGCACCGTCTTCCAGTTGGTCATACACCAACGCAGTCCTGCCCAGCGCAATCCCTCCGCCCTTCACCGCCAGGCTGATCGCCAAGCTCGAATCCGGAAATCTCGGCCCATGGTGATAAGGCGGCGCCGCCAGCCCCTGAAACGCAAACCAACTTTCCCATCCCGGACACACCTGATCGTCCACCCGATGAATCAGCGGATTGCGGGCGACATCCTCCAGCGCGATATCACCCTTCAACCGCAGAAACTCCGGCGAACAAACGGGGAACACCGCATCGCGCATCAGTAATTCGACATGATGATCCGGGTAGTCGCCGTACCCCATCACCACCGCGACATCATATTGATGAGCCTCCAGGTTGGCGCGGTTCATGTCGGCGCTGGTCAACACCAGATCTAGATTGAATGAGGCCTCAGTGTGAGAACCGTGCATCCTGGGGATCAGCCATGTCGAACAGAGAGAAGACGTGCATGAGAGGTACAGCGGTTGGGATTTACCGGGGTTGAGTGAATGCAGCACCCCATCCAGCGATTTGAAGAAACCATCGGTAACCGGCAACAAAGCCTGCCCTGCCACCGTCAGTTTGACGCCTCGCGAGTGCCGCTCAAACAACGACACGCCCCACCACTCCTCCAAGCCCGCAATTTGATGGCTAATGGCACTGGCGGTGAGGTTAAGCTCAGACGCTGCACGCGCAAAGCTACCGGCTTGCGCAGCGCTGACGAACGCTTGAAGCATAGGAGTGGGTGGCGGACGCTGGGCCATCAGGTGCTCACTTTGATCAAGATGATCCCGCAAACAATGACGAACGCCGAAAGCATCCGTCGCCAACCGAACCGTTCATGAAAGAACAGCGCGGCAATAATGGCGCCGATAATAACACTGGTTTCCCGCAGAGCTGAGACCTTGGCCACCGCGTCCAGCGACAAGGCAAACAACACCAATCCGTAAGACGCCAGGTAAAAAACACCGCCTAATAGCCCAACTCGCCAGTGCCCACGTATCGCACGAGCCAAGGTTGAACGCTCTTTGGAAAACGCCAGCATCGGGATCGGGATACTTTGGAATACTGTCAGGTAAATAATGTACTGCAGCACCGTCTCACTGGCTCTTACACCTTTAGCATCCACCACCGTGTAAGACGCAATAAACGCACCGGCGCACACCGCCATCAGGATCGGCTTGAATATCTGCGCCGTCATCCTGCGCACAAAGGTCAAGCTGATAATCCCCACACAAATCAGCAACACTCCCATCAACGCCTGGGAGGACAACTGTTCATGCAGCAGAAAGTAAGAAAACAGCACGACCAATACGGGCGGCACCCCACGCATCACCGGGTAAACCTGACCGAAGTCACCCGTTTCGTACGCTTTAATCAAAAATAGCCGGTACACCGTATTGAGCACCACAGAGACGAGTATATAGCCCCATACCTCCAGGCTAGGCACACTGACAAACGGCAACGCCAGCAGGCATATCACTAGCGCGGTGCCGTCGACCATGGCCAAGGTCATGAAGCGACTGCTACCGGCGCGAACTACGGCATTCCAAGTGGCGTGCATAAAGGCAGAGACCAAGACCAACGTGATCGCAATATCGGAGGTGTCCATGGGGCTCGGCTTATGGCGGATATGGGAGGACTTACGTTATGAATACCGAAGCATCATTGTTTGCGTAACCACAGCCGTAGCATATAACGATTCAGATCACTCAAAGGCTCAGCATCATTGATCTCGGAACGAGGAGCGTTCATATCAATGAAGTTCGTACGCGTATGCAGAAACTTGTTATCGGCTGAAATAAGCACTTGCCCTGGCTCCAGCAGTACTCGATGCTGAACCGATGACTGATCGAGAACAGTATCCAGAAAGTCCAGTGCCTGGGTTTGAGCTGCTGTTAAAGGCACTCCTGCCTTAAGGTGAGCTGACTCAATGTAGACTCGAAAGTATCTGATCAGTGGAATACCTTCACTGGAAAAGTAGAGGATGGGGGCTTTAAACAGTTGCTCATCCTCTGACATGCCGCGATTCTCAAAAAAGAAGTCGCATTTGAGCTCTTCCAATACGTCTGGGAACGCCATCAACTCCGCGTATACCGCGCTTGCATCGATGAGAATGCTCTCACCTCCTAAAAGTGCTTTCTGTCCACAGGCCAGGATCAAGTAATCGATAGGCAGCGGGTCGCTCACACCACCGTTATGTATATAGGCGCCTTGACGGGTCTGATGGTATCTCGCACCTGCCTCAATGCTTTTGCCACCTCGGTCATAAACCTCAATCACTTTATGACCAAGATGATTCTGTACCATTGGGACACCGAGTAAGGAACTGAATGTCCACACCAGAGATTTGAACGTTGAAAGTTTATCCACCTTAAAGCCATCGAGAATCAAGACATGACTTTCATGATCGATCATATTTCGTATTCTATTCAGCTCCTCTCTCAGCACGCTTGACTGTAAAGGATTAATGTAAGCGACCTTGGTATCGAATCTAACACCTTGACTTACAGTCTCGAATAACTCCCTTACCGTCAATAGCTCAGCAAATGCATCTTTTGAAAGCCTGACTTTAGATACTCCCTGGCGAAAATGACTGACATTTATATTCATCGCAATCCTGTACGGTAGTTACTCATAGCGTCCATTTAACTAAGCCCACCATTTGCGAAAAAGCGAAACTTCATCAGCCCAGCCATTAAAATTCGTCATGACAGGTTTTTCCTACAGAGAAAACTCCTAATGGTCGTTGGTAGGTTTTCGCGGCGACCAATACGCATGGGCCGCGCATTATCTGTATGAGAGGGGCAAAGCCGTGGTGGATGACTTGCCGCAGGCGATGACACCGAGCCGTTGAGCGAACAATCTCGCGAGCACACCGCAGAACAAATGTGGGAGGGGGCTTGCTCCCGATATAGGTGTGTCAGTCACCAGTTGTATTGGCTGACACACGGCTATCGGGGGCCTCCTCCCACAATAGATTGCGTTTCGGGTTGAGGCGGGCGAATTGCCTTAGTCCGCGATTACTACAATTGACACCCGGCGATTCTCGGTGCGGCCTGCTGTGGTCGTATTCGGCGCCACCGGCTCGCTGCTGCCCAGGCCGCGCAGTTGGATGTTTTCTTCTTTCATGCCCACGCGGGTCAGCACCTTGCCCACGCTTTTGGCGCGGCGCAGGGACAGGGCCACGTTGTAGGGTTCTTTGCCGGAGGCGTCGGTGTGGCCGTCGACACGCACACGCTCGATACCCGCGCCTACCAGGGCCTGGCCGATGCGTTCGACGATGTCGGTGCTGGGTTTGTTGAGGGTTTCGACGTCACTGCCAAACAGCACTTTGCCGGACAGGCCGAAGGCCCAGCCTTCATCGGTCAGCTCGAAGCCTTGTTGTTTGAGCACGGCGACTTGCGCCGGGGTCAGGCCTTTGGGTGGCGTCTGGCAGCCGCTGAGGGCCAGGAAAGCGACGAGTAAAGAAACAAATAAAATGCGTGTGTTAGCGAACAAGGGAATCAACTCCTGTGTTGAACGTTGACGACGGGATGCTCCGACTCCGCCGTTTGCTGGCCGCCCGAGGACAATCGTTTGGCCTGGTACATCGCCGCGTCGGCGGCGTTGAGCAAGGTGCCGGGAGTGGCGCCATGCTCGGGATAAATGGCAATACCGATGCTGAGGGAGGTCAACACCTGGGTATCACCTGGCAGGGGGATCGGCATGTCCATGCTGGCAATGATTTTGTCGGCGATGCGATGGGCGTCTTCGGCCTTGTGCAGGGGCGCCAGTAATACCGCGAATTCATCACCGCCCAGGCGCGCCACCAGGTCGTCCTCGCGCAGTTGCGCCCGCACGCGGTCGGCAACGGCCACCAGCACGGCATCGCCAGCGGCGTGACCGAAGCTGTCGTTGATGTCTTTGAAGCGGTCGCTGTCGAGGAACAACACCGCCACCCGCTCGTTGACCTTGGCGGCGCTGCGCAAGGCGCGGATCAGCCGGCCTTCGAAGAACGCGCGGTTGGGCAGGCCGGTGAGGCTGTCGTGGCTGGCCTGGTGGGCCAGGGTTTCGTTTTCGCTTTGCAGGTGGCTTTGCCAAGCCTCCATCTCACCGAGCAGGGCATTGAAGTCGCTGCCCAGGCTGTCGAGCTCGGCGATCTGCGCCGAGGGTACGCGGCGGTCGAAGTCTCGTTCGCTGCGGGCGGCGTGGGCGACGGCGGCCAAGCGTTGCAATGGCACGGTGATGCCATTCAATAGACGCCGCGACAGGTGCAATGCCACCCAGGCGCTGAGCGCTGTGCAGATCAAAATCCCGACCAGACCGCTGAGCAAAAAGCGCAACAGGCTGCCACCGTGGCCGACCAGGTGGATGCTGCCGACAGTTTGCCCCTGGCGCAGAATCGGCTGGCTGATGGGCTGTTCGAGCAGGGCGTGCGCTATTTGCAGCTCGACCCGTGACAACATGCCGGTTTCCGGGCGAACCCAGCGCGCCAGCAGCTTGCCGTTGATATCAAATACTTCTGCCTGGGCCACTTCTTCGGTGGAGGCAATCAGGCTCAGGGCTTCGGTGGCCGCCGCGCTATCGTTGAACACCACGGCCGCTTCCACGGTGTAGTTGATGGAGCGGGCGATCAGGTGCAGGTTGTGCTCGGCGTAAACCCGCAGGGCCAGCACGCCGAGCAGGGTCAGGGAAACACTGGCCAGGGTCACCGCTACCAGCGCCAAGATCATATGCCCGCGGGCAATCACCGAACGCAGGGTCGGCCGCACTTTATCGCGGCTCATGAGCCAGGCGCTCGACGGCGAGACAACTGCAACACACTGGGATGGATACGCACGCCGCTGCGGGCGACGGAATCCAGATTGACCTCGAATGACACCTGCTCATCGCTGACCCGCAGGCAGAACAGGCTGCCCACCGTGCATTGGTCGCCCCCTTCGCTGATGCTGAGCACAGGGTGGCCAATCAACGAAGTAAACAGGCGGTTGCGTTCGTCAGGCGTGATTTTGCCGATGTAGATGGCGTCGCAGGCATTGACGATATCCGGATGATCGACCAGCAGGCGCCGCACCCGCACCGGACGACCGGTGGCCTGGGTAGTGCCTTTGACCAGGTCATCGGTGTACTGAGTCGGCCCGACAATGCACAGCCGCAATTGCGCAGGCTCCACCGGCCACCGCGCGTAGCTGAGAATACCCAGCACGACCTGGGTGACCGCCTGGGCGCGCTGCTCGGCGAGGCTGGGCGTCTGCGCCCATACCTGCGGCGCGAGCAGGCACAGAACCGCCACCCGCAACATGCGTCTCCAGCTCAAACTGCGCTCTGTGGGCGAGACAGCCACGTTCATGCAGCACTTCTCTCAGGTATTTTCCAGGGTGATGCCGCAACGATAGCACAGCGGCGGGAACCCCCGCGCAGCACGGCTGGCACGGGGCCTACTATTTTTTCAGAAAAATCAGACATCTGAATCAGAAATATTTCATGACCTATCAGTCAGTTTTTTCCGGTGCGGCGTCCAACTCCAGCATCAACCCGCTCAAACGCTTGACCTTGCGCCGTACCGCCTCTTCAAACACGCCACCCCGGGGCTCGATCAAGCTGAACCAGCGCTTGGCGCGGGTAATACCGGTATAGATCAATTCTTTGGTCAGCACCGGGTTCAAAGCATCCGGCAGGATCAGCGCCGTATGGATGAACTCCGAGCCCTGGGATTTGTGTACGGTCATCGCATACACGGTTTCGACATCATTCAAGCGGCTGGGCAGCACGAAACGTACGCCACCCTGGCCATCGTTACGTGGGAAGGCCACGCGTAGCACGTGGGGGCCGCCATCGCTTTCGGGCAGTTTCAGCGCGATGCCGATGTCCCCGTTCATCAGGCCCAAGCCATAGTCGTTACGGGTCATCAAGACCGGACGGCCCTCGTACCACTGCTCGTCGCCTTCGATCAGGCGGACTTTGCGCAGGGCCGCGGTGATGCGCTGGTTCAGCCCTTCAACCCCCCAGGGCCCTTTGCGCACGGCACAGAGCAATTGGAACGCATCAAAGGCTTGCAACAATTGTTGCGCCCAATAGGTCCAGGCCGGGTCATCGCGCGGCGTATCCAGAGGTGGACGTGCCGATTGCAACAGGTTCAGGTAGTAGCGATAACCCTGGGCGCCGTCGCCCTGCCCGTCCAGCACCAAGCGCTCAAGGGCGTGGTCATGCTCGCCCTTGAGGCTTAGGCAAAACAGGTCGTCATGACGGCGCGCGGCCAGCAACTGACGAGCCTCTTCGGCATTCTGCTGGTTGACCCAGCGCGCCAGTTGGCCGATGCCGCTGCCTTCGCCGAAACGACGCGAATAGCGCAGCATCACCACCTGCTGGGCCAGGGGATGACGGGCATCGAGGTCTTCTTGCAGGCCGCTGGCACTGAGGTCTTCGCCGCTGACCGCTTGCAGCCATTGCAGAGTCTGCGGGCTGTACCAGCCGGCTTCGGCGTCACGGCACAAATCGCCGAGTACCGCACCGGCCTCCACCGACGCCAACTGGTCCTTGTCGCCCAGCAATACCAGACGCGCATGGGGCGGCAAGGCATCGAGCAGGTTGGCCATCATTTCCAGGTCAATCATCGAGGCTTCATCCACCACCAGCACGTCCAGCGGCAATGGATTACCCAAGTGATGCCGGAAGTGGCGGGTGCCCGGACGGCTGCCCAACAGGCGATGAACCGTGGTGACCTGGGTCGGGATTTTTTCCCGCACGTCGTCGGGCACTGTCAGTGACAGCACTTGCTGGCTGATGGATTCGGTCAGCCGCGCAGCGGCTTTACCGGTGGGCGCAGCCAGGCGAATACGCAACGGGCTGCCGGACTCCACAGCGGGTGCCTGCAACAACGCGAGCAGGCGCACCACGGTGGTGGTCTTGCCGGTGCCGGGGCCGCCGGTGACGATACTGAAGGCGCCGCGGGTTGCCAGGGCACAGGCAAGCTTTTGCCAGTCAATTACACCGTCGGGCGCCGGTTGGTCGAACAGGCGGTTGAGGCGTTGTGGCAAATCGGCAGCTGCGGGCTCCACGTTCGCAAGGCGCAGGCGCAGGGCGCGGTCGATACGTCGCTCGTAGGTCCAGTAGCGGCGCAGGTACAGGCGCTTGCCAGACAACACCAACGGACGACTCTGGGCCGCGTCGCTGCCATCGACCGCCAGCGCTACCAATGGGCTGCACGCCAGGGCATGGCACCAATGGGCACCGTCCAGGTCGTGCAGCAATTGCGACGGCAGCAGCATGGCGCCAGCGTGCAGGTCGCCTTCGGGCGGCAATGACAGGGCGAAGTCCGGCGCCTTGAGGGTTTCGAACAGGTCAAGGCAGACGTGACCATGGCCCAGTTGATGGCTGGTCAAGGCGGCCGCCAACAAGACCAAGGGGTCGGCCTGGGCGTCAAGCTCATGCAGGAAGCCGACGAAGGCTTTGTCCAGGGCCCGCAACCAGCCACGCTCGACCCAACGCTCAAGCAACTGCACCAGGTCGGTGGCGCGACTCAGCGGTGCCAGCTCCTCTAGCGGTAACGGCGACAGGCTCATAGCAACACTCCTTGTTCCCAGACGGGCTCGACCTTGGGCGGGATAGGCTTGCCCTGGAACAGCAGATCCAGACTTTCGATCAGCTCGCGGGGCGGCCGGGTAAAATACGCCCCCTGGCTCACCGACTGGGTGCCACGCAGAAACAGGTACAGGGCGCCGCCGACGTGCTGGTCGTAGTCATAATCAGGCAGGCGCGCCTTGAGCTGGCGGTGCAGGGCCAGCAGGTAAAGTACGTATTGCAGGTCGTACCGATGCTCAAGAATCGAGTGCTCCATGGCTTGCTGGGTGTAGGCCGAATCGTCGGGGCCGAGCCAATTGGATTTGTAGTCCGCCACGTAGTAGCGGCCATCGTGTTCGAACGTCAGGTCGATAAACCCCTTGAACATGCCGTTGAGCAGCACCGGCTCAGCGGCCACACGGGAAACACCGCCGTGGGTGTGCTGGCACACCAGTTTGTCGAGGGCCAGCACATCGACTGTGTGACTGGCGAACCAGAACTCCATTTCGATCTGGTACTGCTGAAGGCCGCTTAAGGTCACGTGGTCGTTGTACAGCGGCAACGGCGTTTGCAACAGATGACCCAGCCAGCCGCTGAGGGTGACGATCCAGCCTTCCCAGTTGCGGCGGTTACAACGTGCGCCCACGGCTTTTTCGATGGCCTCGGGCGTCACGTTGAAACCCTCTTCACCGGCCCACTCCAACAAGCCGTGGAGGAAGGTGCCTGGATTAGGACCGCGTGGGAAACGATGAATATCACCGCCGGACGCCACCACTTCCCGTGGCGCATCGGGGTCGAGGCGTTCGTCATCGAACAGTTTCTGGGCCTGGGGGCTTTCCGGTGCTTCAAGACTGGCGGCGCTCATGCTGTCGCCAATGCGCAAGGCACTGTAGGAAGCAATCCACCAGTTTTCCGTGGCCTTACGTTCAGGCAGCAATGGTGCGAGCAGGGTCGCTTGATTGCGCGGCGGGTGGAACAGGATGTCTTGGGCGTCCGGCACATGGTCATAACCGATGGCCGCGCAGCCTTGCTGCAAGTCCAGCAACCAGCGCGCCAGACCCGCTGATTCGCCTAACGACGCGCCAGCACCAAGCAAATAGCCCAACGCCGACAGGTGCAAGACCGAGCTGCTGTTATTGCCGCGCTTGAGGTCGGCGATGCCTAGCCAGCAGGCGTGTTTGGCGCGGGTCAAGGCCACATAGAACAAACGCAGGTCTTCGGCCAGGCGCTCATCGTCGGCTTGGGCGATCAGCTCGGCCGTGGGTCGCAGGCTGACGTGGGACTTGCCCTGTCCATCGTGGTAATGCAGCGGCAAGCGACTGCCGTCCACAGGCTTGGCCGAACAGATGAACGGCAAGAACACCAGGTCGTATTCCAGGCCCTTGGATTTGTGGATGGTCACCACTTTGACCAGTTGCTCGTCGCTTTCCAGGCGCAGGATCTGCTCTTCACCGGCCTGTCCCGACAGCGCCAGATGCTCGGCCAAATGACGGATCAACGCCTGCTCGCCATCCAGTTCCGAGGCGGCCTGTTGCAACAATTCACTGAGGTGCAACAGGTTGGTCAGCACCCGCTCGCCATCACTGCGGGCGATGAGGGTTTGCGGCAGCTTGAAGTCGTGGAGCAGGCGACGCAGCATCGGCAACACGCCTTGGGTACGCCAGATGGCACGGTAGCCACGGAACTGCATCACCCGTGATTCCCACGCCAGTTCGTCCTGATTCAGACGCTCCAGCTCCGATAGGGACAGGTTCAGGGTGACGCAGGCCAGGGCGGCACGCAGCGGGCGTTCGACATCGGGTTCGGCGCAAGCCTTCAACCAGGCCAACAGGTCATGGGCTTCCTGGGCGGCAAACACCGAGTCTTTATCCGACAGGTACACACTGCGCACGCCACGGCGGGCCAGTTCGGCACGCACGGCCTGGGCTTCCTTGCCATCGCGCACGAGGATGGCGATGTCTGACGGCAACACGCCCTTGAGGTTACCCTCTATTACAAAGCCCGCCGTGCCTTGCTGCCCACCGTTGAGCAGCGCAACGATTTGCGTGGCGCAGGCGGCGGCCAGGTGTTGACGGTAAACCACGTTGGAAATCGGCTGGTCGGTGGGCAGGTGCCAAAGGTTCATGGCCGGCATTGGTTGGCCGTCGACCTGCAGGTGTTCGCTGCGGCCTTGGGACAGCACCGGGTGAAACGGCACCGGGTTATCCCCATTGGGCTCACGGAACAGGAACGCACCACGACCGGTTTCCGCACGCTGGAACACGTGATTCACCGCCTCGACCATCGCATGGCTGGAGCGGAAGTTGGTGCCCAGGGTGTGATGACGGCCGGTGGTGGATTGCCGGGCGCGCAGGTAGGTGTAGATGTCGGCGCCGCGAAAGGCGTAGATCGCCTGCTTGGGGTCGCCGATCAGGAACAGGCCGCTGTCGAGGTGGTTTTCTTCGATGCGGTAGATGCTGTCGAAGATGCTGTATTGCACCGGGTCGGTGTCCTGGAATTCATCGATCAGGGCCACCGGGAATTGCTCGCGGATCACGCTGGCCAGGCGCTCGCCACCGTCTGCCTGGAGGGCGGCGTTGAGGCGGATCAGCATGTCGTCAAACCCCATCTCGGCGCGGCGACGTTTCTCTTCCTCGAAGCGTTTGCCGACCCAGCCGGCAGCGTGTTGCAGCACCGCCGCGTCGGGCGTTGGCAAGGCGTCGAGGCTGGCTTTGAGGCTGGCCATGGCCTCGATGCCAGGGTGCTGCGGCGGCTCGCCTTTCCACGCTTCGGCCATGCCGTCAGGCGTCAGGCGGGTGAAGCCGGTGCCGATGTCCAGTTGTTCCAGGGTTTCGTCAGCGGCCCAGGCGCTGATCTTTTCGAACCAGGGCTCGAAGTAGCGCGCTTGCATCTTGCGCCCATCGACCGCCTTGGCGGCCACGGCTTGCAGGCAGATATCCCGCAGCTCGGCGGCCCATTGTTGCCAGGGTGCCTTGAGAGCAACCAGCGCGGCACGACGTTCTTGCAGGCAGGCGGTGATCAGTTCGGCTGGCTCGCGGGTTTCGTCGGTGGGCCGCTCGCTGCCGAACAACGCACGCACCCGTGGCATCAGCGCCGCGGGGCCGCCCCAATGGTTGCGCACCCAGTTGAGGGCATCGTCGTGCATTGGGTAGCAGAACAATCGCCAGTAGTCGCGCAGCACTTCGCCCAGCAGGTCGCTATGGTCAGTTTCCAGGGTCTGGGTGAACAGGCTGCCGCTGTCGAACGCATGTTCGCGCAGCATGCGCTGGCACCAACTGTGGATCGTCGAGACGGCGGCTTCATCCATCCATTGGGCGGCGATGTCCAGCCGGTTAGCGCAGGCGGGCCATTGCTGCGGTTCATATTGCTCACGCAGGTCGGCAATCAGCGCATCAGGCTGCTCGATTTCGTCACGGAAAAAGCGCGCGGCTTCGGCCAGGCGGATGCGGATGCGTTCACGCAGCTCCTTGGTGGCGGCGTCGGTGAACGTCACCACGAGGATTTGCGGTGGCAGCAGTTCGCGGCCGAAACCGGACTCACCACCGCCGTGGCCGAGCACCAGGCGCAGGTACAAGGCGGAGATGGTGAAGGTCTTGCCGGTGCCGGCACTGGCTTCAATCAACTGGCTGCCTTTGAGCGGGAACGCCAGGGCCAAGGGTTTGCCGATCATGCGTCAGCCTCCGTGCTGGAAAGCGATCGCCAGGGGGCGTTGATCAGCGGGCGATACAGGGTTTCGCACCAGCCTTCGAACTCTTCACTGGCGACCAGGGCCGCGTAGTCGGGAAATTGCCGCGTAAGGGCAGGCGTTTCGCGGCGTTCGCCGTCTGTGGTGATGCCATCGCCTTCATAGGCTTTGCTCGCTGCCGCTTGGGCCTTGGTGGGGTCAGTCTGGCCGAGCCAGGCGAACGCGGTTTTCACTGCGACCGGTAGCGGCGCGCTCATTCCCGTGTGCCAGGCCAACAGCAGGTTACCGAGGATGTCCTCGGCGCCGGCCTTGTCCAGTGGGGCCAACAACAAGGTGTCGTCACTGGCTACCAGGCCGGTGCTCAAGGGCAGGCCACAGGCGCAGGCCACCACGTGATTGACCCAAGGGCGGATGAGGCGGTGCCACTTGCGTGTCTTGATCGAGCCAATACTGTTGGGGATGGTGGTGACGCTTAACAGTCCGCCATCACTGCGTCGGTGCAGACCGCTGATCCAACCTTCCAGCTGGATACCTTGGTACGCAAAGCTGATCGGTTCAGCGCCAGTATGCGGGGTGGGCCACAGCGCTAGAAGGTGTTGATAGCGTTGCACCAGGTCCGGCAACGGCTCGATCAACTCGTTACGCAGGCATTCACCGAAACCGACCATCGGCAGCAGGCCGCTGCCTTGCAGGCGCAGGGCCTGGGCGTTGAGCGCCTGATCGAGTTGGTCGGGTTGGGTGAGGGCCGCGTTCAGCAGGCTGTCGCTTAAGCTGTAGCGTTGCAATGCGTCAAGCACGAAGGGTTCTTCATCAGCCAGGGGCACTTCAGCGGCTTCGAAGAATACTTTCAGGCGCTGGCTGAAGAAGTGTTTGACCGGATTGCGCAGGAAGTCCTGTAACTGGCCAAGGCTCAGGGGTTCTTCCTGTTGGTGAGGGGTCAAGCCTTGCTCTTGGGTGATGACCGCCGGTGCCTGATGCAGCAATTGCCATTCGCGGGCATAGCTGAACAGCGAATCGCCTTCGTGGAAGTAGCGTGCGCTGAAGGGTTGCAGCGGGTGCTCTTGGGTCATTGCGTCGAGCAGCGGCTGATCATTGTTGGCGTGCTGCCAGCCGCTGGCCAAGTGGTCGCGCAGTTGGCCGATCAGTACCGAGGCCGGGCGATCACTGTTGTCACGGATGCTGCGGCCTACCCAGCTGATATACAGCTGGTCACGGGCTGACAGCAGCGCTTCGAGCAGTAAGTAGCGGTCGTCTTCACGGCGAGAACGGTCGCCGGGGCGGTAATCGCTGCCCATCAGGTCAAAATCCAGGGGTGGCTGGGCCCGCGGGTAATCGCCGTCGTTCATGCCGAGCAGGCAGACCAGCTTGAACGGGATCGCACGCATGGGCATGAGCGTACAGAAATTGACCGCTCCCGCCAGGAAGCGCTGGGACAGGCGCCCCTGATCCAATCCGGCAAGCCATGCCTCACGTACTACCGTAAGGGGTAACTCGTCTTGCAAGCCGACGGATTCGCAGGTTTCCAGCCAGGTTTCTCTTAGCTGTTCGAGCTGGCCCAGCAGGTAGTCATCGTGCTCGCTGCTGGGCAGGAAAAACAGCTGCATCAACCGTTGTAGACGCTCGCCCCAGGCCTGTGGCGCGGCGGGTTCCGATAGCGCTTGATGGGCATCGTGCAAGGCGTCGAGCAAGCCGACCAGCGGGCCGATCAAGGCCGCATCGAGGCCACCGATTTCGTCATAAGGTTCAATACCGTCGCAGGCCGTGCCGGTGCCGACGGCATAGCCCAGCAGCATACGGCGCAGGCCGAATCGCCAGCTGTTCTGCTCCAGTTCCGCGGGCAGGCCCAAACCGGCGCGTTGCTCGGCATTCAGGCCCCAGCGGATGCCGGCCCCTTCGATCCAGCGATGCAAGGTGGGCAGGTCACGCTCTTTGATGGCGAAGCGTTCGCGCAGGGCCGGGACGTCGAGCAGATCGAGGATTTCGCTGACGGGGAAGCGGCTGTCGGGGAGTTTGAGCAGGTGCTCCACAGCAATCAACAGCGGGTCGCGGCCACGTTGACCTTGGTCTGTGAGGGTGAAGGGGATAAAGCGTGGGTCATGGCGTTCGAGCTGGCCGAAGACCGCGCGAATATGCGGTGCGTAGCTGTCGACGTCGGGGACCATGACGATGATATCCCGAGGGCGCAAGGTGGGGTCGGCGCTGAAGCGATGAAGTAATTGGTCGTGGAGGATTTCTACTTCGCGCTGGGCGCTGTGGGCGATATGGAAACGGATCGAAGTATCGCGTTGCAAGTCGACAGCGGGCCACCGTTCACGGGTTTCATTCAACGGGCGCAGTTCAAGGATATCGTCCTGGAGTTGGTTGAGCAGCGTGGTGGGTTCGCTGTCGCTGAACAGGTCGATACGACCGTCGCGAAATGCGGCGCGGTAGCTGTTGGGATCATCGTAGCTGTCCAGCAGACTGATGTAATCACGGCCCTGCTTGCCCCAGGCAGCGAGCAGCGGATGGGCGTGCTGGTGCAAAGTTTGTGGGTCGATAGTGACGGGCATGCCCGCTTTGCGCGCCTGGCGTTTGTATTCGTTACGCAGCAAGTCTTTGTCAGCGACGATGTCCGACCAATGATGGCGGCAGGGGTTATGCACGCAGAGCAGGACCTGGCTGAAACGGGCCAGACCCGCCAAGGCTTCCAGCGCCTGGGCCGGCAGCGATGAGATGCCGAAGACGATCACCCGGGGAGGCAAGCCGGGCGGTGCTTGTTCAAGGCTGTTGATGCGCTCGATGAAACGCTGATGTACGCCGGCCCGACTTTCGGCCATGCCTGCTTCACCCACATCCAGCAGCAGCGCGCGCCACAGCTCGGCTTGCCAGCAGTTGGCTGGGTTGAGCGGTTTGGACTCACCTCGACCATTGCGCAGTTGGTGCCGACCTGCGGCCCAATCTTCCAACCAGTCGGCACGGTAGACTTGGTATTGGTCGAAGAGGTCAGCCAGGCGCTCGGCGAGTTGGTAGCGTTTGCGCAGGTCGGTGTCTTGCGTCAGGAAGCGTTGCAGAGGTTCGAAGTGCGGTTGGTCGATCAGCTCGGGTAACAGACGCATGAGGCGCCAGGTCAGCGGGGCTTTATCAAGCAGGGACTTGGGCGGGATTTCGTCGCGGCCCAGGACCATGCGATAGAGCTGCCACATAAAGCTGCCAGGCAGTTGTACGTCGATGGCTGCGGCAATGCCACAGCCGCCCATATCATCTTCTTGCGGATCTTCAGCCAAGGCCAGCTTCAGCCACTGGGCGATGCCGTTACTTTGTACCAGGGCGATTTCGTTTTCCAAAGGCGCCAGTGGGTAACGGCGCATCCAACTGACCACCAGGCTGCGCAGTTCGTCCAGGCGGTTGCCGTGAACCACCATGAATCCAGGGCTGAGGGACGTCGCGTCCGGCATAACGGCTTCCTTGGGAAAAGCAAAATCGAGGGGTGGACTTTAGCACTGTGGCGCACGGGGCGGGCACAGCCTGACAGGCGTGCGGGGACAAGGCGGACACTTTTCGAGCGCGCAAAACAAAACCCCAACTGCTTTCGCAATTGGGGTTTCGGAATTTAATCTTGACGATGACCTACTCTCACATGTTGACACCTCTAC